>NZ_JBBHZM010000001.1:0-477865 GCF_049843615.1 Fictibacillus sp. Mic-4 | reverse complement strand
CTTGTTAACCGAACTAAACGCAGCACCAATACCGACTGATGCTGTCGTAATCAAACCGAGTTGCTTTACGACTTCAATAGACGCGCTTTTCATTCCGTTAATGCTGTTTGTAGCTTTTCTCATTCCGCTTGAAAATCCCGCGTCATTTAATCGTAAAGCCGCCGTTAAATTGAACGCCATCTATTAACCCCCTTTCTTGCGTTCTTTTTCTTCGGAATCCAACTGAATCTCCATTGAGGCATACATAAACGCTCGATGTCGTTGTTCTTTTTTGTATACTTCATCCGGAGGTATGTGATGCCGTTGGAAAATAACGTGAAGCAGCCACGCTTCTCCACCGGCTTTAATTAGTTTTTTGCTTGTTTTACTTGTGTGTTGAAGTCATCAAAACCACTTACTTGCATGATCGAAGTAACTAGCTTATTAATCTCTCCTGGGAGAAGGGCTTTTTGAACACAATCTGCAGGGTCAGATGCGCCGTATTTTTCGAGTAATTTTTCATTCCCGAAATCTAAAACACACGCAGCATCGATAAGAAGTGCGTTTAACTTCAACTCGTCAACTTCTCCGCCAAACGTTGCACGCTCAGTCAAGCGCTTCAAGGTAGGAGTATCCAATGACTTTACCTCTAAATTGATCCCCAACCGTTTAATAGGTACCTGCTCTCGAACATCTAAATCTGCGCTTAATAAAGCTGCTAATGGATCCTTTTGTAAATTTGCCATCTATATAAACCTCCCAGGTAATTTTCGATAAATAAAAAGACGGGCGATTGGCCCGTCAATTATTTTTCTTTAATTTTGTCTAATAGGTCATAACCGCTAAAAGTAAAAGGAAGTTCTTCTTCAACGAGCTTCCCTACTTCGAAATTCCCTAAAGGGATTTTATCGAATTGCACACCTTTTAAACGTACGCGTTCCGCTCCGAAAGACTCAGGATCCGCCAATTTAAAAATCAACTCCGAAACGTAAGGTTTCCCTTTATCGCTACCTACAGACCCGATTAACTGAATAAAATCAGATGTAATTTTATAACCGCTCACAGTTCCAGTTCCGGTTAGTTTAGTTACTTTGTGACCTGTCCAGCGCGTTCCAGATCGGTTAACTTCTTCTTTATCGATTTCAACGTTCGCCTCCGCTTTCTGAACGTTTGTAAGCCATTTCCCTTCGTGCCACACTTCGCCAAAAGAACCGTTAATTGTGCGAGTTGCGTCTAATGCCATCTATTTTCACCGCCCTTAAACGTTAATAGTTAAGAAAATGCGTTCCATCGAATCGATCTCCGTGAAAGAAATCGCAAAGTAAACGGAGTCTCCCGTCGACTGATATTGCGGGTCTACTTCTACGGAAATATCCGTCAACACGTTCGCTTGTTCTAGCGTTTCGAGATACGCCTTGATTGCGCTGATTAACGCAGCCTGGCCGTCAGCATTGTTGTTAATGCGTCCAATGTACGTGTCATTCGCTGTCTTCGTCACATCGGTAAGAACCGCCTGGCGAGCGCGTTGTTTGCGAATCTTCGAAACGGAAGTCGTCAACCCTTGTTCAACTTTCACTTTTTCGCCATCGTGAACGAGTACTAGGGAACCCTTCGAAAGCGAAGTTTTGATTTGACCGTTTGTAAATCGCTTCGTTACGTCGTCAACTGGAGAAACTCGATACGTGATCGACTGGTTAATCGGTGTGCCCGCAATTAAACCGGCTACCCACGGTGCGTATTTTGCAGAAGTGTACGTATTGCCGTCGATCGTTACTCCGGTGATTAGATTGACGGCATAATCGTCAGCTAAACGTACTGACCGCGCATCACCTATCGACGGATCGTTGTCGTCTGCGGCTACTACGCATCCGAATACCGCCATAAAATGCTTTCCTTCGTCTCGATTCGTTTTGACCCACGCTAACGTATTGTCTTGTTCCGTTGCCGAAACTTCACCGTCATAAACAAAGACGTTGAACGGGCGCGTGTCGAATGCAGTTCTCATATCAACGTAATCCTGCGCAGCAGGCGTAGACGGCATCGTATAAACGAGTACTTCTTTAGCCCCGCCTTGCAATGCGAATTTTATCGATTGGATATTTGCAGATCCGAAAAGAGTTGCCGCATCCGTTTCGTTTTCAACCGTGTAGAACGTTTTAGCCGTAGCAGTTCCTCCGGTAGATGTTTTTAGAGGGATAGCGACAATACCCCGCTCGCCTCCGCTAATCTGATTTGCCGCTTTGCTTACGAAATTAGCGTACAAACCTGGACGAATTGGCAACTCGCTAGGATTCCAAGAACCTCCCGCCATTTCATTCACTCCTTATTTGATCGTCAAATTGACGTTCGTTATTTTTTCGTATGTTTCTTGGTCGCGTGCTTCGCGTGTTTCCGTTTGTAGCACGCCAATCACGTAATCAACACTGCTCGATGACTTGGCTGGCGTTCCAAAAGAAAAGCCCTTCACGCGCATGTAGCGTAAAGAGCCTCGAATTGGAATCGCTATTTTATCGTTTAAAAATAATCGGTTAAGCTCGTCGATTTTCGTAAGGACATCCATCGAACTTGAACCGAAATATATCAGCTGAAACTCGCGGTCATTTTTAAACGTTAGACGCGTCTCCGTTTCGCTGTTGTCGTATTGAACTCGTACAACGAACGTATTCGCAACGGGGGATGTCGGTACGTCTTGTCTTGCGATTGTTGAAGTCGGATACATCGACTTAATCACGTCGTATACCGAATTTAATTCGTTTACTAAAGACACCTCGTCACCACCCCTCGTTTTTTAACGCTGCGACAATTTCTTCCTCGATCCAACGTTGCCACTTCGTCTGATTTTCTTGCGCAGATTTATCGAGGTATTGCTTTTCTCCGTTCACGTTTTTACCGCCGGCGTCTTCTTCGTGAATGTAATATGCGTAGTTAAACCCGCGCTCTATTGCGGTCGAGTTAATTTCCGCCTTCAAGTTGATTCCCTTTCCAGTCACGCCTTCCGCGGTTATGCCTCGCCTTAACGTACCTTTATCGATTGGTGCAATGTTCCGCGCCTCTCGAACCCAGTCGTCAAGTGCGTCATGTAGTCCGCGTTTTGCCCCGCGCGCCGCTGCCTCGGGCGAACTCGCCATTAATCGCTTTAAACCCGATACGTCTAATTCAAATGATTTCGCCATTAGACTGACACCACCGTTAGAATCGGCTTACCGTTCAACCGCTTTATCTCGATCGTTAATGGCGGGTATCTTCGGGTTATGCCGAGTTCGTTCGTATACTCTAAAACGTCAGTCAAGCGTATGTCAGCGAGTTTATCAAAGTAAATCTGCGCACTAGAAACGGCTTCGGATGACGTCGTGCCTTGTACACCGGCTGAACCCGACATTGACCGAACTAGTTTAGTGCCTTCATTGATAGCGCATTTCATCGGGGTTCTTATTTCGGTTTTAGTGCCGTCCCACTCGTTGCCTTCCGTTCGAATGCGAGTAACCGTTTGTTTCATCGGAATTAAAGGCACGCTACATCACCGTCCATTTTAACGCGGTTAAAGAAACGTCAGGTAAGCCCGGGTTCGCTTCGTTAATTAGGTCGATTGCTGTTTGCGGTATCAGTTTCGCAAGGTCTTTCGGACCTGCGTCTTTAAACGTAAATGACGCAACGCCTTGTATTGACATTGACGCGACACCCTGGTAAGCCATGCGGTTTGTATCGTTAAACACCCACGCCAACTTTGCGCAAAACTCGTATACGGCATTATCCGGAATCACGACGCCTGGGAACTGTTTGGCGAGCGTATTTTTTGCGACATTTACTATTCGTGTTTTCTTCGCTTCATCCGCATCGTTCCAATCCTCAACGTCAATTACGTTTGCGTTAATGTACACGTTTGCGTCTGTAACGTTAACCATACGCTAACCTCCTTTATTTTGCGGAGGTCTTGCGTACTGGCTTTTTCGTTGCCTTTACGGGTTCCTCCGACTTTGATTCGTTTTCTTTCGGCTCATCAACACGAACAGCGTCAATAATACTGTTTAGAACTTCAATTTCTGCTGGGTCATCCGTTACATATCGGCCGCCACTAAACTTGCAGTGCCTACCTTTAACGTAAAACCCTAATTCAGGATATTGTGATTGATACTCCGCCATTTAAACACCACCTAAAAGAAAAGCCCGCAAAAAATGCGGGCGGGTTTTTATTTAATTATTAGGAAAGACCTTTAAGACGACCGTGAGCTTTTTCTTGGAGGAATTCAAGTGTATATTCTCCAACAACGATACCAGTTGTGTAGTCTCCTTTATCGCCCATGAATTTATGGAAGAACTCACGACCTACTAAAGGACGAATAGAAACACGGTTAGCATCAATAAGGAACAATTCATCTGCAGCAAGGTTGTTATTTAATGCAATTTCGAACTCTCCGAAGTCGTTTACTAACTTATCAACTACTTCACCGCGAGAATTCTCAGAACGGCTAATTTGGACTTTGTTTGTATCTAACTTAGAAAGATTACGTTTTTGCTTAGCACCAACGATAACCTTATAATCTCCGCCAGAAGCAAAACCTCCGGCTTGATAAATTGATTGCGCAAGATCATTAATAGCGTCCATAGTCAATGCTCCGCCGACATTTGTTACGTTAGTCTGGATAAATGAACGGATACCCTTCATCTGGCGAACTTGGCCGTTCTCATACGAGATACCGTTTATAAGCGCTTTTTCAAGTTGAAGCGCAAGCTCTAACTGCTTCTTTTGTTTTTCGTACTCATAAATGTCGTTAATACCGTATTGTTGGACCGCAGCAGCAGTTCCAGAAACTTCGATAGTGTCATCGAAAATTTGCGTTTTGTTAGATTTTGCAACACGCGCTTTGTAACGAGCGGCGCGAGCATCGTTACCCTCGATTCCTTCCACGAATTGTACTTCAATTTTAGCGCCATCAGCGATAGCAGCTGCAGTTGTTCCGGCATACCCGCGAGTAACAGTTAATGTTTTAGTGCCTGTATTGACTGCAGAAACGTAAAGAAGCTCGTCGCCAATTTTAACAACGTGACCAACACGGAAAGGTTCGGCGTCAGCAACCACTACAGATGTGTCTGTTGCTAATTTCGCTCCAACTACCGTACTTTCGTCTGCGTACATTTCGTCTTCAAACCATTGGTGGGTAGTTTGCGTAACCGCTTGACCGAACCCTAGTAAACTAATTAGTGGAGTCTGGTGAGGATTCAATAAAAGAATTTCATCGATTACTGATTGTTTTTTACCGATCATACTTGCATCATAAATTTTAGCCATATATTGTGGCCTCCCTTATTTTGTAATAAAAAAGACCCGCCTTTTTGCGAGTCATTGTTTAAGCTTGTAAATCACGTTTTAGTTGTGCATATGCGATTTTGTCTTCAACTCTTCCAGACTTCCTAGCGCGTTCAGCCGCTTCTTTCAATAGTTGTTCGGCGGTTTTATCGCTAGTGTCCGATTTTTGTTGCGTTGCGTCTCCAATTACTTTCGGCTCTTGTTTTGCCTTGCGCAATAGAAACGGTTTATTTTCAACCAGCGCTTTTACAACGTCTTCTACACCTTTGACGCCCTCATCATCGACTGTTACCGCGGATAAGTCGGCAAGTTTAAGTGCATCGTCAACGTATTCAACATTAAGCGCGGTGGCAACCTTAATAAATGCGTTCTCGATTTTCTCGCGTTGAATTCTAGCGTTTAATTCTTCGAGTTGTTTTGCGTAATCATTACGCTCCGCCTCAAATTTCTTCGCTAATTCTTCCGCACGTTCTTGCGCTGACAATTCGGCAAGACGTTTTTCTTCGAGCTGCTTTTCGTATTCTGACGCTTTCGTTTTCAGGTCGTCATAGTCTGCGAATTTTTCGAGTTTCTTGCGTTCGCGAGCAATACGGTCAGCTACGATTTTATCGAGTTCTTCTTGCGTGAACGTTCTAACTTCGGGTTTTTTATCCGGTTGTTCCTCAACCGTTGGTGTTTCGTTCACATCTGGATTTTCGTGTTCCGTGTTTTCTTCCGCAAAATACTGTAGATTTAATTTCATACGTACCTCCACGTTTAAAGTCCGCGTAGACTGTAGATTCCGTTTAGTTTAGCGTCTTAACGTTCGGACAAAGAAAAAGACCGTTGTTAATAACGGTCAGGGTTTCGTATTGGACTAACTGTATGTTTACACCGTGGGTGAAAAATATCTCGCGAGCCTAGTAAACTACCGATATACGGATAATCACCTGGCGCACTTTCGACTAGCTTTACGATTCTGCCTTCCCAATCGCGGCAGGCGTCTTTCGCTCCGTGCGAACTTATCACGCCGTAATAAGCACCGCGACTAGCGGCCTCGTTCGATGACGCCTCGATTGTCGTGCGCATCATTTTTGTACGAGTTACAGTGTCAACATAAACTTCCGGCTTCCAACGCCTACCTGCCGCGTCTATAATCCCGGTGTTAACCGCGTTCCCAAGTTTCTTTCGTAATCCTTCGAGTGTATCGTAATTAATCGTGCGTCGACCGTTAACTCCCTTCGCAAGGTTATTTCGCATTGCCTCCGAAACAACTTGGCGAATAGTCGCCTTAACCTTACGATCAACGTTTTGCGTTACAGCAAGTAAGTCAGCCTGTGTATCGGCGATTACCGCCTCGACCAACGCTTTATTTACACGATTAAACTTAACGATTTGTTGCGCTTCCGCTAACGTACTAACGACGCCTAGCGCGACAATGGCTTCGGCTACTCCGGTACGAACAGCTAACGGTATGTTTTCGGCAACCCATTTCGCTGATTCTTCGTTAAGTGACGTTAGTATGTCAGCGATAGACTTTAACGTTGCTTGCGCATTGGCTCGTGAATAATCCGTAATGTCAAAACGTTCAAGTTCCGCTAGGATTTCGGTGACTGCACGTTTATAAGTGCGAACAATTTCCTCTACTTGCTGATCGTAATTCGGCATTAGGCGTCACCACCATCGGCATTAACTGCCGGCTGATTAAACACGTTAGAATCAACGAATCCGTTCGTTGCCGTTTCGTCCTCTTCAATACGCGAAATGATTTCTTTCGCTTTTTCATCGTCGACTTCGTCCTGGCGTTTGATTGCACTTTGTACGTCAATCGTCGGCTTGCCCCCAGTACGAATTTGCATGATTTCCGCAAGTTCTTTTTCATTGGCCGGAATACCGTCTTTCCACGTGATTTTCGGGTAAACCGGTTCGTATTTTTCGAAACCGTCAACGCCGTCGTTCGCTTCGTTTTCGAGTAACTGCGCTGTCCATAGTGCGTCACGAATCGCGCGGTCAACGTGAACCCTAATTCGCTTCACTTTCGAAAGAATCGGCATAAAACGCGCTTTGATTGCGGCGCCGTCCGTATGTGACGTACCGGTTCCGCCCGAGTCCGGTGTGAGCGAAGTACCAAACAACCATTGCGGTGTTTCGGACATTTGGAAAACAAGTCCGAGCAACAAATCAAGTTCTTTAAACGCGGAATCTAGCTGCGCTTCCCACCCCATATAACCAGGCTGCTGTTCTTCTTTTGAAACTTCGATATAACGACCGCCTCCTAGCGAAACCTGCTTGTCACTAATCGGAGGCCCGTACATTATCGGGTCAGCGTGCTTCCAAAGGATGTAATCGATCTGCGTAATGCGGTCATTTATCGCGGTAAGTATCGATTCCAACTTTTCGAACATTGAAATGCCCCAAAACTCATCGTCCACCGTTTTGTACGGAACGTGATGAACAAGGAAGCGCGGAACGCCCGTTAGAACCACGTCTTCGTTACGCCCAGTTGCGACTTGCTCACCGATTTTAAACGTTTGAATCGGAACTTCCCACATGTTATCTACACCTGTTTCGTATAAACGAAAACGCTCGTAAATGATATAGCCGGGCAAATGACGTTCAACGTTAAGAAACGGAATTTCTTCCTTCAATCCTCGTGATAAAACCCACTCTACCCACGCAATATTAATCGCTTTACAACGCTTAGTAGATCCGTTTGAAAACTCCGGAAATACGTAGTCAGCCCGAACTGCTTCGATAATTGGCTCGGGTTTGACGTTAGCCGGCCGATAACCTTCGGGCACTTCCGAAAAGTCCTGCCGGTAGCCGTGGCGGACTTTAATCCACGCGTCACCGCGAAAACCCGACCCGATAACTATCTCATGAATCAACAGGTTAAGATCATTTTCCTCTACGATGGAATTAATTCGGCTTTGTTGCGTTGACTTATCCGGTAAACCCGATTCGTAAATCGGCGGCTCTCCGACCATTAAGTCGGCCGGTTTGGTGACGAGAATATCCATTAAGTTAACTGCAATATATAACTTTTCTAGCTGCTCTTTGTGTGGCGTTTCTTTTAGCACTTTCGTAGCGCGCTCGTAGACTTCGGCAAGTTTGCCGTCGAATATCTTACGCCCGCGTTGATACTTCGCCAGGCGTTCGAGATCTTCGGTAGGCGGGTAGCTTGCGCCTTCTTTAAATAACGGCAAAACGTCTCCTCCCTTCGCTTGTTAATACAACCATTCTGGTTTGTCTATTACTTTTGCAACTCTTTTTTTCGAAACACTCAACGCCATTTCAAGTGAGTCGATTAAATCATCATGCGAATTAGTGCCATACCGTTCGAACTGCTCCAATAATAAAACGTGTTTCTTCGTAAACTGCAATTTTCCACTCTCTATGTCAGGTAACATGGATTCGATACGTAACTCTTTCCTTGATCTTTGATGGATTTCCTTAACACGTCTCTGTGCCGGATAACCAGTGCCTTGTAGAGCCTCTTTAAGTTTGAAAACGAAAAATTCTTGCGCCGCTTGTGCTTCCGCAGCTATTCCGTCGGGCTGCCATTTAAGTGTGTAATCGCATATCACTTTTAAAAACTTATCGGGATGTATGCGTTCCCCATACGAATCTACGACATAACTAACACCGTTTTCTTTATGCTTCGCAATAACGGATATAGCTGAAAAGTCTCCGCGTTGTTTGCCCATTGCAAAGTCTACGCCCATGTATATTTCGTAGTTTTCGTGACTAAAGTCACCTATTACCTTACCGTCCCAATACGTAAATTTGTCTGGATTGAAAACCATCGATTCTTCGTCGACGGGGTTATTCATATACTCCGTGTTGAACGCTTTTGAACCATCATCCCACTTCTTAGTCATTAGCTTATACAACGGCTGAACGGAAGGCCACAGCACCTTCGAGCCTCGATCCATTTCCTCTTTGTTAGCAATATAAAAAAGCTCCGCATTTTGCGCAGCCTTTTTGTCTTCTCGGTTTTGATAAATTTCTCGGCATTGTTCCCATAAGTCCATCCGTTTTGGCCATTCGATAATAGCCTTATAGAGTTTCTTCTCGAAGTCAGAACGTCGATTCATTACGTCAATCAAAAGAGAATCATGATGTACTGTTGTTCCCATGAAAACTATTGCAGTTTTCTTTCCTTCTGGGTCACCTAACGGGATAACGACTTGGCGGAACCAATCTTTAAGTTCCTGGCGTAATTGTTCCGTATTTGTATTTCGTTTATCTTCTAGATCATCGCAAATAATAAGATCGGGCCGATGCCCGTTCCAGTTTCGTCCACGTAGCGCTTGACCTGACGACGCAGCCTGAACAAGAGTTAACTGGCGTTGTCTTCCGTCGCCGAGGTCTTCCCACGCAATAAATTCGGAATTATTATCACGGGGATTCGCTTGTTGTTTTGGGTGGAGCAATGGCCCGAAATCACGGCGTATTTTTTCGTTATGTTGCAACTGTGTTTTTACCCATCCTAAATTTTCGCTTGAAACTGTAGGTGTTTCCGAAATCATGATGATATACTTACGCTTCCGGTAACATATCTCGTGAATCGGAAACCCTTTCGACAGAAACGAAGACTTTGCGTGTGAACGAGGCGCCGCAACTGCAACCCGTTTATTGATTTCTTTCGTTGAAACTACGTTCATGATGTCGCATATTTCGTGATGGAACTGCGGAGCATGTTCTGTGATATTACTTAGGTTGTATGAATCAGGTACGTCAAAACTCGGTATCCAGTTACCGTTGTTATCCGGGTTACAGTTCTCTCCAAAGTAGTAGTACGCGAAAAATAATAAGTCTCTCTCGCCTCGGTCTATTGCCTTTAACCTTTCAAACTCATCAATGTACTTCTTTAAATCAACTTTTTCGTCAGGCATTAGTTTCTTTAAGTTTCTTACACGAGGAACGATATATTTACGTAGTTTTTCGATTTTATTTTGTCGACTATTTGCGTCGTACCACTTTCCGCTAATCCACGCCATTATATCGTCACCTCCGTTGACACTTCGTTTTTAATATCGTATAATGAATGTAACATAATGAGGGAGTGGTACATTGTGAATACCGTTCAGCCCATTCGAAATAAGCGTGATATTGACCGAATGAAAAAAGCGCTAGGAACCCCCCGTAACAAACTACTTTTCATATTCGGAATTAATTCATCGCTGCGGATCTCAGATATTTTAAAATTAAAAGTCGGTGACGTACGAAATAAAGCCGTACTGACTCTTCGCGAAACTAAAACTGGCAAGGCGAAAACGTTTCGTCTAAACCAATCGATCGTTAAGGCCGTGAAAGAATCGGTGTCTCCCGAAGTTTCTGACGAAGATTGGCTGTTTCCTTCTCGCAAAGGTAACGGGCCAATAAGTCGTGTCCAAGCGTACCGTATTCTAAACGCCGCCGCTAAGCGAGCCGGCTTGAATTTTGAAATAGGGACGCACACTCTTCGAAAAACATTTGCTTACCACGCGTATAAAGCCGGCGTTGATTTATCGTTATTACAATCGATTCTCAACCACTCAAGCCAACGCGAAACTTTAAGGTATATAGGAATTAACCAGGATCAGATGAACGAAGTTTACATGAATATCAATCTTTAGGCGCTCTGACGAGCGTCTTTTTCATTTACTTCGAACCTTTCGCGTTTACGGGGCAAAAATAAATCGCTGCAGTCACTGTATAACCATCGTCCGAGGCGAATAATGTCGTCTTTACCGGATACCCAGACGCGGTATGCTCCGCTGTTTTTTGCTAGCCGTCCGTTAAACTTATATTGATTAAAGTTTTCATGTAAATGATACGCAAATAATAACGACCCGCTAGTTACGTTCATTACGTAACCACGATCCTGAACCCAACCGTCACCATCGATTACGCCGCGAATAAAGTGATTTAAATAACGGTCAGGAACCATCGGGAATTCGACAGTTAGTGACTTCTTTTCCGTTAACCCTAGCCGTCGTAAGTCGTCAACCATTTCTTTTCGCGATATACTAAGCGCGTAAATAAACGATTTTCCGTTTTTGCGTTTCTTGATCGGAAAATTCGATTGCATTGCGCTATTGATTCGTTGTAAAATATCGATATCTTTCTGCGCAATACTAAATGTATTGCCGTTAATCGCGCCGTCAGTTAGAACGAACCCTAAAACGTAAGCCATTTCTGGTGACCACGTTTTGAAGAAATCGACGTTAATTGAATAGCCGTTTTGGCGTCTTTTTTCGTTTAGTTTTACGCCTTTTTCTCGAAGAACATTCGTGATATAGCGACTTGAAACGTCAGCTATTTTCGCGATTTCTTTCGTGCTTTTACGTTGGTTTACGTATAAATTAACGACTTCCTCTTTCGATATTTTCATATCGCCTACCTTTCGTAGTTCCTACCGTATTTGTTAAATTAAGCGACCCATAACGCGGTAGGTTCGTCTAACTTGCGGTAGCTAATCGCAAGCTGGGTCGCTTCTTAGTGACACGCAAAGACAAAAAAGACAACCGTCAGGCATGCGATTGTCTTCGTTCTACTTGCGTATTCAGTTCGCTTTATCAAACGTTATTTTTGGTGCGCGGATTTTTCGTTGGTCTGTTTCGGCGGTTTCGGACAGGAGGCTTGGGGGCTTCGTTGCCTGTCCGTGTTTTCATACATCGTTTTGCATAACGAATGTAACACAATTACGTTTTGTTACGTTTAACAATCGAATGAAACGTTGATACAACAACGATTGTTGATGTTTCATTATGTTCATACATTGAACAACGTTTATACATACGTAATATCAACGTTCATACAACGTACGAATACGTTATGCAATGTATAAGAACGTGCATAAACGTTGAAAAGTTTCGGGCGTGTCTCCGCCAGGACCCGCGTGATAAAAAGCCCGAGCGATAACAAAATTGGCTGTAAGCAAACAACTTAAAGAAATTCAAGAATTAACTAAACCATTAACTGCAATTAAATTATTTACTCCTTATAGATAAAGACGGCAAAATAAAAACACCTACTGTTTAGGCGCTAATTCTTTCGTTGATTTGGACGGCGGCAAGTACCCGTCTATTCTATCATCAACAAAATTATCCAACATAAACTCGTAAATACCCACTTCTTTGTCAGCCTGTATTGAGTTTTTCGGATAATAATTTTGTTTTATTGTCACTTTAAGCTTTAAAATTTTTAAGCATTTAATAAGTTTTTGGACTTCTATTTCATTATAGGCATTCATTTTTACATATGAATTTTTTAATAAATACATCAAAGCCCAGTGAGCTTGAGAATGACTTGTTTCATGAAAGGGGATTTCTGAGTATCTTACCTTTGCAAAGTTTTCTGTTGAAATAAATTGATTTTTCGCCACTACAAATCACTCCAATTCCAATTCTTAGTCCGCCGTCATTACCTATAAGCAACAAATAAAAAACACCACAAATAATGTCGTGTCAAAAAGGATTATGATATTTTATGTCGAAAACACAATTATGGAAGAAGTAGTAAACAAAGAGAAAAAGAAGAAAGGCGGAAAATTAATAGTAATTTCGCAAGATTAGATTTTGATTTTATGCCAAAAACAAAACAAGATACTGGTTTAGAAATATATTATGCGTCTCCGCCAGGACCCGCGTGTTCAACGTTTATGAAATATTATGAACCGTAATAAGTCCGCATCCTACTGTATTCCTACATTAATATATCGCGTTACTATTTGTCTGTTTCATGCTCGCCCTCTAACCGCTCACCAAACGATGCTATCTCGTCATCCAACGCATCATAATCGATGTCCCCGCTGTTCGCTTTCGTCTCTACCTCGTGCTTCTCTACCAGCATACCGTTAATCTGTAGCGCCAGCTTCGCCATCGCTGCGTTGCCATCCCGTATTGCTATCTCCGCTAATGAATCGATAAGCTCTGGTAACTTATCGCGGCTGTTACGAATCATTTGCGCTTTTAATTCGCGTTCAAACAACGGGTCCTTTAGCCAGTTATAAATACTTCTCTCCGTTACACCGCACAACTCCGCAATCTCTGCGATTGTCTTTCCGCCTTTTTTCGGTTGCGCTAACCAACTAATCGCGATAAGATGTTCGGCATTCAATCGTTTAATTGCCATTCTGACACCCTCCTTCCTTTACTGCGTTAATAAACGTTTTATTAAATACTTTAGCCCGAGGTTTCGATAGAAACCGAAGGGAATGTTTTAAAACATAAAAACATAGCCCGCCTTAACAGGCGAGCCAACAGTTAACTGACTAAATACTTATTGCGCGATAATGTACTAATAATATATTCACCGCGCCGAGGTTCGTTGTTAAACGGTACTTACAAAGTAAGAAATAATTTTAAACAAAAACGCCCGAATCCCTTGCGACAGTAAGGCGGAGCCCCGTTTTAGGGTGTATACGATTATATACACGGTGTATAGCATTATATACACGGATTCAGTCAGCCTTCGGGCCCTCCGAATACTTCACGTTAACAGGTAACTCTAACCCGTTCTTCGCGAAATGTTTTATTTGCGCCATGTCCTTCGCTACTCTCTTACCCTTCCACGCTATTGACGGATGTACGACGTAATGTTGTGCGTTCCCCTTCGAGCCTGACATCATCACTGCAACGATTCCTTTTTGCCGTAGTTCGCGTAATCCCTTCGCCATTAAGTCTTTGTTGAAGTCGGAAAGATCCGCTAACTCACGACCACTCAACGGCTCGCCCGTCTTCGGATTGACAACGAAATTCGAATTCCAATCGAGATAAGCCACGCATGACAAAAATGCACAGCGTGCGTCCTTCGATAACTTTTCGTGTGCCAGGACGTGTTGGATATTCGTGCGGTACAATTTAATGTGTTCCGGATTGCGACCGAGCGAACGTTCCTCGCCATATTCTTCCGTATAGTCGCGATCACCAACGAATACGAATTGATCCGCCTTGACCCATCGTTCCTCTAACGTGTACTCTTCGATAACTACTCCGTCGTCATCAATAAATTGACGTTTAACTTTTCCGTTGGTGTCTTCGTATATTCTTTCGCGTAAGTGTAATCGTTTTTCTTGCGACATCTAATAACCTCCAAAATAAAAGGCGAAAGACACTGTTACAGAAGTAACCCTTTGTATCTTTCACCCTTCCTGATACAAAATCTTGAAAAATATACCCTTTACTCGCGAATTTCTTCGAATAATCTCGTTAGATTCGCTTTTATTTCGTTTATTTCGTCTTCTGTTTCACGGAGCCTTTGTTCTAAGTCAACTAGGGTTCCCTCTTTCTCAGATTCCTTTTCCTCGATTTCTTCGGGGTCTAAGTAAGAACCACAAGGAACCTGTTTGTAAGTTCACCAGTAAAACTATTAATCTTTCGGTACTTAGGCGTAGCAAACTGGATATTTACGGCATCAATTTCCGTTAAAATGTCCGCCCTAATGGTTCGAAGTAAGTCGAGGTCGTAACGAAGGTCCTCGATCAACTCGAGTTTATTTCGAGAGAACGTACGTTTAACTGACCGTATTTTTGCTCGATTAAATTTAGCGTTAAGATGCGTAATCGCATACGTTTCATAAATATCCCTTTCTACCGAATCCCTAACGAAATAAATCGTTATGGACCGAATTAAATCGCAAAATACAGCCGAGTTTCCTTGACACGTAAGGTGTGACCGAAGGCGCTTCGATAACACCTTCGATTGTCCTACGTATAAACATTCGTTATCATCACCGTACAAAGCGTATACACCGCCAGGCTTTAGTTGTAGCAAATCATCATAATCTGATAACTCCCCTACTTTAAACGTAACAGTATCGGACGGAAGCGTAATCTCTATCGCCACCCTCTCGCCTCCAATTCTTCTTGCGAAAGTGTGTACGTAGTAACCGGTTGCTCTTTCGTAAATTCTCGATACTTACGATGTATTTCTTTATTACGTGATTTAGTAGCGTTCTCTATCGCTATCTGATCGTTATTCGTACGGTCCTTACGCTTTGGTAATGAATAGTCCTTTCTGGTAACATCGATTGCCCACGCTTTGTTTAACGACACCTCACCGGATCCCCCTTCGTTCTTACGTTGGTGTATACCGTCTTTCCTACGAGCTAATTGCGTTTCACTAAGGAACGGGTATTCGTTGTGTTTTACTTTCCACTGATCGGTATCCGTTAATTCTTCGTGTAAAACAGCGTCGGTCATTTTCTCAATTAATTCCTTATCATAAGGTCCTGGATACTCTTTAAATAGATCGTTCATTATCTCGATGCGAGTCTGCCTGTCACTTACATCTAGGCCATTCCAAGCGTTACCGCGCCTTACAGCCGTAATTATTTCGTTTGCCTCCGTCTCAAACTGCGTCTGATTCATCGATTTCCTCCTCTAAATAAACCGTACTAATACCACTGTATCCTTCATTCGACCACGCCCATTTTTCGTAAACTCTCGCTATTTTTACGTGTGCTAAATCGAGCAACCGTGCGATACGTTTTTGACTTACGCCCATCAACATCCCCGCCTCACTTTGCGTTAAGTCCTCGCCATAAACCCACCGCAAAGCCTCCGTTTCCCTAGCCGTCAGTTTCGCCCGTTCGATTGCCGTCGCAAGGTCTAACGTTATGTCTATCGCTGCGTAATCGCCGTTGTACGCCCGCCCGATCAACGCGTGCGTTTCGCGTAATAGCAACGACACGCCTAGCGGATTGTCTAACGCGATAAACTGCGCAGCAAGCCGGCGGTGTGCTGCGGACTTATCGTGGTTTGAAGTTCCGATATTATTCACGCTCCTTTTCGTAATATTCGCGTACTATCTCGTCTTGCCAATCGAAGTCAAACGTTGATCGCTCAACCGTTGTTCCGTCACTTCGTGTCCATACGACTTCTTCACCGGCCCCAAGCGTTAATTCGTTCCAGCGATATGGCCCATCGGAAAACGTTCGACTAGCATCGCGATAACCGTCGCAAGTGTCGTTACCGTGCGAAAAGAAAAACGATTCGTTGCCTTTTTCGATGCCGTGCCAAGACGGAATGTGCGGATACAAGTTTTCACGCATAAGATTACCGTCAGTAAAATCGTGGACCAATTCGTCAAGTTGCGTCAGTCCGTCGCCCCATTTGTTCGTACTACGGCCTTTGTCGTCCCATCCGATGTCCGTTACTTTCGCGAAGTATGCCGGTGTTTGACCCTCGTAAAACTTTGCGTCCTTGCACGTAATATCCTGATGCCCCTCGCGTCTGAAATTCGAGCTCCATCGTTTTGTTGCCGGTTCTATTAAACGAGCGTTAGGCGTAACCTTTCGCAAAATAAGAATCTGCGTTTCTATTGTTGTGCCAACGTGTTGAAACGTTTCACCGGGCAACGTAATCGTGGCTACTTGCCAGCACGTTTCGTACATTAATCTGCGTAATTTAGCTGCGTACTGTGCGTAATTCAAACCTTTCGGTAGAACAAACGCAATGTAACCGCCAGGCTTTACGGTCTTGATCGCGAGTTCAATGAACGCTACTTCCGATTTACCTCCGTAAACTCCCTTCTTTTTAGTTAACGTCCACTCGTCATCAGATTCGAAACTAACCGAAACGCCGTACGGAGGGTTTCCGATTACTAGGTCATAGTAATCTCGCCGCAGGTGTGTCAGCGCATCCCCTTCGATTATTTCCGTGCTAGGATACAATAGCGAAGTTACTTTTGCGCTTGTTTGGTCGAGTTCAAGCGCTGTAATTTCGGCGTCTTGTGGCGCATGTTCGAGAAAAACACCTGCCCCGACCGAAGGCTCTAAGATCTTCGCATTCTGCGGCAACTTCGGCTTGAGTATGTCCCATATAAATTTCGCAACATGAGTCGGTGTGAAAAACGCACCACCTGAGAAAGCGTTCGGTAATAACCCGCCTGCTGACGTGTAGTTTTGACGCAAAAACTCAACATCTTCTGCCGTTATTTGTTCGCGTGGCTTTGCGATAATTTCCATTGATTTAACGTTGCCTTCCCACCGTTTACGATCTGCTTTTCCTATAACCATCGCACCCTTTCGTTAAATTTGTTTTTATTTGTCGAATCATTTTCGTTTTATTTTTCGTGTTTTTTGCGTATAATGATAAATACCGATAAATAACGTTGGAGTCCGTTTCTTTATGGAAATCGAAATTTATCACGGATACGACCTCGTTTTAAGTCGTGAGTTCCTCGGTCATGTTTGGTACTTACATGCGTTTAATGATACGGTAAAGATTGCGCGAAAAGGCGATGTTAAGTTCGATTCGCGTTTATATCGTAGGCTTGACGCTACCCATTCGCGCTACTTCGAAATTTGGCGTTACGGCAAAGCGCAAAGCATAACCGTAGGACATTACGTATTTTCACACCGAGCGAACGGTTGGTACGTATTTAGAAAGGACGGTGAAGGAACGATGCCTTTAGTACCGATTTCTAGCGATCAATCCCGCAGTCGCGGTAAATATATAACGCTCGATAAGTTCGGACGCTTAATGCTATCGTCCGATTTGCGTAAGGAATTCAATATTAACGCAATGTATCCGTATTTACACGTTGCTTACGACGTTGAAAACCACCGTATCGGTATTCAGAAGCCGGACTTAGTGCGCAAGTCAGCTACGGGCATTGAACCGTTTAAGTTCGACAAACGCGGCTACACTTACGCACGAAATATCGTTGACAAGTCCGGGCTGCCGAAAAACCAAACGTTTAAGTTCGTTGATGCCGGACACGAGTTCGTTGAGGGCGAGCGTTGGCGATTGTTCGAATTGGTGCGTGACAAAAATTAACCCTCGCAGCGCTCGCAGTAGACCGTTAAGTTAATCGGTAACTCAACCCCGCATTCGATACAGCATTGCGGGGCTTCTTCGGGTTCAACCGTGTCGTCGTCGAATTGTAGTACGCGTAAGTCTTCGCCATCCGGCTCAAAACGTGCTAGTTCACGGAATTGGTACGTCACATCGTCACATCCCTTCGGCTTTAGATATGCCTAATTCCCGCATAATTACGTCAAATTTGCCGTACATTTCGTGTAATGTGCCGTCATTAACGATTTCGTAATCTACCGCAAAGCCATCGATATGCTGCTCGGTTTCATGTTCGAGGTCTTCCGGGTTGAACGCGTCGCCTGCCTGTCGCGCACGTTCTAGTCGGATTTCAAGCGGTGCGGTTACGCGAATAATCGTAAAGCCTTTTTGTCGCAAGACTTCGTACTCTCTCGGTTTCCTTAAATCCGTAATCATGACGCGGGATTCTCGGCAGCATCGACGTTCGATGTACGAATCTGCTTTTCGTAGAGTCGCATCAATCCAAACGTCTTTGGCGCCTTCTACGTCAAGTTTCGTGATCCCATCGATAACCTCTTGATAATATTTTCGAGGTTTGGGGCTTGACGGTAAATCCGGGAATAACTGATGTACTAATCGTTTACCTTCGTCTGCGAAAGCGAAAGGTTGGAAATCGTAGAACAATGTCGCGTATCCTGCCACCGTGTCTTTGCCGCTTCGGAGTTTACCGGTCAGGGCGAGTTTTAAAACCATACGTAATCCTCTCCTCTACAGAATTCCTCTTCGGTTAAGGATGAGTCCCTGTTTTGTGCCGTATGGAATGCGCGATGTGCTGCGTGTCCGTAAAAGATAAACAAATTACTAGGCTCGTTGTTCAAAGGGTTTCTATCTCGGTGATGAACTATCTCGTCTTCAGTAAGATATCTCCCTAGTAGTTTTTCACAAACCAATCGATGTTCAAAAACATAACCATTTGCGTCGCAGTAAGGATGTTCCGGCATTAGAAATTTCCGATAGCCTCTATTACCTTTTTCACTTACGCCGCCGCGATACCCAGGCGCATTCTCTCCGCGTTTAGTCCATTTCTGATAGTTTCCTTTCATTCCGTGATTCCATGTAGGCTTTCCTTTTGCTCGTTCTGATATATACTTACGTATGCTTTTTGTTATTTTGTTAGAGCCGTTTCGACGAGGAATATCAAATTTGTTCATATAGTATTGAATTGTCTTTTCAGATACTCCGCATAATTTACTAATCTGCATCATACTTAATTCTTCTATGGTATATTTATTGAACAACCATTCGCGATCTTTATAATCGCTTTTTACCTCCATTACTCCGCCTCCTTTACATCGATTAGTACCGCAACCATTCGGCGATACCCGTCTTTAGGGTTATGCCACGTTGATTTATCGTCCTGCCCCGCAAATCTGCGAATCTTTTTACCATTCGACCAAACATTTACTACGTTGATAACATCGAGTCCGGTTTCAGAAATCTTTTTCGTAATTTCACCCTTCGTCATCACTCCGCCTCCTTTATCGCTTGTTCGCGCTCACTCTGCAACCGTTCTGCTTCGACAATCAACGTAAACTTCACGTCTGTCGGCGCATCTGCCCGTAGGATTGCGAGTTGTAGCGGAGTAAGTTCGGATTCCAACCGCTGTTTGTCTAAGAACGCAATGTCATTCGTATTGGCTTCCGTTTGCTTTTCGAGTTCCGTTACTCTACGCGCAAGGTTCGCTACTAAATCGAGGACAGATTTCGGGTCGTCTGCACTGGCGTGCGGGCCTGGCGGTTCTTCGGTGGCGGTGTCGATTGGTTCGAGTACAACATACTCCTTTCGTTTAAGATAACCTTCTGTATTGTAGTCTGTTTTAGGCACTTCCCTAGAATATACACCGTTATGGTCTGTACCCGTAATTCGGAAAACGTCTCCGACCTTAAATTTTTCACATTCTGCAACTTCGACGAGAATAATCTTAACGAGATCCCCAATGTTAGCTTTTCGCTGGACTTCGCGATACAGCCGTCCTTCGTGCTCGATGACTGGTTCGCAGTCGTCATAACTTACAAAATGCTCATCGGTTGTCTCGTTCACTTTTACGAAACAGTCATTTACCATTTCTTTGGTCACTTCGAAAATTTCACCGATTCTGTCTGCGTACCAGTACGTTGGCATACTCGCCTTTGTAATACGAATCTTTTTAACGTCGCTCATTTTATCGCTCCCTTTTCGTTTTAGTCGTTTTTAACGCCAACGCTCCGCCTTCATAACGATCAGTTCCCGGTATAGACAGCGTGTGTTTCCCATTGCAGCGGAGTGTTTGCGTTGTTGTACTTAAACTTGCGCGAAAAACTGATCGGTCCACGGCTCGGCTTCAACGACTGCCTTCCGTAGTTCTTCCGCGAGTTGAGTGATTTCGTGCTGTGCTCCGTTGCCAGGCCGTCTTTTTTCATAAAAATCGAGCAAAGCCCGCAAGTTAGCCGTCATGACAAGGTTCGTGGCTGTGGCGTTTGGCAAGACCGCCCTGGCATCTTCGGCGGGTACGCCTGCTTTGCGAAGTTTATCGTAGGTAGACTGTGCTTCACGCATAAAGCTTTCGAACACCTCATATGCCTTGTAATTTATCCATTTACCGTCGTCAAACCATTGATAGTCCGGCACCTCGTTTTCCCCGATTTTTTCCGGCCTTACATAGTCGAATCCGCCACTCTTATCGTCACTTCCTAATTTGACGTACCGTTGACTCTGTACGCTAAAACTAAATCCGACCCGATGCCGTGTGAGTTGAGCCAACAGCGCACGACTGACGCCTTCTATCGCAAAGGTGAACGAAAGATGCTCGAGCGTGGACGTGTGGCCGCTGCGTACGATATGGCGAAACAATCGGTCAGCGTCCGTGCCTCCTTCGCCGTCTGTCGCTTGTGCGCCGAAATACTTTGCGCCTTCCTTTGCAACGATTTCCGTTGGGTTGTTTGCGCTGTAGCATGTGCGGATTGCGGTGAGAGCTACCGCTTGGCCGTCCGTTGGTTCTATTCGTTGTTCAAACGCCAAATTATCGAGAACCTGTCGGTAATTGTGAGTGACTTGCGTGTGTGCCAGTAAGGTAACGTTCATTTTGGTTTCCGCCATTTATTCGGCCTCCTTTACTTCGGTTACATTCGTCAACGTAAGCTCACCGATCTCCACTTTTAAGCCGTTTCTTACGAAACGCAACGATTCCTTTTCGGCTCGTTCGCGACTCTTATACGTCCGAATCGATGAATCACGCAGATATAAGTCGCCGTTTATGGTTACGATGAACAACTTTTCGATCATTCTGCGTTCACCTCGTACCCTTCTTTATCGCTTTTACCATCCTGCCGCGCATGGTTCTCCGCATTCTTTTCGCGATACACACGGTAAACATCTGCCGGCGTTAGCCCGACCTTTTGCGATAAACTAACGAGGAAGTGCCACATATCAATAACCTCGCCTTGCAACGCTTTACGATCGATTTCCTTCGGATTCTTCCACCATTTCCAATTGACTTCGCGTCTAATTTCATCTATTTCCGATTCCATTGCGAGTGTGATTCCGATAACCCATTCGTCTAGCCCTTTGTTAATACCGCGTTCCTCTATAATGCGTTTATCTAACGCGTACTGCATATCGAAAATGGCTTCGAGTCGGTCATCGTAATGGCTGGCGTCACCTGTTTTCGCTAGTTCACGAAATACTTCCGCGTGTTGTTCGCAAGTCTTTCGTATCTTTTCCTTTCGCCCGTCCTGTTCGTTAGCCCATCGCCATTGTTCTTCGTTTGAATACGTCATTTTATCGACTCCCTTTTAAAGTTTCGTCTAAACGTTTTATTATCGAGTCAAACCGTTGTCGGTAATCGTCTAGCTTTCGTTGACGAATGCGGTTGATTTCCTCCCACGTCTTTTCGTTTCAAGTTACCGCCTCCACACTTCCACGTGCCTCCAGTGCCTCGAACTCCGCAGCCATTTCGTGGTTACGCAAGATTTCTTCGACAACTTGAATCGCTGGGTGACGCACAACTTCTGCTAAATTGACGTGATCGAAGTATTCGTGTCTACCGGCTTCGTACAATCCGTTTAGCAATTGGTACAAACCGTTCCTTCGATGGTCACGCAGCTTCACGTTGTCAATTTGCGCAAAGTTTCCACAGAATATCATTTTCGTATTTTCGCCTAACCGAGTGGCTACACCGTGCATTGTTGCGACATCGAGATTTTGAACTTCATCAACGATGACGTATGATTGGTGAAACGTTCCGCCGCGCATCGTCTGAATCGGATCGAAGTAAATTTTCGATTTATCACCCGACATGAAATACGCGATCATTTGTTTTGCGCTGTCGCTCATGACTTCGAGATTGTCGAGGAACGGGCGGATAAACGGGTAAGTCTTTTCGTTAATGTCGCCAGGTAATGCGCCAACGTCCATTCCGAGCTGTGCTTGCAAACGGGTGTATACGAGTTTACGATACTTGCGTTCTTCTATCGTGTGTTCCAGTCCGACAGCTTGCGCGATTAACGATTTTCCTGTTCCGGCAGGACCCGTCAAGAATACGTATGGCTTATCGTTCATTAACACTTGCATCGCACGTTTTTGCGATTCATTGCGTGAAGTAATTCCGAAAAATGCCATATTATCGCTCCCTTTAGGCTAGTTTCGGGAAGGCCGCGCAAGCCCTCCCGTTTACTGCGATCATTTAATAGGACATTGTCCCCCGATACATTCGCCTACTACGTCTTCTATTTCGTCATCTTCCGCTTTTATCGCTCCGTCAACGACTTCCCACGGGCGAGCCTTGATTTTTGCGACCATCTGATCGTATTTTTCTTTTGCAATCTCTTCGTACGGCATTTGCGGGTAAGTATCGGTCGCGTGCGGTAATAGCGATGTCGATTTAATTACGCCTTTATAACGATCGAGTACATCCGTAATTTCTTCGATTACCGCGTCTTCGTCACGTTTATCGATTTTATATTCGGGTTGACCGAATTTATCGAGTAACATCGTTCCGTCTTCGAAATAAACCGGCTTCGGTTGCGCCTTCTTAAACGATAGAGTTGCGGATACCGCATTGTCGGACCAGTACGTAGCGAGTAGCGCTTGTAATGCCGCTTGTTCGCGAAGTGGCACGTCGCCGGCAGATTGGAAATTCGGATGTTCAGCGGTTGGCGCTTTAACCGGGAACTCTACGACAACCGTGTTGTAATCGTATTGGTAAGAGCCGTCTGCGTTCCAACCTTTAATTGCGGGCTCCATGTAATAACCGCATTCTTGTAAAACGGGTACTAACGGCGCATTAGCCGCCATTCTTACGCGACGAATCATGTAAGGCGCCCAGTGGTAATGTTGACCGGGCGATACGCCCATTAATAACGAAATGGTTCCCGAAGGTTTAACGGTGGTCACCTTTATCGAAGGATTAGCGTTAAGGTCTTTGGCTTGCGCAATATTCGTTTCTTTGACGTATTGGTACAGTTGATCGAGCGCAGTACAAACGTCAACGTTAAAGTATGGTGTTCCGTCAGGTGCGAAACCGGTTATCGCTTTTTCACCGAAATTCATGAGAACCCAATCGGTGATTCCCGTAATGCCAACGCCTAGCCTCCGGTGTCTGTACACAACGTCTCGCGTTACTGACCATTCGTACGGACGGAACGTCA
The DNA here is from genome assembly GCF_049843615.1 of Fictibacillus sp. Mic-4. Classification (NCBI taxonomy): domain Bacteria; kingdom Bacillati; phylum Bacillota; class Bacilli; order Caryophanales; family Fictibacillaceae; genus Fictibacillus; species Fictibacillus sp. Mic-4. The sequence continues at coordinate 454,152 of NZ_JBBHZM010000001.1, read as the reverse complement.
CGCGGTAAGCGTAACGAGCAGCTAGGTACGCCGCTTCTTCGTAAAGGGATGCCGGTTCGATCCCTTTTTCGATAAATTCGTGTATTCTCGGTAAATTAATTTCGAATAGATTGCACGGTGACCCGTTAGGTAACGTTATTTCTCCACCAAACTGTTAATCTCGTATTTCTACGAGTGTCGGACTATCGCATAACCTTTCGGTCCCGAATCGCTTAGTCTCTCACGCTGGCATTACCCTTGCGCCCTGTTGCCCTCGACTTTACGTTAGGGTTCCAAGTCAATCAGATTCGGTTTTAAATCCGCATGGCAACGTTAGCTTACGGATTAAACACTTCTACTTCGCCGTCGACGTCTTTTTGGAAGCCGTCTATGATACGCCCAAAGTTTCGCGATAATTCAACATTCACGTACCCAGGCTCACCGTTATAGTAGATATTGACGGCCATTCCGCGTAAGGTTTCACGGTCAGTATCTACGCCGATGTCTACGCTATTATTCGAAGCCCAACGCCACTGCGACGCCTCGGTATTCTGCGGTAGCGAATAATTCTTCGATTCTACGAATTCCTTGTCGTCTTGGTCACCGATTAAAATTAACGCAGTCCTGCGCACATTTCCGGCCACAACGCAAGTACCGATCAATTGAATAACATCGCCCCATTCGGTAGGAGTCACGTAATCTCCGACTCTACGATTAAGAATTGCGTTAACTTTCGTCAACATTTCGACTAACGGCGCTGGTCCTGATGCGACACCGCCGAAACCTTTAATATCGGAGCCACGTGGACGAATGTCGGAAATATCGATAACTAATTCGGTCTGCCCTTCGTAATGTGCGTCGATTACTTTTCCGAGCGCTTCCGCCCAGCCTTCGCGCGAATCGGGAACTACGTAAGCACGATCAAGTTCCGCCGACTGTTGTCCTGTTAAGTCGACCGTTTTCTTTCTGACTCCGGACTTTAGTTCTAAGAGTTCGTCAATATCACCGTGACGACCATCTACATAGAATTTTAAGCTTAGACGGTTGTTAACCTTCGGTATCTTCTTGACATACTTGCGTTGAACATTGACGCCAACCCCGCCGCCCTTCATCGCCTGATCGAACGTAAACACTGGCGCAAAACTCACTTTCGGCATACCGTCGCCTAATACGTATTCTTGCGGTCGCATCGATACGCCCCAGCAATTGTTTTCGGCATCCCCGACCTTTTCCGCGTAAGGTGTTCCGGACATCCATAATCCACGGCCAGGCGGTGTTAGTACGAGATTAAACGCAAGGTGATAAAACCGTTCCATTTCTTCGTTTAGTTGCTTCACGCGATCATCAGTTAGTTTTCCGATTTCTTCGAGTCGTTTCGCTTCAATTCGGAAATTACCCTCGGTAAATCTTCGAACGGTTTCCGACCAGTTTTCGAGCGTGCCGTCTTCTTTTTTACGCGCATAGGTTCGTAGATAAATAATGTAACCGAGTCCTCCGAATCCCCATTTCGGTTGCTTGCCGTTATATTGCGATAGGAATTTTTCTGATAATTTGACGTTGCTTATTTTCGTCAATCAACATCGCTCCCTTTTCGTTGTTCTTCGAGTTCCTTAACTGCCGATTTCCATTCGTCAACTTTACGTTTAGCTTCCGCAAGTTGCGCCTCGACCGCGTTAAGGCGACGGAGCGCCATTTTGCGGTCGTATTCGAGGCCTGCGACTTGCTCTTCGTAACCTTCTACGATTCGGTTGGCGCGAACCCAACGGGCAAAGTCGTAATCGAATTCGGTCATTATTTACCACCAAACGCGTCAAGTATTTCTTTAATTGCGTAGTATTCCGGGTTTATCAATTCGCCGATTCCGAAATATAGAGATATAATCGCGAGTGCAAATGCTACTAATCCGATAAACAATACGAATGGCGCGTAACTTTCAAACTCGAATGCCTCATCCGAGGTAGTTAACCATTTAGATAGTCGCACTAATCCGTATGTGACCGCTCCTAAAACTAACGCGAGAATTATATCTCTTATTCCGCTAACAATCGCATGTTTAACTAATATATCGTAAACATGTTCGGCAGCTACGCCGAGTTTCGAGGCAATAGCATCGATGTATTCCGTCGCTTTATCAACAAGTTTATCGTTCATTATCCGATCACTCCTTTTTCGTTTTCTTCCGTTTACTTTTCGCCTTCGGCTTTTTCTCGCGTTCAATCACATCATCAATCAATCCGTTTTCTAACGCCCAGCTTAACGCAATTCCCACGGCGTCGGATTCATCGTCTTTTTTAAACGCGAACCCAACGGGCAGCTCGATAAACTTACGTACGCCATCTTCGACTTGCTGTTTCGTTACTTTTCGCGTTTGATCCGTCATTAACCGTTTAACCGTCGTCGGCGAGATCGATTTTTCAACGATTACATAACCGAAGTCATACAACACGCGATCAACCGACGCCCAGGCGCTAAACACCGGATAATTTGAACTTTCGAATTTTGCGTTGAATCCTTCGCGAACAATTACGTCAAACGGGCGGTGTTGCCTTACGAAAAGATGTAGCCAGCTTTCGATGTGTTTCGTTCGCAAGACGTATGGTTCGTCTCCGCGGGGTTTAACGTGGTCGACGGCCACCAGCTTAGGTTTACGATTGCGTATTTCAACTACCGCAAAGCCTGGTGAGCTTAACGATGTGTCTATCGAGAGTATACGCAGGACTTCGGCGGGCTTGCGTTTAGTCATTGTCATTAATAACCTTTGTCTCCACGCTATTCGGAATTTCTAAGTAATCCAAGCCCTCGAAGAATCCCTCGATTTTAGAATCGATTTTGTTGTGGTACTCGTCGCCGCTCATAACGACATTGCCTTGCTCATCGTATAAAGTTACGATTTCCCCATCTTCTCCCCACTCTAAATCCCGTACAATTGTAAACTTTTTTATCATTCGCCCACCCCTTCACGTACTGATTTAATGTAATCGTAAGCATCCGTATAAATACGTTTCTTCCACTCAGGTAATCTCGACTTCAACGCCTGTTTCGCTTGGCCTTCGACTAACGCGAATTCTTCATCGGTTATTGACAACGCAATACTGTGTTTATAAGCGTTGTATGTCCACGTGGATAAATCTAGCGGCGGTGGCGTATTTTCACGGGCAGCCTTCGTTACTCTCGCGAATTTAGCTAGAATCTCATTTCGGTCATCTTGCGTAATATAGCGACCGAACGCTTTATTTCTAACGATGTCTTCGCGCTTCCAATCGACTCCATACGTAAGGTGATAAAGTATGATGTAATAATCGAGACCGTACATTTCCGAATACACTGTCGTTTGTAACACGTGATCCTCTTTCGGTTGGTTTAACGATTTGAACGCAGACCATCCTTTTTGAAACGACTTGACTTCGAGTCCAACGCGTAAAATTTCACCGTCGTCAGTTACGTAATGAAGAATACCGTCTGGCAGTCCGTTAAGTCCGAACTTCTCACCGTTGAAATCAACTTCGTGAATTACCTTTTTGAAATGTTCGAATGCCGGTTCGTTACGTTCCGTACGCTCAAACTTAAATCGTGGTTCTTTACCGGTTAATTTCTTGAAGTGACGTTCCGATAACATTATTTCGCGTTGAATATAACCTCCCACTTGCGATCCCAGAGCCGACCAGTTTCGCTGATTAATTGACGGCGGATTGTTGTCTGGTTTAGATCGTTTAATCTTTTCGTAAAGCTCCCGGTCTGATTTCGCTGCTCCACTTGGCGCGAAAGTAGGCCGGGGCGTTCCATCAGGTGCCGTCTTCCAATTAAAGTAACCCCACTCCGATTGTTCTCGTAAAATCCGCGCATATTGCTCGTAAAATTCTGCGTCCATTAAGTCGTCGTACGGCTGGCTATGCGAGTGGAATTCGTTTAGAAAATCGATAAAGTCATCGGCAATTTTTTGCGCCGTTGTGTACCCGGCGACTTCTGCGGTTTGTTGTCGTAGTTTTTGTGCTGCTGATTTGTTCGTGATATTTGTGATAATCCTCACGCTCCCCTTCTGTTATTATCAATTTCGTTTATTCTTGCGAATTCCCCGAATAATTCTAGCGCCTTTTTGTTGTATGCTAATGCTGCTTCTATTTCGCAATCGAATGTGCCTATGTGAATTTGTTTTCCTCCTGTGCTAATACAAGCCCGCCAACGCTGATTATTTCTAGTTCTGTAGACCCCTTTATATCCATTCTTTTTTCTTTGTACTGTATTTCTCGCATTTCCCTTGTAATCCGATATTCTTAAGTTCTTTTTTCTGTTGTCTAATCTGTCCCCGTTGATGTGGTCTACTATTTCACCTGCCTTAGCGCCAATTATTTGCCGATGAAGAAGGATAATACCTCGTTTGGGTTTCCAAATTGCTCTTGCTGCGTATCCCTCACCGTGTGTAAACCACTTATACCTCGACAATTTTTCATAATCTTCCTCATCAACTATTGCGACCTTACCTTTTGTTAATGGAATCTCTCGAAAACCACTCTTCGATTCCAACGCCATCCCCCCATCGTTTCATCAACTCTATATCGGTCTTGTTCTTTACGTTTCCGAACCGATAACTTTCGAGCATCACTTTCTCAAATTCCGCGACATCTTCACGTGTAATCGTATCGGGCACCAACAGAAGCGCTTCGTCATGGACCACGCACCACATGCGCCATCCTTTACGTTTACAAAGTTCGTGAAGTTTTATCATCGTGGCTTTCGTTTGTATTGCGCTAGTGCCCTGGATCACTGCGTTCGGCCCTTGCCGTAATGCGCGCATTATTTCTCCACGATTCTGCCATCCTTTCGGCTGTTGCTTCGCGTCGGGCAGTCGTCGCTTGCGCTGTTGTTTATCGAGCCAAACGAAGCCATTTTTACGGCAAAACTCTTTTGTTTCGTCAATCCACTTCTTAACGTTAGGTAGACGTTTGAAAAAGTCGGCAATGAACGCTTCTGCCTCGTCTTTTGTAATTCCGAGTTGTTGCGCAAGTGTTGTCGGGCCAGTACCGTACATGCACGAAAGCACCCCGACTTTCATCGCTTTACGTTCGAACGTACCATCGCCGCATTCTTCGTAAGGCTTGCCGTACACTTCGCTTGCCATCGATGCGTAAACGTCTTTTCCGTTCGCATAAGCCTCTAGTAACGTAGGTTCTTGCGTGAAATACGCTAAGCAACGGACTTCTTGTTGCGACCAGTCGCCGCCCATAATCGCCCACCCTTCGGGAGCTACGAATAATTTACGGGCTGACTTCGGTTGGTTTTGAAGGTTAACGCCTCCGCCTCCGCTAGAGAAACGGCCAGTACGTGCACCCATCGGATTAAACCGGCCGTGCAAACGTCCTGTCTTCGGGTGAATAAGCTCGGGCAGTACCGAAATGTAAGTCGAGTAAAGCTTCGTTAGTTCCTTATATTCGAGCAGTTCCGCGATAACCGGGTATTTGCCGGCTAACGGTTTTAACACTTTTTTCGCGTCAGTTGATTCAAGTTTCTGCTTCGTTACTTTTTCGAGTGCTGGCTTAAGTTGCGTGGGACTGTTTAAATTGATGTCGCCAAGTTGCGCAAGTATCGATTTCTCTTTCGTCTCAATGTCGCGTTTCATCTGCTCGCCGTACTCTTTCGCGTACTCTACGTCAATCACGAAGCCAGTACGTTCCATGTCAACCACTGCGTATAACAACGGAATTTCGATTTCCTCGCAGTACTTTAACACCGACGGCATTTTTTCCATGTGCATACGTTGAAACTCGTAAAGTCGCCAGGTTAAATCGGTGTCTTTTGCTGCGTAAACTAACGCAATGTCTAACGGTATCTCAGCGAATGCAGCGTTTTTTCCGAATAACTCCGAAAACGTATCTGACGGTTCTTTCAAATACTTGGTCGCGAGATTTTTTAATGCAAAGCTCGATTCGTTCTCGTTGAGTAACGACATAGCGATCTGCGTATCCCATTTCAATCCGTTAAGCATGATGTTGTAACGCAAAAACATGTGAATATCGAACACCGCGTTATGCAACACCTTACCGATGTTTTCGTCTTCAATAACCGGCCGTAATTTCGTTAATACATAATCACGGTCTAGTTGTTCGTCTTCAACGTGTCCGCACGGAATATAAACGTGATAGTTTGCGCGAGGTAATGTCAACGAAATCCCTACGATATGGTCCGAATAAACATCTACGCCAGTCGTCTCGGTATCAACCGCGATAATCGGTTCTTGCGCTAAGTCCCGTAATAATTGATCCAACGTTGCCGCGTCGGTAATCAATCGGTAGTTCTCCGGCGTCTTCTCGACTAGTTCCCGTAATTTAGCTTCGCGTTGTTGCTCGTTCAGTTGCCGCCAAATTCGGAGGGCTTCCGCCTTCGAAAAACGTTTGCCGGCATCGGACGGATGCCTGCCTGCCGCACCCGTCTCCATACAGCGTTTTACTTCGAGCAGTCTTTCGAGATCTGCTGGACTATTTTTCATTGCGAGAATCCGCAACCAGGCCTCGTCGAGAGTTTCGGTTGCTTTATTTTTCGCTTCTGTTGCGGCTTTCACGCGATCTTTGGCGCCGTTGTCCGCTGTAGGTTGTCTTATGTTTAGTTGTAGTTTAGGTGTCAACCACATCACTCCCCTACTATCTTATTAATCTTTGCGGATTCTCCAAATAACTCCAAAGCCTTACGGTTATAAGCTCGCGCAGCCTCCATCTCTGTCGCAAAATTTCCAATATGAATTCGTTTACCATATTGATAGATTCCGGCCTGCCATCGTTTCCCTTTTTTACTAACTCCTTTATACTTAGAAGAAAGCGGCTTTTTCTCAGGGATGCTAAATTCTTCATGATTTACATCATTTAATCTCGCGAAATCGCCAAACAATTCAAGTGCTTTTATGTTGTATGCTTTTGCGGCATCCTCTTTAGTTTTGAACACACCTATATGGATTTTCTCACTATTTAAATGAATGGATGCTCTCCACCCCTTTTTACTTTTTGTTACTCCTTTATATCCCGAAGTGTTATGAGAAGGTGTTTTTATGTTACGGCTGTTTTCTGCTCTATTGGCGATTCTAAGATTGTTCCGTCTATTATCTAATGAATTTCCGTTAATGTGATCTACTTCGTGTCGGGGATCAACTTGTAAAATTAATCTGTGCATCAAGACTGTTTTTCGTTTACCGTCTTCGTGGAAAAAGGAACTTCTGTTGATCGCATAACCTTTAGAGTAATGCCAGGGAAAATTCGATAAATACTCGTAATCACATTCATCAACAATTGCTACAAAACCTTTAGTTAAAGGAATCTCTGCCACTACACCGCCTCCTTGTTCTCCCCGTACACCGACCGATTCAACGCGATAGGTAGTTCGACCCATCGCTCGACCGCCCGCTGTTCCGTTGCCCAGTACTCGCGATTGCCCGCATTCTCGAACATGAAAACGCGCGGGGTTTCGCCTTCTGGCGCTAGCACGCCGATAAAATAGTCAACGTCATCTTTCGCGTAAGTCTTACCGCTGCCATTCGTAGCATAAACTACCCATTCGTTATTACGATCGCTACGCTTACGAATCGTCTTCACCTGTATCTTGTACTCGCAACCATTTACCGGGTCTTCCGCTTTAAAGTCGAAGGGTTCTGCGGTTCTCGTCCGAGATACCGTAAACCCGTTCGCCATTAGCGCTAGTTCTGCAACAAGTTCCGAGTACGTTCCTACTACATCCGTTATATGCGCCATTTAATCACGCTCCTTTGCGAGCCCTTTTCGTAATCCTTCGGCTATTTGTTGCGCAATCTGATCGATGTTGATGTCGTTAATATTGACGGTTACTGTGACGCTGATTGGTTGCGGGGCGGGTTCGAGTTCCGAAGGACTTACGTACCAGTGATCGCTCCCGTCGAGGTGTTCTACTCGATAGTTCCCGGTCACGTCACTCCGGTGAATGATTCGGACTTTCTCGCCGATTTCGAACTCGTGATTGCTTGTATTCGAGGTAACTACCGCTAAGTCTCCGATTTTGTATTCGTGATTTTCCGAATCCTCATTCTGTTTCACCGGAACAAGAACCATATACTCGTGATGATCCAACGAACAATTTTTTTCTTTTGTAATCGGCATTCCAAGACAACCTAGTCGTTTCACAGTATAGACGTTGTATAATCCGTGTTTGCCTTCATCTAAAATTGTGATAATCTTCTCGCCTACCCTCGCCTTTCGCGATTCTAACGTATATTCAACGCCATCAATCGTCAGTTTATCGCCGACTTTCGGTGTGTATGGTTCAAGGTGCTCTTTCTTAAAAATATCGCTAAGTGATCCGTTTTTTAATCTAATACCCCGATAAGGGTATCTAGCGCAACAATTGATTTTGGTGATGCGGATTATTTCACCGTTAGAAGCGTGATATTTTTGTATAACACGAACCAAATCCCCGACTTTAAACTTCGGCACTTCCGATTTATTTTTGGAAACGAGGGCGAAGACAATGAACATTTTTTCATAATAAGTAATAGTATGGTAATCGTTCAAATCGTCCTCGTACGCAAACCCAAAAGAATCAGTGTTTATTACTTCGTAAAATCTTCCTTTTGTTGTGTCTAAAAAATCTTCTATCGCCATTATTAAATAGCCTTCTCTCGGGCTTTGGTCAACCCTCTCGTACTGCTTACCGTCAACCTCAATTTTCGTAATCACACCGTCTTTCGCATCGATAACCTTAACGTTTTCTAATGCCGCCATTTATTCGTCCTCCTTCGATAATAAATAACCGAGTCCTGATAAAAACGTAATTGCTGCGATAAAGCTGTACGCAAGCCCAGCCGTAAAGGCGTCGACTTGTTTTCCGATGATAAGATTAACAAGGACAATCGTCCACAATATTGACGCAATGATTAACTTAACGCCCTGAATAATCCGCATTCACTCACGCTCCCTTTTCGCCTTAACAAGGAACAACACGCAAGCTACCGAAACCATTGCGTCAGCTATTCCGTAAAGTGTTTCGTTACCTACGAACGAAACGACCGCCATTATTGCGTAAAATATTGCTGCTACGCCCCAAAACGCCATTCTATCGCCTCCTTAAAACGGCAATTCTTCGTCTTCAATGTCGACTGTACCGTCTTTTTTCGGTGCTTCCAGCCCGATCAAACTTACGTCAAAGCCCGCCTTAGTCAATAATTCTACTTGCTCATCTTCGTCCGCTTCGTAAAGCAAGCCTTCAAATAGCGACATGTCGAACTGCTCCGGCGCTTTGTCGAAGTTTTTGCGCTGCTCAGGCGTTAAATCTTCGTCCATATCGATGATCGGCGTTAAAGTAACGGTCGTGCTTGTTCCGTTGCCGACTTTCGATAATTCGAACGCCAATTTGTCGAGCTTTTTCTCGTACTTTTTAATGACATCATGCACGCCCTGCGCTTGCTTTTTCGATAAATCAACGATAATCGGCTCGCCGCTTGTTAAATCGAAAAAGCCCATTGCGAAACGTTGCTTGCAGCGATATTTCGCGGCTTCTTGCGAATGTTCGTCGCCAAAATCTTTCGAACGGTCTTTGTGGTATTTCCAGGCTAAATCCCAAGGCGTTAGATCTTCGACTGGATAGCCGTTGCGCGATTTCTTTGACGGATTTTTCGCTACAAAACTATTTACTTGCTTATAGATTCCGTAAGAATAAAACGTGATAAGATCCGCGGTACCAAGCACTCTAACAACGTAAGTAGTGCCGGATTTAAAACTGGCAAATTCCGCGTTGCTACCTCCCTCATCGCTTGCATTTAGCGCGTTTAAAGCGTCTGCGCCCGCTTGATAGTTCGTCAATTGTTCGTTCCCCTTTCGGTTGATTAGTAGATTTCGAGCGCCGGATATTCGGAATCGGTGAGCGCTCAATTCGCCGGGCTATTACGCTCTCGTTACGAATTACGTTCCGATTCCTATTCCACCGTTCGCGATGCCAATATTTCGTTCCATAGGACTGGTGCGCCCAGAACGTTCCCTACCGTTCATCTATTCTCGGATACACCGAGGGGCGTTCCTATTTCCCTACTCTATCGACACGGCGGACTGTTCCCGCGCCCGTCGCAAGCTACCGAAACCGTCCCAGCCCGATAACCTCCGATGGGCGTGCGAATTACTTCGCAGCCGCTTTCGATTGCAACTCCATTTGTTCCGCAATAATTTTATCAATATTTTCTATTACCGCCACTTTCTCGGTTTAAGGACGTCCGAGTCGCCCTAATCGTTGGCGCCGTAAACTAGCGCCCCTTTCGCCTAATTTCGAAATTATCGATAAAACAACCGCCAGCTATTACGCATATTAACCACGCAAACATTAGCGTTATTACCGTCATGCCAGTCGTACCCCTTTCGGTAAGGCTTTCGTATAGTAATCGGCCGGGTCTTCGTCGGCTTGAAAGCCGCCGTTGTACGCTGCGTACGGGTTGATACGGTCTAGTTCGATTAGACGTTTAGATTTACGAGAATCGGGTATAATATTACGGGAATGTTTCAGTTTCATTTCAATTCCCACCTCCACACTTGAGTTCTGATCCGAATTTCGTTATTATTAAGACGAGCAGATTTACGAAATATCGTTAATTTGTTCGTTATTAAAACAACATGTAATCGCATATAATGTGATTAAGGTCCTGCCGCCAGGGTTTAATGCCTGAAAACCCCGACGGAGAATATAGACCTATTGCGCAACCAAATAGTCACGGTAATCGCCGAATCTATTTGCGTCAAACTTGCCGGCCAGGCGTTTGAGTGCGCGTATAACAGTTGAGTGGTGTAAGCCTAACTTTTCACCGATTGCCGTCGGTGTTGGTTTATCGCTTTCTAAGAACGCTTCAACGATTGCCGTCGTTTTTGCGTCCGCACCGCTCAGAAGGAAGTCGATCAGTTGCCGCTGGTCGTCTTCTTTTTTATTTACAATCGATGCAAACGTTGTGTCTTTCGTGTTTCCGATGTTTGCGATATGTTCGAAACTTACGTCATCTTCTAGTTGTTGTTCGTATAACTCGCGTTTTCTTCGCGTCTTCGTTTTTCTTAATAGATATGCTTTCGTTTTATTCATGGACCCTTGAACGTATTTTACTATATCATCGTTAGGGTTACGTGCTAACATCTTCACTCCATTCATCACTGCTTCATCGAATTGTTCGAGAACTTCTGACTGATCTAAGTCTTTGATTGATTGAAGTCTAACATTATTTTCTTTGGTGATCTTTTTTCGTAGCTCTACGTACATTTCGCTAAATACTTCGTCAGACTTCGTTTTGATGTACTCCAATGCCATGTTATTAATTCGTTGTTTTTCCATTAGTTCACTCTCCTGTTTTTCATCCTCACTATATACATTGCATTAGTGAATGGTTCCGCGCGCATTTTAATATTATTTTTTTATTTATGTAAAGTTCATCATTTGGCGTACTTTTAATATACATTAGAGGATTCGGTTTGTAAGGAAATTTGAATGAATTAATTTTTTTGAGAAATATTCAAATGCTTTACAATTACAAGTAATTTTTAACGATATAAAAAGGACGCCCCTAACAGACGTCCTTGATACTAAATTATGTTTTTGTTTATCCGATTGGTGGTCTAGGATCTGACATTATGCGCAGTTCGCTGCTGTTTTGTTTTGTCATATTAACAACTCCTGAAAACCCCGCAAACACTATGAAGGCAGAAGCCAAAATTACAATTAATTTTTTTTTCATCGTTTTCCCTCCAATAAAGTTTTTAGCAAAAAAAAGCATCAAGAATAAATGATTCTTCTCCCATTTTTTCTAACGCTAGTTTTGGAAGTTGTGCGAAGAAAAGGTCACCTTTGGCTCTGAATTCTCCAAGTGATGCGTACAAAGTTTTACGACACTTAAGAGCGATCCCTCTATAATATTTCTTAAATGCCGAATCTCCTTCAATTTTAACACACTCATCGAGTAACTTTAAAGCTTTTTCGGTATTTCCTTTCTTCGCTTCAAGATGCGCTCTTTCATCTAAATCATCAAGTTCAACCTCCTCGCCAAAATGAATTAGGGCAAAGTTTAGGTTGTGTTTTGCGACTTCGGCCTTTTCGTTCACCCCGTATTTATCGAGAATGTCGTAAGCTGCTCGTAAGTTGTCGATACATTTTCGTTTATCTTCGAACAGAAATGACATCCCTATAATATACATTGCGTTAGATGACAACTTCGCGCAAAAATTCTTATTCTTTATTTCTTCAGCTAATTCTCGTGCGTTATGTATCTTAAGTTTTAATAAAGAACAATGTGCTTTTACTTCGTTAACTCTTAGCTGGTAACATTCTTTGAAAAAACCATCTTCAATTGCCGAGAGATAATGTTCTAAAATATCCAAAAGTTGAAAAACTGTAGGATAGTTACCGCTTATAAAATGCGCATAGACTTCAAGCAGACTAAGCGCAGTAACGAGTTCTGGAGGCAGTTTGCTTTTAGTTTCTTTTACTTTTTTAAGTAAGTCATTACCTACAAGTGTGCCATTCTGAAAATCTAAATGCAACTTGTAAATATCTAACCATTTTCCTATCTTAATATTTTCTCTTTCTGCTTTTTCTAGAAGGAGTAAAGTAACATCATACTGCCCATTTAAAATTGTAAACTCTAATGCCATCTTAACATTCTTAGGTTTTTGAATCTTCTTACAAACTTCTCTTATTACACTGTTAAATTGGCTTTCTTGAAATAATACACTAATTAATTTTATGAAAGAATCAAACCCCAATTCGGTTCCTTTTTTAAAGTGAGTCAAAGAACCGCTTGAAATATTTATCTTTTTTTCAAGAGTAGTTAAATTCAACCCTTCCATCTCGCGTCTCTCGAGTTCATTAACTACCATTTTTACAATTGAGTCCATCCTCCGCACCCCTCTTTCAAAGAATGTTATTGAAACTTACTTTATGTTGATGTATTCTAATTATATAACATCATGTTCCCGTTTGTCCACATAATATTTTAAAAAAGGAGAAAAGTCCTAATGATTAGTTACGATCCACTACTAAAGACCTTAAAAGAGCGAAATATGACAATAAGTGATTTACGAGGTGTCGTTTTAGACGGAAAAACTATTGCTAAGTTTAACAAAGGTGAGTCACTCAAATTGTCTACAGTAGAACGCATCTGTAAGTTTTTAAAGGTTCCGATTGAAAAAGTAGTTTATATCGAGTATAAATAAATAAACGTAAAAAATAATTACATAATCGGAGGGACCCGATCATGCCGTTTAAAGTCGGCAGGTCCCGCCTCCGCGATTTACTGCGCGAAAAACGTATGACCCAAGTCGAACTTGCACGCCGTACTGGACGTAGTAAATCGCAAATATCCGATTTAGTTAACCAAAAGAACGCCGAAGCCATGTCGTTAAGGGTTGCGAAAGACATATCACATGCACTCGATTGTCATATCGAAGACCTTTTCGAATGGGAATGGTACGAATTGGATACGGAGGCGGACGAGGAAGATTAACTTCCCCTGCCGACCGAAAGTACGCAAGTTTGCGTACTAAATAAGTCAACGCGTCCCTCCACGGCTGCTTTAACCGCCTCAACTCCGTTACCACACCGCAATTCATTCGCATCTTTTGCATACACGCCGTCCCGATCAACTCCGAAAGGAACCACGCTCAATCGTTTATACCCGCGTAAATAATCGACTATTGACCGCTGCAACCGATAACCTGCCTCGTCATTGTCCGTCATGATCGCGATCTCTTCGACCGGCGCTCGTATCAATAAGTCCGCCTTTTTACGGTTGAATTTCGACCCGCCCGTTGCCACTGCGGCAAACCCACACGACATAACCGTCATCGCATCGATTTCAGCTTCCGTCAACACCGCGACTTTCGGCTTACGCCTGTAAATCACGTCAATCCCGTAGATCAACTCGCGTATCGGCACGCCTCCCTTTTCGTACCAAAACGCTTTGCCACGGGTTTTACGGTACTTTACGTTGGCCAGTAGGCCATTCGCAAGCCGGCCGTCGGGCAAGCGCCACGGTATCGTAACTGCCCCGTGTTCTTGCGAATACCCTACGCCTAACAACCGCTGCACTCGTTCATCAATGCCACGCTCACCTAAATACGGATGTCGAAACCGGTACTTATCGAGTATTCCCGCGTCAAGCGCCTGCCTGCCTCGCTCGACGATCGGTAGTCTAACGGTTAACTTCGGTGTATCTGTTGCCGTCTGTACACCGTACTGCTCGATTAAGTATTCGATTGTTTCTTCGGTTGTTTCTTCGCGCAAAAATGCGAGTAATTTAACGAAGCCACCTTTTGCGTAGTCCGGATCAACCGCGCCGGAGTCACCCCAGTTGCCGGCCTTTGCGGTCGGTGTGTCTTCAAGATAAACGTAAAAACTAGGCGAATGGTCGTATCGAAAAGGTGACGCACATAAAAGTTTTTCGGGATACCATTTTGCGCGAGTCCATTCGAATTGTTCGAGTTCTGCCTGGACGTCAACATCAATATCAATGCCATTTACGGAAATTACCGTCAATTTTTCCGTCACCTCCTAAAATAGTTTTAATTTATAGCTATTCGTGCGACAAATTAATTTTACGACTATTTTGTCGATTGTAAAAGGGGTATTTTTTGTCGAATGTGACATTTTTACTAAAACCCGAATTGTGCGGCCACTGCTTCGCCCGTTGGAAGTTCGCGTAAAACACCATAATCCAATAACGCCGTCAATTCTAACCGGAAGTCTTCCGCCCCATTGCGGCCTTTCTCAACGCCCAGTATTGCCGTACCGTCGTTAGAGTCAAACGCAAAGAGATTCGTTGCTATTTCGAGTAGCGCCTTTGACGTTTTTACCTGGTCGCGTGTCGGTAACTTTAACTCGCGATTGCCGTCTTCGTCTTGCGCTTTCTTGTCAGTTGACGCCTGCACCGCGTAAATACCGACAACATCGTGCCTTCCGACAATCTGTTCGAATTTCCGCGCAGCTTGTTCGGCAGCACCGCCCGCCGTCCTGTTCGCGTTCTTTCCATATACGTCGTCCAGTCCGTAAAACGGATCGACAACCACTGCGTCAATGTCCGGTCGCTGTGTCAATTCGCGGTCAAGGTCTTTTAAAGACCGCGTTAAGTAGTCGTCTCCTTTCGCTTGTAAAATGAGTTCACCCGGGTAGTACGAATTTAACGAATCAACCATCGACAGGAAAAACATTTCAAGCCCTTCGTTAAGTTTACCGGCCAGGATTTCACGGTTAGGCAGTCCGACTTTAACACCGCCGTCACCCTCGATTATTTCTTCGCGCGCAGTCAATACGGACATTAAGCGTGAAAGCCATAGATACGCCTTTAGTTCGTATGACTTAACGAGAACCTTTGCGCCTTGACGCAATAACTCGTCAATAAACGCGATAATGAGATACGACTTACCGCGACCGGACTCCGCCATTACCCCGTAAATATCACCGCTATACAGACCGCCGATTTCGTCATTTAACGCCTTAAACGGTGTTCGCCATAACTTGAACGATTTGCCGGCCTTACGCTTGTTGTACTCGTCGCGAAATTCGGTCTTTAGTTCGTCTAACGTTCGACCTATCGAAAGTATGTTCGTATTTCTTATTTTAATATCGTTTACATTTTCCGTCAACCATTCCGAAAATTTTTCGAAGGAATTATTTTCGAAGGCCTCGGAAAGTTTGTCGTTGACTAATTCCGCGAAACCTCTTTTCGCTGCTGCGTCCTTCAAACGCGAACACATATACGAAAAACTAGTGCCGTCATCGGCTACGTAATTGAATTCTGGGTGGTCCGCCACAACCACCGCATAGCCCGGTGCTTTCCCGCCGTTCTGCTTCGCGTATTCGTGAATGTAATCGTAGACTTCACGTTCGGCTTGCGTAGGGAAATGGTCCCTTTCGATGCCGTGCCGTTTGAGTAGGTCGACCGAATTTTCGTCGATCACTCTCGATAGTATAGCCTCGCCGTACAACCGCAACACCTCCCATGTCGTTCTTTATCCGTAGTGCGTATTATTCATTATGGTCAATGTAATAAAAGCGACCCTCTTTGTTGTATTTATAAGGTTCTTCAAAATCACAATCCATACAGCACCCTTGATACGTTCCATCATCTGGATTACCGTATTCATCAGTATTTAAAGGAAAATTCTTCACATTTTCACTTGCGCACTCTGGACATTTATAAAAAGCCATTTCCCCAACTCCTTTTTTTGTCGCTTTATCCATCTATTACGCATTATCCATCGTCAACTCCGCTATCTTCTTGTACTGTTCGCGCTCCTTCTCCCGAAACGCCTCGTCCCCGGTCTCCTCGTACTTTTTCCGATTCCAATTCGCAATGTCCAGCAAATTGTCGATGTCTTCCCGCTGTTGCTTGCGTTTCGCCTTTCGCTCTGCCGCCTCTTTTGCGGATTGTTCCCGTGCGTTTTCCTTCGCCATCTTTACCGCCTCCCCATTCGATTTTGTTGCGCTCGCCGGCGCAAGTACCGTTTCGTCCATTTCGATAATTTCGCCTGTCTCCACGTCTTGTAATTCGTAAACAAATTCCGGGTACATATCGATCACGCGGTAAACACTCGGAACGCCATCGATAGTGACCGACTCGCCAACGTCAAACATCGGTTCGAGTTCTACCGCAATAATGTCGTGATCTTCTTCAACGGGCTCTAACGTATCCTCCGCGTACAGTGACGTAGTCGGAGTGCCCTCGAGGTGGTAAACGTGACTACCGTTAATTAATTCGTAATCGTCAATACGGTAGATGGTTGGAATGCCTGCGATCCGAACCGACTGGCCTATGGTGTATTTCGGTTGCTTTGACGCGGTCATTTTGCGTAACCTCCTTCGTAATAGAACTAACGATGCGAGCGCTAAGATGCCGATTATGCGTTTAATTGTCCGACACCGCATTCGCTAAATCAAGTAACGCGAGAAACATGAACACAACGAGCCACAAACCGAAAGGTGTTAACGAAAAGCCTTCGACAATTTCGACTTTGCTTGCCATTCTAACGAGGAAATCGTAGTTTGTTGCGCATACAAAAATGAAAATTACCGTGAATAAAATACTCATTCGGACACCTCTTTCGCGATTGTAATATCGATTTGACCTTTACGATAAACTTGCGTCTTTTGGTGTTCGTTGTCATACTCGTTTTCGCCCCAGTAAACAAAGAACCATTCGTTATTTCCGGCTTCATCGAATAAATGAACTTGCGCAATATCTCGATAATCAAATACCCGTTTGTATTCCGGTTTATTCGTAATTATTAAACGGAAAAAATCCGCGTGTTTAAATCTTGATAATCGATCCGATTGTTTACGAAGTATATTATGAAAACGAACGCTTTCCGTAATTTCCGAAGCATACATAAAGTGAACGTCTTCTGCCGGAATATCGATACCTTCGCAGTTCTCGAATGCCAAGTGGATTTTTGCAACGCTTTCTAACTTCATCTTCGTATCCCCCTTTTCGATTCCCCTTCGAAATACAACGGTATACATTGATCGCGAATTCGGTCAACTAGCCGTTTTTCACCGAAAATGTCGTATAAATCATACGGATCGTAAGTGTCCTTTTCACCTTCGTACTTAATCGGCAGGTTCGACGTATAACACGTTGGCAGCCCGTTAGTCACTCGGTAATTAATCACGGAATGCAAGTCGCCTCTAAATCCATCGCTCGCCTCACGAACCCCGACGTCGTCAAGCACCGTGTATTTAGCATACTTGGCGTATTCCATTGAGCGATAATACTTAACGCTTGCTTTTTCGGCTATTTCTTCGGGCACCCGTGGCCTGTTAAATTCGTTGTATAGCGTCTGCCATTCGTTTACATCGAGGAAATAACACGGTCGGCTTATCGGAGTCTCGCCGCGCTTTAACGAGCCGACGTAATATTGCGCAAGAAACTCGTTAAGCAAACACGCAGCAGTCGTGGTTTTACCGGTACCTGGCGATTCGCTCCATAAATAAACGGATTTAATGCGGGCGTCAGACGCCTCAAATTGGCGTGTAAACGTCGATACGTACTTCGAAAGCCTTTCGTACACCTTCGTTTGATTCGTGCGTACAGGCGACGTTTTGAGCGTCAGAAGGGCGTAGTCAGCCGGCAAGTTAGCGTTGCCTGCACGTCCTCCTCTGCCGGTTGAACCCATGACGGCGTTATAATGCGGGCATAACCGCGTACAACTCGGCGTGCCAGCATGAGCGCAATTAGTAGCGAGCAGGCAACGGGATTCTAGCGTATTTAATTCGGTCAATGGCTCATTTTTCATACCACGTAATCCCTCCCTTATTCATCGCGCGAGTCGTCGATAATTTTTCCGTTCTTAGCTACGACTGAATCGATGGAGCACTCTCCTACGTTTGTCTCAGTAAAAATTTTGTCTACTACACGATAAAACTTCGGTAATTTACTTACGGATTGTACTACGTCACCAACGCGCGGTTCTTCCGGCTGTGGCGCGTTCAAATACTCCGTAGGCACTTCAAGTCCTAGCGCACGCCTTAACGCAATGGCCTTACCAATATGAACGTTGAAGCAATCGTCAGGGGCGCATTTTGCGATTCCTCGTTTAATTCCTCTAAATAAAACGGACACCACCGTTCTTTTTTCGCGATTGATGTAAAAATCGTTGACGAGTAATGGGCGTTCTTTTAATAGCCACGCAACATCACGCTTTGCCTTTTCGATGATTCGATCTCGATCTTTCTGCGGACTCCATAAACGTTCTTCTGACGTTGTACAAATTTCTGCTGTTACAGTTTCCTCGGATTCTATTCTCGCATCAAACTTGCCTTGTTCGTATCCTTCCTTGTATGCTCGCCGTCTTAACGCCTGCACCGCTTCCTCAATGTGCGCAATCAATTCGTCGTAAGGCATTTTATCGAAGTTCGCTTTGATATGCACTAACTCTACGCCTTTTGTACCGATTAAGAAACGCACGCCGTCAGTCGTTTCAACAACGTAAATTTTTCCGAAGCTCGCATGTTCGTGATCGCCGATTGCTAGAATACGTACATACTCACCGTTGCGTAGTTCTTCCCCATGATAAACCGCGTCTGGGTATCCCGCTGCCCCTGCGAATTTCATATACGTTTTATATACTAATCCATCGTTTGTAACTATCGCACTCATTCCGCGATCTACTAGATTCTCAATTTTAAATACGTCTTTTTTCATACCGTAATCCCTCCGTTTTCATTTTCGTTAAATCCATTCATCGAAATCTTCGTCACTTATTTCGTTCGCTTTCGCCTGTTCCGCCAGTTTTTTCGCCCTCACCTCCTTCGCAACGTCACTCGCTGCCCTCGGCAATTCATCGCGAAGATACGACCACATAAATCCGAAATTGATATGCGGAAAGGCTTCCGTAGGTTTATGGCGTTCCAGGCAACGATCAATGAACCGTTTTAACACCGCATTGCCATACGCCTCTTGCGCTTGTTTCAACTGGCCCTTTTCGGCAAGCCACCGTGAATGCAACGGGCCTTTTCCGAAAGGAACATATGGGGCACCGAATAGTTCCGTGTTGCGATCGGTTAAATACGAATGATATGTCGTCGTGTTCCACGTTTCTAGCGGGCGGTTGCGGTGGTCTTTTGCGGGTATTCGTTTAGTCATTCCGTGTCACCTCCGAGTACCAACGTTGCCTCGCCGTTGAGTGCCCGTCTTGCAAAATCTTTTGTATCAGCGCAAGTTGTTAAAATTTCTATAGTTCGTAAGTTACCACGTAATCGTTCAACCTCCGCAAGCAGGTCCTCTACATCCGCGCGAGCGTTAGCGTAAAATCCTGCCGTGTCATAAAACGCAAGGCTTCCGATCTCACTCGGGTAAAATATCGGGACCTTCTTCGCACGTTTCCGTATAGCTTCGATTTGTTCGTTGGTTAATCGTTGGACCATCACACAGCACTCCTTTCGTTAACCACTCGTTATCCGCGAATATTTGCGTTAATAGATTCGAAAACCTTCGCACAAATTCTTCGTCATCACATAAATCAAAGTCGCCTGTTTCGAATAATATAGCATGAGTCAATTCGTGGAATAGCGCATTAACTTGGCGTTGGTTACTTATATCATCAGCGATAATTATCGTTTGCTGACTGTAATTAACCTCTCCGTATAACGAGCGATGCTCGTGAAGTTTAGGTACGAGTTCGATTGAATAACGCATTGCCCCGATTTTAACTTCGGTTGGTAAGTTCATTTCGCATTCTCCCTCCGTAATCTCATAGTAAATATCGCAATACAACCGGCCGCAACGATAAAATCGAACGTGGCCCATTCGTAACTTTTCCGCAAAAGATCGCCTACAAACGTTCCTGCGAAAAAGGCTGCGATTACTAAGTATCGTTTCACTCGCTCACCCCGGCTTCGGGCGCGTTGATTCCCGGGATTTTGATTCCGAGGATGTTTAGTGTGTGAACTATCCCATATGATTCCGAATAAGCGTACGCACTTCCGGTCTCAACAAGTTCTTCGTAATACTCTCGCAATAGTTCTTCCGGGGACTTTTCGATTTCGTAACCGTTCAATATTGCTCGAGCATATATCGGCATATTTTTCTCGAAATCGTCCGATAAAAAGTCAGCGATAGTATAGCCGCTATGACTTCGATCAATTTGAAATATCAATGGGCTATCATCGTCAATAATTCCCGTGAAAAATTCTGTCCTGTCAAGAAGAGTCGCGTCATCCCAGCCAGATTTTCGTAATTTCTCAATTGCTTCCGCAACATCGCGGGGCAATATTACCTTTCCGTTTTCCATTCGTATTCCTCCTTTATATTGTGGTATCGGATTTTACGATTTCTAACGCTTCGTTTTCGCTAAATCCGTGCTTTATTAAATGCTCGTAATAATTCCGCTTTATCTCTGCGCGAGCATGTTGATACTGAATGAGCACGGAAAGGTTGCTTAACACTCCGTTTAACGCTTCAGCAGCAGGATTTGCGATTTCATCGTTCTTACCGCCTTTTACCGTTTTGAAATCGGTGATCTTTGACATCGTTATTCCTCCTTTAAAATTAACGTGTTTTAGCTTGGCGGGTGTAATCGGTCTAGCTTGCGGTGAAAGTCCGTTTTACGTACGCTAGCGCAACGGTTTTAGCCGTCAGAATCGATGTTAGACTTATTCCGCGCTTTACGAAGTGCTTCGCGTTGTGCTTCCGTTATCACCCGTTCCTTTTTCATCGTGACTTGTTTCGCGGTCAACGTACATTTTGCTGCCGATGGGTTGCCGTGTTCGTCAAATTCGAGAATGTTAACGTTAGTTAACGATTGCAATTTACGAATGTGCTTCGGTACTGTTGAATACGCGGACCATTCGTTGGTGACGGCATCGTAAACGAGTACCGTCTCTTGTTCCGTTCGTGGGTACGCCATGTTATCGTTCCTCCTTCGATTGGTTGCGGCTGGGCAGGGCCAAGCGATTTATTCTTTTTCTTCTTCGAATAAACTTCTTTGCGCAGTCATGTATTTATTACCTTTACCGCGTTATTTCTTTTAATAAATTATTTGCGCGGTCAATATATACATTAGGCGAGCCTTTAAAAAGGCGAGCAATGTTTTATATTCTTAAAGATAGTTATTCTTAAAAGATGGTTATTCTTAGTGTGATGTTGATCCGTGTTGGATAGACCCGTGTTGGATACACGACACATGGTTATTCTAACGACTCAACATCACCTTTAAATATAGCAATCTGACTAATCGGTAATATCGTATATCTCGTGTTATCCCACTTACCGTTTTGATGTCGTTTCCTTACCGCGGTAACCAACGGACGTCCCTGCCATGTATAATCAACTAACGCTTTTATACGTCTGTTTGCGGTCGATCTCGTTACACCTAACCCTTTTGCGATTTGGTCTTGCGTTGGAAAACATTCGCCTTTTTCGTTCATATGAAGCGCGATAACACACAACGTCTGCCACCGTTCTGCGCCCATGTCTGCGATAAGGCCGGCGTTTAGTGCTTCTTTATATAAACGAACGAATATTTTCGTTTTTTGCTTACCGTCGGTTAACGATGTTTCAACGGACGACTCGACGGTGACTAATCGTTGCTCTTCCGACAATGCTTACGACACCTCCTTTCCGTGATTGTTGCCGCAGTAGTTGGCGTTGGTTGAACGATTGCCTGTTTCGTTCAACGCGTAGGGGAATTTGGTGTAATCTTTCGCAAATCTAGTTAGTTTTGAAACGAATTTTTTCGGAGGTTCTGTACGCAACAGAATCGAAACTCTTCCGTCGACTTCTTCAATAGGTACAAAATAAACTCCGTTGGACTCTCGCTCGTGAATTATAATGAGATCTACGTCTTCCTTCGTGTAGCCTTTTCGATCGTTATTACCGCGAAGATTAACTTTCATTTCTCCATCGACCACTTTTGCGCTCTTTATTTGAGCGAAATATCTCCCGTGTTTGTTTTCGAAAAGAATGTCCCAGCGCGGATTACCTGTTGGAAAATTAACCTCGAAACCTAATTTAGTTAAATAGTAAGCAACGTAAAACTCACTTTCTCTACCGAATTGGTGTCTATCGTACAATCTACCACCCCGTTTCTTATCCGCCTTCATAATGTCATATGCACGACCGCGCTTTTGCGGACACGTTTTTCTTTCGTATATTAAATACATTGCAGCTACCGAAATTTCCGCGCGCATTTTTACGAAAATAAATAAAAAAAACGCCCACCTAATAGGTGAACGGTTGATTTAACGTATAATTTATCGGTATAATAAACTACGTGAGTTACGAGCGTGTCCACGTGGGATTTAACGTAAAAACTAGTGGTATGCGTCGAAAAACGTTGATTTAACGGGATGATTTAACGGAGATTGACTGACGCGAACTTCAAAACCTTTTGGGAGGCGCGTGCCGTCTCCGGTGGGTTCGATTCCCACATGGTCCCGCCAAACTGTTTAACAAATCATGTTTTTAATGCTAATGGCAAGAGGTGAGCAACATGTCGACAGGATTTTCCCTGTTTATTGTCGCCTGGACGATCTTTCTTGTTACAATGTTCGCGATCGGCGGATATTTTATGTTTCGCAAATTTTTAAAACGGCTTCCGAAAGAAGACGGGATGTCGATCCTCGACTGGCAGGATTATTACATAAACGAAACGAAACATCTTTGGAACGACGAACAAAAACAATTGTTAGAAGAGCTTGTAGCTCCCGTTCCCGAACTATTCCGGCCCGTCGCCCGAGAAAAAATCGCAGGCAAAATTGGCGAACTCGCTCTTAAAGAGAAAGCAAGTAGCATCAGTCAGGATTTGATCGTAAGAGGCTATATAATCGCCACCCCAAAACGAGACCATAAGTGGCTCATTAAAACATTGCAAAAGAAAAAAATCGATTTAACTCCTTATGAACAGCTCTTAAGTTAAAAACTCGTTTAACACATATGGTTAAACGAGTTTTTCTTCGCTATTTTTTACTTTTAAAAAGGAATATACCATTGCGATTCGCCATGGCAAGATCATGCCGAACGCAATAAGGAAAAACATTCCTGCAGTCTCTCCATAGGAAATTTTATGTCCAAAATAAATTTTCATCGCCATCCGGACGAGGAACAAACCGATTAATATGAAAATGAATGCTTTTGAACGAACAAGGTAAATTTGCCCATCTCTTTTTTCAAACTTGCTGGTGGCGATCAAAAAGATAGAAAAAAAGCATCCGAGAAGAAATGATTCTCCTACTTCGGCCCATGTTACGTGAAACTCCGGCAGCAAAAACATGCAAAATCCTGTTGCCATAAAAAACGGCGGAAGAGCTATTTTTTTCAAAGAAGCTGGTTTTTTTGTCGCCTTCAGTCGAACAACAATAATCGCCATAGCCATAAAAGCCGCAAAAATGGTGCTTATATAGA
Source organism: Fictibacillus sp. Mic-4 (assembly GCF_049843615.1). Lineage (NCBI taxonomy): Bacteria > Bacillati > Bacillota > Bacilli > Caryophanales > Fictibacillaceae > Fictibacillus > Fictibacillus sp. Mic-4. The sequence continues at coordinate 430,307 of NZ_JBBHZM010000001.1, read as the reverse complement.
CCAAGGTAGATCTTCCTTCCTTACTCATAATTACTCTTAATCATTAATTTATTTCTATTTTATCAAATGGTGAGTAAAATTTAAAATCCTTTAAACCCGCTAAACACACGGTTGACAAGAAATGATGTAAAATCGGTCATCCAGTTGAAATAAAGCATGACACCCATGGCGACCATTAAGACGCCGCCCGTTCTCATAAAGGCTAAATTGTATTTTTTTATGCTTTTAATGAGGCCGATGAAAAAGCTAAGCAAGAAAAACGGAACCGCAAATCCTAACACATAGCAAATCATATAAAGGATGGCCGCATTCGGATGGGTCACCGCCATTCCGAGCACCGCTGCCAGGATCGGACCTGTGCACGGCGTCCAGCCTGCCGCAAATCCAATTCCGATAAGAACGGAACCGAGATAACCTGCCGGGCGATTGTGGAACGCTACCCGTTTATCTTTTAATAAAAACGATGGCTTAAAGACACCGAGAACAACGAGCCCGAAAAAGACGATAACGACCGCCCCGAGTTCACGAAGCAAATCTTTATATTTCATAAAAAAGCTTCCGACAAATGAAGAGCTAATTCCAAGAACGATAAAAATGATAGAAAAACCGAGAAGAAAAAGGGAAGTATGTAAAATGGCGTTTTTCCTGAGCATGCCTTTTTCTTCTTTCAATTCATTTACGGACACGCCAGTTATGTAAGAAAGAAAAGCTGGATATAACGGAAGGCAGCATGGCGAAATAAATGACAACAGTCCTCCACCAAAGGCTAAAAAAACATTAATGTCGGTCATAGAGTAGGTGCTCCTTTTCATTGTTTCCTTCTACTACTATATTATATAATAACGTTTCATAAAACCAACCTTTTAAAAGAAAGAAAACTGCCTTACATTGGCAGTTTTCGCTTAGTTGAGGCCAAAATATTCTTCAAGCGTCTCGTTTTTTGCCGCGATTTCTTTCGCAACCTTCACTCCTACGTACCGGATATGCCACGGTTCATATTGATAACCGGTAATCTTCTCTTTTCCTTTCGGATAGCGAATAATAAAACCGAAATCCGCAGCATTTTGTTTCAGCCACTTTCCTTCTTTCGTTTCTCCGAATTGTTCATTTAAGTCAAAATTAACTTCAGGGCAAGTCACATCTAATGCAAGTCCTGTCTGGTGCTCGCTCTGGCCAGGGATGGCGCTCACTTGATTCGCCTTTTCTTCTCCCTTTTGTTTAGAATTAAATGCGAAAATGGACACCTGTCTTGCATACGAGCGATAGCCAGATTGACCATAGAGATCCATCCCGTCGGCTTTTGCCTTATGAAAAAGTTTTTCGACCGCAGCTGCCGCTTCTTTACGCAAGTGCTTTTTCTCTATATTTTCTTTAAATGGCCATGGAATTTTCGGGATTACAAGATCTTTTGGCGCATAATCAGAAGGCAGATTTCTTTTTTTATTCGCCACGACAAGGATATCGTCGGGATTGGTTACAATCGTTTTTCCATCAGGACCTACTTTTGTCGTTCCTTTAATCGATGGCTTCTCTCCCTGTGTGTTACTTGTAGATCGGTTGTCGGATTTGTTATTTTTCGTATGTTTTTGAGCCGTGTGCTGCGCATGATTTTCATTTTTTTCTTTATCAAATCCATTCGTAATGGAGCAGCCAGATAATGTTACGATAGAAGAAAGCAAGATCGCACATGTTGTTATTTTCATCATGATCAAATCCTTTGTTTACAAAAATACTCGCTTTTCTATCTTAATTTATTCAATGAAAATGTCAACTAATTTTGCTAAAACAAAAAGAAAACCCGGCCATAGGCGAATTTTGAATAAATGAGCCAGAAATTTCAGAGGATTAGCCAACATCCGCGGTTTGTTCATTCCCGTGTTGAAGGAGATACATTTTGTGGTACAGTCCTTTTTTTAGCAATAGCTCCTGGTGTGTACCGCGTTCAACAATTTCTCCTTTGTGCAGAACAAGAATTTGATCCGCATCTTGAATGGTCGATAGCCGGTGAGCAATCGCAATTGTCGTCCGTCCAGCACGCATTTTCCCAAGGGCCGTTTGTATCGCTTCTTCGGTTTGTGTATCAATGTTTGCCGTTGCTTCATCAAGGATCAAAATTTTCGGATTACAAACAATCGTTCGAGCAAAGGAGAGCAGCTGCCGCTGGCCGCTTGAAAAAGTACTTCCCCTTTCTCCTAACTCGTGATCATATCCGCCAGGAAGTTCTTCGATGAACGAATCGGCCTGGACGAAAGCTGCCGCTTCTTTTACCTCATCATCAGTTATCAAATGATTGTGTAGCCGAATATTTTTCTTGATATCGCAGGCAAAGATGAACGGATCTTGCAGGACAAGGCCCATTTTCCGACGCAATTCTTCATTCGTATAGTTTTGTATCGGAACTGAATCAATGAAAATTTCTCCTTGTGTGAAATCATAAAAGCGCATCAAAAGATTGGTGATTGAACTTTTTCCGCTTCCTGTATGTCCGACAAGCGCAACCGTTTCACCCGGGTTTGCTGTAAATGAGATATTTTTCAGCACGTCCTGTTTTCCATCATACGAGAAGGTAACATTTTTAAATTCGATCTTTCCTTCCGTAATTTCCGGTTTCCCCTCTCCCTTTGTTCCAGGAGCAAGCTCCGTTTCATCAAGCAGCTGAAACACCCTGCCCGCTGCAATAATCGCCTGTTGGAACATAGAGAGACGCTGTGTCATCGTATTGATCGGTTCAAAGAAACGTTCAATGTAGTTGACAAATGCATAAAGGACACCAATTTCAACAGGATTAGAAAACGACTGAATACCGAAAAAGGAAAGCACCATAATTAGAGCAAACATATAGATGAGGTCAACTGCAGGACGTAGCAAAAGTCCATTGTATTTAATATTTTTCATCCATGCCGCATTATGCGCCTGGTTGATGTTGGCAAATTCCTTTTTTAGCCGCTTTTGCTGGTTAAACGCCTGGATGATCGCCATACCCTGAAGCGACTCATTTAACTTTGCATTAAGCTCGCTTAATTTCTCCCTCATATTGAAAAACGAACGGGAGCTATAGCGTCGGTAGAGCCACATAACCGCAGCAATCATCGGGATAATGACAAGGCAAAATAGCCCGAGATTCACATTTAAATAAAACATGGCGGCAAATACGCCAATTAAAAACACCATATTTTGTACAAATGTTGATAAAACACTGACATATAAATCTTTAATTGCCTCGGTGTCATTCGTAATGCGTGAAATAAGGCCTCCGACAGGTGTTCGGTCAAAAAACTTCAGCCCGAGCGAATGGACTTTCGAAAACACATCGATTCGCAATGTTTGGATAATTTCCAGCGCTGTTTTTTGAAACAAAACAACCTGCAAATAGTGCATTGCCGCAGAAATCATGGTCAGCACGATATACATCAAGGCAAGAGCGGTAATTGCACGGGTATAAAAATGCCGGGGTGTTAAGTAGTCATCAATGAACTTTTTGATGATGATCGGTCCTAATAAATCGGCAACCGTCGCGACAATTAAGATTGAAAAAGCGAGTATCAATGTTTTTTTATGCGGTTTCATTAAACGAAGCAGCCTTTTGAAAACTTGCCATTGTTTCATTTTCTGCAATTCGTCCATCGTTATCCTCCCTGTGAAATTAACGATTCAAGTGCCTGGCGGTTATATGTATCTTTATACCAGCCATCCTCATTAATTAAAGTTTCGTGGGTGCCCATCTGAATGATCTTTCCATTGTCAAGAACGATAATTAAATCAGCGTGATCGATGCTTGATAACCGGTGGGCGGTAATAATCGTCGTTTTCCCTTTACGTTTCTCTTTTAAATTTTCTACTATTCGTTCTTCCGTTCTTGCATCGACAGCAGATAAGGAATCATCCAAAATTAAAATCTCACGGTCCAATAATAATGCCCGCGCAATCGATATCCGCTGTTTTTGCCCGCCGGATAACGTAACCCCCCGCTCTCCGACCATTGTTTCATATCCGTCTTTAAACTGAACGATGTCATCATGAATAGCCGCTGCTTTTGCAGCTGCTTTTATTTCTTTAAAGGACGCGTTATACTTTCCAAACGCAATATTTTCTAAAATCGTAGCAGAAAACAAAAAGTGGTCTTGCGGTACATAGCCAATAGATTCTCTTAACGAATGAAGCGCAAAACGATTGATATCTTTTTCGTCCAAATAAATTTGTCCGTTTTTCACCTCAAATTCCCGCAGCAAAAGTTTGCATAACGTCGTTTTCCCACTCCCGGTTTTCCCGACGATCCCGAGCGTTTTTCCTTTTTCAAGTTCAAAACAGATGTTCTCTAATGTGCTTTGCGCAGTTTGATCATACGAAAAATGCTCTAGCTGGAATCGGATAGAACCAGAAGGTACAATCTTAAGTCCAGTCTCATCTTCTTTGATGCTCTCGTCGACTTTTAATAATGCTGACACCCGATCATACGAAGCCCTCCCCCGCTCGACAATGTTAAAAAGCCATCCAAACGCGAGCATCGGCCAAATTAAGAGGCCAAGATATGTAGTAAAGGAAACGACCTGGCCGATCGAAAGTTCTCCTTGTACGACGAAATAAGAGCCGAACGCGACGGAAAGAAAGAATGAGAGACCGACAATAATAAAAATCGTCGGATCAAACAGAGCATCAATTTTCGCCACTTTTACGTTTTTCCGTACGACATCTTTAGAAAGTTCCTTAAATTCATCTACATCTTCCTCTTCTTGCCCGAACGCTTTGATGACACGGACGCCCGAAATGCTTTCTTGCACTTTATCGTTCATCATTGAGAAAGCTTCTTGTGCTTTATGAAACTGTTGATGCAGCATGGAACCATATTTGCTCGTCAGCCATGCCATCATCGGCATGGGAAGAAGGCTGATTAACGTCAGCTTCCAACTGATCGTCGCAAACATCGTAATGAGTGTCATTCCGCCAAGCAGAAGTGAATCAACAAGTGTTAAAATCCCTTCCCCGGCTGTCATTTCAATTGCCTGAAGATCATTCGTCGAATGCGCCATTAAATCTCCGATTCTTCTCTTTTGATAAAATTTTGGCGACATGTTCGTGAAATGATCATACAATCGGTTTCTAAGAAGCAAAGCAAGTTTCGTAGATGAGCCATAAATCATCACCCGCCAAAAGAAGCGAAGCACATACATCAATAGCGCAAGAGCAGCTAATACGCTAATATAAGTAACAAGCAATTGTTTTGATAACGTTCCTTTATTGATATGGTCAACTGTAAACCCGACGATTTTCGGAGGAACTTGCAAACAAAACGATACAATCGCTAATAGGAGAATGCCGGTTAAATACCGCCTCCACTCCATTTTGAAATACCACATTAAATCAATAAAAACTTTCACTTTTGCCCCCCCTAATCTTGCTAGAATCCATTCCCTTTTCTTAAGGGCCAACTTCTTTAAATCTTTCTGTCCCCTTCCGAGATTTGATCGTTTCTAATAGCGCACCTTTAATTTTATCAAAAAAAAAAAATTTCATAAAGAGTTAAAAATTTTGAGCTATTAAAAAAACGAAAGTCTTTTTAAAGTGGCTTTCGTTCAAACCCTTCCGTAAGCAAACATTGACAATTGAAAAACTTCCGGTTAACAACTCCTCAATTGAAACAACGTTTGGCAATTCATTCCTATGTAATCATCCTTTGATATATAAAAAGCACTCAACACATACGTATGAGTGCTTGTCCACCTATTTCATTTGCTTTTGCATCGCCTGCATCATTTGATTGATCTTTTTTTGCGACGGTTTTTGTCCCATTTGCATCATCATAACTCTCAGCATATTTTCATTAATTGGTGGATTTTTTTGCAGGTAATTCATCATATATTTGCGGGCAATAAAAAAGCCAAGGGCAACCCCGGCAATTAGTGCCACAATGATCCCAAGAATCCAATAAAACATATAAAAATTTCCTCCTTCATGTTGTCTAAAAACAGTTTACTATAAAAGGACAGCCGTAGACAAGAAGGTCAAGAAAATATTTATGATCCATATACGGAAGTTACTCTGAGCGGATTCAGCCAACCGTATCGATAATAATCAAATTCCATCGCAAAAAAGCATCGTTCATATTTTCTAAGCATTTCAAAAAAAATCGTTTCCGCTTCATAATTGCCGGCACTTTGAAGGACTAAATAATGTTTCGATAAATGCAAACGAGCGGAACTTTTCTCACATTCAAGTAAAAACGAGTGATTTTCAAACGTAAAGCCTTCCGTCGATTTCAACATCATAATAAGAAAAGCTTCAAGGCTGTCACACGAAATAGAAGACGTTATGTAATGGATTTGCTTAAGAAGGATCTCTTTCTTTGCTGAAAACGTTTTATATTCTTCTAGAAAAAGGTGAAAAAGTTTGCCTTCTTTACTGAAAAATTCACTGGCTACTTCTTCATTGATTTTATAAATATAGTACTCCCTCAAAGCCGCTCCTCCCGTCCATCTTTTTACAGTAGTATATATGATTTCTACTAAAATTTATGTCTTATACTGGAGCAAGACTTCACTTTTTTTGTCGAAAAAAACCCGGGGTTCATATTCCCCGGGTTTTGCGCTTACTATTTGTTTAATAATGCTTTTACTTTAGCAATCACATTTTCCACAGTAAAACCGTACTCTTCCATAATGCGATTACCAGGAGCAGAGGCACCGAATTGATCAATAGTTAAGGTGTCACCTTCGCTTCCTACATATTTATGCCATCCAAGCGATGCGCCTACTTCTATGCCGAGGCGAGCTTTTACATTAGATGGCAAGACACTTTCTTTATATTCTGCGGATTGCGCTTCAAAGCGATCCCATGAAGGCATAGAAATAACTGAAGCCTCAATTCCTTCATTTTTCAATTGTTTTTGCGCTTTAACCGCAAGACTCACTTCAGATCCTGAGGCAAGTAGCAAGACATCTGCAGTTCCTTCGGCAGGTGAAAGGACATAAGCGCCGCGTCTTACACCTTCAGCAGCAAGCTCTTTTGAGCCTTCCAATATCGGTAAATCTTGTCTTGATAAAACAAGCGCCGTTGGTGTATCTTTGCTTTCCAGAGCGGCTTCCCATGCAGCATTTGATTCATAACCGTCGGCCGGGCGAATAACGGAAAGTCCGGGCATTGCCCGTAATGAAGCCAATTGCTCGATCGGCTCATGTGTAGGCCCGTCTTCACCAACTGCAATGCTATCATGTGTAAACACATAAATAACCGGAAGTTTCATTAAGGCCGCAAGACGAATGGCCGGACGAAGATAATCAGAGAACACGAAGAAAGTTGCGCCAAATACTTTTAACCCGCCATGAAGCGCCATACCGTTTACCGCGGCACCCATAGCAAATTCTCTCACGCCGAACCAGATGTTTCGACCGGAGTAATCATCGCGGCCAAAGTTACGCTCACCTTCTAAAAGGGTTTTGTTCGATCCCGCAAGGTCGGCAGAACCGCCAAACAGCCATGGAACATTTTTCGCCAGGGCATTTAACGCTTTTCCTGAAGACGATCTTGTCGCAATCGCTTTGTTAAACTCTGGAAGATGTTGATTCCAGTTTTCAGGCAATTTCCCATTAATCGCTAATGTGAGCTCTTTGGCAAGCTCAGGATATTTTTCTTCATATTTTGAAAATAACGAGTTCCATTCTTGTTGTTTTTGCTCTCCCGCTCGTTTAAGCTGATTAAAATGTTCCCTCACTTCATCAGGAACATAAAAATCTTCCTCAAATACCCAATCGTACGCGTTCTTCGTTAACTTTACTTCATCAGGGCCAAGAGGGGCTCCGTGGGAAGCGGATTTTCCAGATTTATTCGGCGAACCATAGCCGATCACCGTTTTCACTTCAATTAATGTCGGACGGGTTGTATCCTCTTTGGCAGCGTGCAATGCTTTTTCAATTTCTTCAAGATTTGTCCCATCTTCGACATATAACACTTGCCAGCCGTATGCTTTAAAACGTTCTTGTACACTTTCAGAGAACGAAAGATGGAGATCACCGTCAAGTGAAATATCGTTTGAATCGTAAAGTACAACGAGTTTTCCAAGACGCAAATGGCCGGCTAGTGATGCAGCTTCACTTGCCACACCCTCCATTAAGTCCCCATCACCACAAATGGAGTACGTGAAATGGTCGACGACTTCAAACCCTTCTTTATTGTACGTTGCAGCAAGGTGTCTTTCTGCCATCGCCATCCCTACTGCCATCGCAATCCCCTGTCCTAATGGGCCTGTCGTTGCGTCAACACCCGGTGTATGGCCGTACTCGGGATGCCCCGGTGTTTTACTGCCCCATTGACGAAAACTTTTTAAATCATCCATTGAGACATCATATCCGGATAAATGCAATAAACTATAAAGAAGCATTGATCCGTGTCCTGCTGATAAAACGAAACGATCACGATTGAACCATTTCGGATCAGCCGGATTATGATTCATGAACTTCGTCCATAAACTGTATGCCATCGGTGCAGCACCCATAGGCATTCCCGGATGACCGGAATTTGCTTTTTCAATACTGTCGATTGACAATGTACGAATCGTGTTAATCGCTAATTGATCAATTGATTGTGTTGCCACTCCTTTATCCCTCCAATTATGTATTCACGATTTACTATATACATAAAGTGCATTTTTCTCAAGCACATTTGTCCATTTTAGCTTTCCAAATTTAACATTTTACATTACTAAAAAAGCTGTATTATAACATTTTTTGTTATAATACAGCTTTTCCAATTAACCCAATGCTGGAATTTCGCATATAAATTGATCGTTTTTATCGTCGTAATCGAGCTTCATATTATTTATAAGCCATTGATCATCAGGTCGTACAATAAAACGCAATCCGTTCATTTCTTGCACATAATCCCCTTCCCTGGGCTCATCAGGGCTAACACCAAGAGAAAAGCCGCCATTATTCGTACCGCCTGCATACCTGACAAACAACCGGAGCGCTTCCCCTGCATTTAACTCAATTTCTTTATATAGTTTTATAACAGACTCCGTCATCGAAAATGTCATTTCTCTCTCCCCTTTTCAACTTGTTGTATAACAGTATATCTTATTTTTGAAAATTTGCAACAATAAAAAGAGCCTAATTTGCAAAAAATACAAATCAGGCTCTTTTTCCCATAAAAGATTAGCTGATGTTTTTACTGCTTCAAATTCTTTTTGCTTTTCTGGCTTTCTTTTAGCTTCTCTGGGGTAACATCATTGCCCTCTGGATCAACGATTTTTATCGAATGCAACTTGTTTTCAAAAGAACGGCGTACATTCTTTAAATACTCTTCCCGAAGTTGTTTTTGTTCTTTCGCTTCTTCTATTGATAGTCCTTCTCTTTTTGATTTTTTAGAAAGATAATTAATCCGTTCAATCTTCTCAGGTGATAGCATGCAATTAACTCCTTACTCTATTTAAATTACTACTATATTAACGGAAATTAAGGAGAATTTCTAGCCTTAGAATCATTGCTCTCGATATACTCGATATACCGCCGGTGCACGGTCGCTTTTGATGCTTCATATCCCAGGCCTTTTAGTGTTGTCGCAATCTCCTTGAAGGTTAAATTCATTCGGCGCAATCTGATGATCTCATTGATGGGGAGTTCCTTTCGCTCCCTTCCGCCGTTCTGTCTATTTTTTAAATTGAGCTCAGGGTTGTACCCATTTTTAATCGCTTTTTGCATTCCACGCTTGATCTTCAAATTGTGCAACTTCCGTTGATACTCCTCGACCACCCCGACAATCTCAAGAACCATCGATTCCGCCTCTTGCAGCTTATATTCACCGTGAAACGTGAAAATTTTAATGTTATATTTCAGCAATTGATGAAGAAGCGCTATTTTCGCATTCCCTCTTCCAAGCCTCGTGTCATCAATAACGAGCAGTGTATCAAACCGTTTATTTTTCGCCATTTCCATAATGTCGAAAATTCCATCGCGATCAAGGTCGTAACCGCTCGCCTGCTCTTCAATGGTCCGCACAACGTCCATCGAGTATTGATGGGCAACGGCCATCAGCTCTTCTTTTTGCCGCTCTAAAGAGGAATATTGCGACTCTTTTTCCGTACTAACTCTGCAATAAATAACAGCTTTCATAATAGCCACCTAATCTTTTGTTGTTTTCACCGGTATCGTAATTTTCTGTCCTGGAATAATATTCCCGGCATAAATACCGTTTCTCTCCTCCACCCAGTGAATAAACTCCTCATTGGATAAATGATGTTTTGCTTTAAAATTTTCGGCAAGCTTCCACAATGAATCCCCTTTATGGACAGTAACTTGTATGTAATGCTGCCGATCTTCAGCAAGCGAATGGTGGACAAAGGTAAGGAAGAAACCGAATACAAGCGCTACCAATACTATAATATAAGATAATCCTTTACGTTGCATTAATAACCACCCCTAAACCGAATATTTGTTCTTGTTTATATTATAAAAAGAACATCCGTTCTAGTCAACGTTTTTTTTTCGAACTTATGTTTGTGGAAAACGAACGTTCATGTTATACTTTTTGTAAGATGATTCTGTAAAAAGAGGTGGAAAAAAATGAATAAATTAACAAAAAGGCAGCTCGATATACTGGAATTTATTAAGCAAGAAGTTCAAAAAAAGGGATATCCGCCATCCGTTCGTGAAATCGGAGAAGCTGTCGGGCTTGCATCAAGCTCTACAGTTCATGGGCACCTTTCAAGACTCGAGAAAAAAGGGCTCATCCGCAGAGATCCAACGAAGCCGAGAGCGATTGAAATTTTAGGGGAAAATAACAATGATCCAGTTCCAAAATACCGTACGGTCAATATTCCTGTCATCGGTAAAGTTACCGCCGGAACTCCGATTACGGCTGTGGAAAACGTTGAAGAATTTTTTACCTTGCCGGAACATGTTGTCGGAGATAATAATGTATTCATGCTTGTCGTTCAAGGGGATAGCATGATCGAAGCCGGAATCTTCGATAAAGATCTCGTTGTCGTCAAACAACAGCCAACCGCTGAAAATGGGGATATTATCGTTGCGATGACGGAAGACGATGAAGCGACGGTTAAACGCTTTTTCAAAGAAAAAGACCATATCCGCCTGCAACCTGAAAACTCTGCGCTCGCTCCAATTATATTGAAACAATGCACGATTCTCGGCAAAGTTATCGGCGTCTATCGCACCATTCAATAAACAAGCATACATAACAGCAAAAATCCCCGCACTTTTTAATGTGCGGGGTTTTTTTTCAATGTTTAATACATCGATAAATATTGTTCGCGCTCCCAAGGATGGACTTGCGTTCTGAACATATCCCATTCAATTTCTTTTGCTTCAGCAAAGTGGCTCACAGCATGGTCGCTCAATGCTTTGACAAGCACTTCGTTTTTCAACAGGCGGTCAAGCGCTTCTTTTAACGTTGCTGGAAGATCTAAAATTCCTTCTTCTTCACGCTCTTCTTTATCCATCACATAAATATTGCGGTCAACTGGTTTTGGAGCTTTCAACTTGTTTTTAATGCCATCAAGGCCGGCTGCAAGAAGGACAGCCATCGCAAGGTAAGGGTTTGCCGTCGGGTCCGGGCTGCGCACTTCGATACGTGTGCTTAAGCCGCGTGAAGCCGGAATACGGACAAGAGGGCTTCTGTTGCGCATGGACCAGGCGACGTAACACGGAGCTTCATAACCAGGCACTAAACGCTTATACGAGTTTACTGTCGGATTCGTAATTGCCGTGAAATCTTGGGCGTGTTTTAAAACGCCGGCAAGGAATTGCATCGCCGTTTCGCTTAAACCAGTATCTGAAGATGGATCGTAAAATGCATTTTCGCCATTTTTAAATAATGACATGTTGCAGTGCATACCGGAACCATTCACACCGAACAATGGTTTTGCCATGAACGTCGCATGCAATCCGTGTTTGCGAGCAATCGTTTTAACGACAAGCTTAAAGGTTTGAATGTTATCACAAGTCGATACGGCATCTGCATATTTAAAATCAATTTCGTGCTGCCCTGGAGCTACCTCGTGGTGGGAAGCCTCAATTTCAAAGCCCATATCTTCTAATTCAAGAACGATATCACGCCGGCAATTTTCGCCAAGATCTGTTGGGGCAAGGTCGAAATAGCCGCCTTTATCATTTAATTCTAGCGTTGGTTCGCCATGCTCATCATTTTTGAAAAGGAAAAACTCTGGCTCAGGTCCGATATTAAAATCAGTAAATCCAAGCTCTTCCATTTCTTTAAGAACACGTTTTAAAATGCCGCGCGGGTCACCTTCAAAAGGAGTTCCATCCGGGTTGTAAATATCGCAAATAAGGCGCGCCACTTTTCCTTTTTCGGCAGTCCAAGGAAAAACAACCCATGTATCTAAATCCGGATACAAATACATATCGGACTCTTCAATGCGAACGAAACCTTCAATTGAAGACCCATCAAACATCATTTTGTTATCCAATGCTTTTTTCAATTGTCCAATTGGAATTTCAACATTTTTAATAACTCCTAGTAAATCGGTGAATTGCAAACGGATAAAACGAACATGTTCCTCCTCAGCAATTCGCATGATGTCTTCTTTCGTATACTTAGCCAACGTCGTTCTCCTCCTCTAAATGATCAAAAATGAATTAATGAAAAAATCGTGATAACTCCCCTTGAATAAGGGACGTTTTTCCGAAACGGCCCGCATGCATCAACTCACGCTTTAAGCGGCGATGAATCGCCGAATCGGAAACCTCTTTTTTCGCCTGCATCTGGTGCCCTGCTTGTAGGATATTGACCGCCTGTTCGTTTAATTCGAACACTCTCTTAATCCCCGCCAGGTTTACACCCTGTTCTAGCAAAGCTTTAATTTCAAGCAATTTATCAACATCGTTGAAAGAAAATAAGCGGCGATTTCCTTCCGTACGTGCCGGATGGATGAGATCATGTTCTTCATAGTAGCGAATTTGACGTGCTGAAAGCTCTGTCAATTTCATTACAATACTGATTGGAAATAAAGGCATATTTCTTCTTGTATTGTCATTCACGATCAATTCCTCCTTTCAACTTATTTTTATCTTATGTCATAAAAGCTCACATGTCAATTAAATGTTATGTTTTTTAACATGATTTTTTCAAAAAAAAAGAAGACCGGGTCTTCTTTTTAAAAATCAATTAACTTTTTCTCTAATAAATGATCGACAGCCGTTAAAATGCCGATTTTTACATGTTCATAGGTTAAACCGCCCTGGACATATGCTATATACGGCGGCCTGATTGGACCATCCGCGGTAAGCTCAATGCTGGCTCCCTGGATAAACGTCCCCGCTGCCATAATGACATCATCTTCATACCCCGGCATATAACCCGGAGTTGGAATAGCATGACTATTTACCGGGGAAACGGTTTGGAGCGCCTGACAGAAAGCGATCATTCGCTCTCGGTCATGAAACGAAACAGCTTGAATTAAGTCCGTTCTTTTCGCATCCCATGACGGATTAGTCGTAAGCCCGATTTCCTCCAAAAAAGCGGCCGTAAAGACAGCCCCTTTTACCGCCTGTGCCGTCACGTGAGGGGCGAGGAAAAAGCCTTGATACATTTCCAATAAACTGTATAGGGAGGCTCCCGCTTCCGCTCCAATGCCAGGGGTTGTCAGCCGATAAGAACATCTTTCAATCAGTTCTTTCTTTCCAACAATGTATCCACCTGTTTTGGCAAGCCCTCCACCGGGATTTTTAATAAGCGAGCCGGCCATTAAATCCGCTCCAATGTTGCATGGCTCCATTTCTTCGACAAACTCGCCGTAACAATTGTCAACAAACACCACAACATCGGGTTTAATTTCTTTTACGAAACGGATCATTTGCTCGATTTCAGCAATCGTAAAAGAAGGCCTGTCAGCATACCCTTTTGATCGCTGGATGCCGATCATACGAGTATTCTTGTTAATGGCTTGGGATATCTTTCCCAAATCAACAGATCCATCAGGAAGTAAATCAACCTGGTTATAAGAAATGTTGTATTCTTTTAATGAACAAGATCCATCGCCACGGATTCCGATAATTTCTTCTAGCGTATCATACGGTTTGCCAGTTATATATAGCAATTCATCTCCAGGCTTTAAAACGCCAAATAAAGCGGTTGAAATCGCATGTGTGCCGTTAATCAATTGCGGTCTGACGAGCCCCGCTTCCCCGCCAAAAACATCAGCATATATCGCGTCAAGCGTATCTCTGCCCGCATCGTCATATCCATAGCCCGTAGAAAGGTTAAAATGATAGTCGCTCACTTTATGTTTACGAAAGCTTTTAAGTACCTTCAATTGATTAAATTCTGAAACTTTGTCAATTTCTTTATGTTTTTCGATAATCTTACATTCGATTTTTTCTACAAGTGGTTTTAATCTTTCGCCATTCGAAAATAATGAGTACATCTCCTGCTCCTTATCTTACTTTTTTAAAGGTTTAAAAATGGATGGGCATATCCTTTGCATTCATAAACTTGTTTTTCATCGTTGAAATTTCGCTCGATGAGAATAGTATGCTTCTTTAGAATAGAAAGCTTCTTGCCATCACTTGCCGGAACTTCAATATGATAATAATTTAATTGCTTAACGACTTCTTTTTCCATTTCCTCTTTTAATCGATTGATATCCTTTTGATCAAATGCAGAAATCGAAATGGATGTAGTAATCGGGGTAAACGATTCTGGAAAACGGTCCTTTTTATTATAAACCGTTAAAACAGGGACGTTCGAAGCCCCTAACTCACTTAAAATCGAAAGCACTGTCGCTTCGTGTTCGGCGTGATCTTCGTGGGAACCGTCGATAACATGAACGAGCAGATCCGCCTCAGCTACCTCTTCTAATGTTGATCGGAAAGCCGCGATAAGCGAAGTCGGCAAATCCTGGATAAATCCAACCGTATCCGTCATGAGCACGTTAAGCCCTTTCGGCAATTTTAATTGTCTTGTTAGCGGGTCTAATGTGGCAAACAGCTGATTCTCCTCAAAGCTATCCGCCTCCGTTAACCGGTTAAATATCGTTGATTTCCCAGCATTTGTATAGCCTACGAGAGCGATTTGAAAACAATAATTTTCTTTCCTTCGCTCCCTGTAACGCTCGCGGTGCTGGACAATGTTCTTAAGCTGACTTTTAATATCATTGATGCGTGAACGGATATGCCTTCTGTCTTTTTCAAGCTTCGTTTCACCTGGCCCTCTCGTTCCAATTCCTCCGCCGAGCCTTGAAAGGGCGATTCCCATGCCGCCAAGGCGCGGCAATAAGTATTGCAATTGAGCGAGCTCGACCTGGAGCTTACCTTCCTTTGACCTGGCTCTTTGGGCAAAAATATCTAATATTAATTGGGTTCGATCAATCACTTTTGCCTCAAAAAAACGGCTTAGATTACGATTTTGCGCCGGAGTAAGCTCGTCATTAAAAATGATGACATCGGCTTCAAGTTCAATTTCTAGGGCTTTTATTTCTTCAATTTTACCTTTTCCGATAAACGTGGAAGCACACACGCGCTCGCGTTTTTGTGTAACCTCAGCAACTGATAATCCTTTTGCAGTGTCTAACAACGATTTTAATTCTTCCATCGAATAAAAAAAGCGCTCGTCGGATTGCCCGACCAACTGGCAGCCAACGAGAATCGCTTTTTCCCGTGATCCTTGCGTGATTTCTTTCAATAAACTAACCTGCCTTTAGAGTCTACCTGATAAATGATTAATACCGCCTTTCCTGTCTTCATTTTATCAAATCTATTCCCGCTATTCTACCTGAAGGTCATCCGCTTCGATCGTCATTAACGCTTTTCGGTCGTTCCGATCTTCACGCAGAAGCCTGACGGATTGTTTTCTGACCGCCTTTTCAATCACATTGCGGATATAGCGGCCGTTACTAAACGATTTTTCAGGATTGGCGCATATTTTTTGAAGATGCTGGCGGAGTTTCCATTCGGATTCCTTCGTAAACATGTATTGGCGTTCAGTTATCATTTTTCGGGCGATTTCCATTAATTCATCCACTTTATAATCCGGAAAGGTGATTTTAATGGGAAATCTTGATGGCAAGCCCGGGTTTAAGCGGAGAAATTTGTCCATTTCATTCGAATAGCCCGCAAGTATTAAAATAAAGTCATGTTGCTGATCTTCCATCGCCTTTACAAGCGTATCGATCGCTTCCTTGCCGAAATCTTTTTCACCGCCACGGGCAAGAGAATACGCTTCATCAATAAAAAGAATTCCGCCGATCGCCCTTTTGATCAGGTCACGTGTTTTTTGCGCGGTATGGCCAATATATTCGCCAACCAGATCCGCCCTTTCCGCTTCAATTAGATGCCCTTTTGACAAGACATTCATCTCGTAAAACAAGTGGCCTAACAGCCTTGCTACAGTCGTTTTTCCCGTTCCCGGATTTCCTTTGAACATCATATGAAGCACTTGTTTCTCGACTTTTAAATTTTGTTCTTCTCTGCATTTATTGACATACAGCCATGCATAAATCTCTTTCACTATTTGCTTTAACTCTTCCATGCCAACAAGTGCGCTTAATTCTTTTTCCACTTTCTTTAGAGGCAAATGTTTATCAAGCTTTTCTTCTTTTACAAATAAAGCACTTTCCGTCTTCAACTTTTCCTTTTGCTGGTTCAATACGATATTAATTTGCGTTTTGTTTTTAACTGTCATTGAATCATGCAAGAGAAACACCTCTCTTTATCTATCTGACTTCATTATACGCATGACTCTAAAACTTGTGACAAATGCCTAAGTTCAAGTATCTTTACTAATGTATTCCGCTCGTCTTTATTTATTTCGCAGGAATCAGCAAAAGCCCGTTTCCGAAATAGAGAAAAAAGCTATTCATGCAAATATGAATAGCTTTTAACGGATTTAGTCATATAAATTTCTTCCTTGTCTTTCCTGTTTGCGGTTTAAATGAATGTCTTTTGGTTTTGTCGTTTTTGCCTGGTTCGGCAGTGGCGGGATTTTTCCGATTAAAGTTCCGAGTTCATCGAAAATAGTATGCTTTAATTGTTGATTGTGCCCTTTCATCGCTATAATGCCAAGTTCATTGATTTTTTTGACATATTCAGGGTTTGTTGTAATCGCGGCATTTCTTCCGTGAGAATCCGTTCTAATCGCATCGTAAACATTTTGACGAAGCCGTTCATCTTCATTTTTCGTCAATGCTCTTGTAGGCTCAATACCGACTGCTGTATAGATGCCGCTTACGATAACATGTGCATTTTTTACACCGTCAACCGTCTTTGCAAGAGCGACAATTTGCTTTGCGTTTTCAACCTCATAGCTTTTTTCTTTCGTATTCGGCGTGTGATGTTCAATGGAGCTCACTTTATTCGGCTCATTATCATTTGTCCTTGTTTCACTTCCCGCATTATTTTTCGTGCTGCAGGCCGAAATGGTAAGAAAAATACCTAATACAATGACTGCTTTTCGCATATGGAAACCCTCACTTTCTTATATTAGTTTTTAACATCAAAATGGAATTATTCATTTTTGTAAAAAAAGCGTTATAATGGGTTAAAAGGACACGTGGAGGGACGTATGAATCAGCTTATTAATACACTCCCCATATACGCACGCGATTATTTAGAGCAATTGATTCGAAAAGGAAGACAAGAAAGTACGGTCAAACGCTATTTTTACGATTTAAACGATTTTTTTGCATGGATGAAAGTGAAAAAAAATGCAGATACATACGACATGTTTCAATCATTGACAATTGAAGATTACCTTTCTTATTTCCACTTTTTATCAGAACAACGAAAATATTCTCCAAAAACATTAAAAAGAATTATGACCGTTTTGAAACAGTTCATTCGTTTTGAAATGATGAAAGGAAATCTTTCTTCAAATCCTGTTGATCAACTACATCTAGAATTTGATGATGAGGCACCGTTTTGTGAAACGGATTTTATGACAGAAGAAGAGGCCGAAAAGTTAGTACAAACACTCGCCTCATTGGACGATTTAACCGAAAATCAGCTGAAATACCGTTATCTTCTCATTGACCGGAATAAGGCAATTTTTACTTTGCTATACCATTATGGCTTAACATTGCAAGAACTTGTATCGATAACGATGAAACAAGTCGCTCTGACTTCTGGACGAATAAACGTTCATTCTGAGACGAGCGTGTCCCGTCCGATTTATTTAAACCGAAGTGATCAAACATTGCTTTTTTCGTATTATGAGACCATTCCAGAGTCGGTTCGGCCGAGACTGTATACGAACGATCCATTATTTGTGGCATTCGATTTTCAAAGGGGGACATTTCGTTGGGATTATAAGTTGGAATCTCCGAAGCCATTAACCGAAATAGCAGTGCAAAAAATGATCCGCCTTGAAGTTGCCCGCGCGAATTTACGGAAAGGGATCAGTGCTCAACATATGAGACGAACTTGCATTCTTCGACTGCTTAAGCAGGAGGAAAATGTGGAAAAAGTGCAAAAGCAATTTGGCTTTAAAACGCCATTAAGCCTGAACCGTTATATTAACTATCTTGAAAAAAATATAAGAAACCCGGAGTAATCATTGATTACTCCGGGTTTCTTCAGTCTGGCGTATGCAGGTTACGCATTCTCATTGGTTTTCAGCAGGTAATTCGACAGGGCGGTGTGGTGTAAATGTTGAGATCGCATGCTTATATATTAAATGTTGCTTTCCTTCAGACTCAAGGATAACCGTAAAATTATCGAACCCTTTTACCAAGCCTTTTAATTGAAATCCATTTAATAAATATACCGTTACATAAATATTTTCCCGACGGAGTTGATTCAAATATTGATCCTGGATATTGATTGGTTGCTTCATATAAACGTCCTCCTCTTTAGGCATTCCCCTTATTCATTCTACAATAGATTCAATTTCCCTTCTATGTAATGACGGATTTCCTTAAATTTTTCGTAAAATTTCAAGTCCGTCATATCAAACCATTTTACATCCATTTGATTTTTAAACCACGTGAATTGTCGTTTGGCATAGCGCCGGGAGTTTCTTTTTAAAAGTTCGATCGCTGTCTCGAGCGTAACCTCTCCTTTTAAATAGGAATAAATCTCCTTATAGCCAATAGCTTGCACAGACTGGCAATTTTGGACGCCTCTATCATAAAGGCGTTTTGCTTCATCCACTAAACCGAGCCGGATCATTTCATCCACCCGTTTATTGATTCTTTCATATAACAGCTCTCGTTCCATCGTTAAACCGATGATGCAATCGTCATATACATGTTCCGTTTCTTGGGCATTTAACTTTTCGGTCATCGTATTTCCGGTCACATGATGAATTTCGAGTGCACGAATGACCCGTCTTATATTATTTGGATGGATTCGTTTACCGCTCTCAGGATCAATGTTTTTCAGCCGCTCATGCAATTTATCAGCGCCATGCTCTTTAGCATAAGCTTCAAGCTCGGCACGATAGTTTTCATCATATCCAGCTGATGAAAATTCATAGTGATGGGTCACTGAGCGGATGTACAGCCCCGTGCCCCCTACAATAATCGGAACCTTTCCCCTTTTGTTAATTTCGTTGATAAGCTTTCGCGAACGTTCCTGAAATTCCGCCACGGAAAAAGGTTCTGTCGGATCTTTTATATCAATTAAATAATGAGGGATGCCTTGCATTTCTTCATGGGTAATTTTCGCAGTGCCAATATCCATCCCGCGATAAATTTGCATTGAATCACCGCTTATAATTTCACCATTTAACGCTTTTGCAAGTTCAACGCTCATCTTCGTTTTCCCGACGGCAGTTGGACCAACAATTACGACAAGTTTTTCTTTCATCGTTACTCCCTTGCATTTTCTTTTTAATTTATGAAAATATGTCGCCCATTCGACGGTTTCGGGATCTAGTCTTCGGACGTCGAGTTAGCTTTAGCCATTTTTTATTGCACCCGCTTGAACATTTTTTCCAGTTCATAAGTAGAAAAATGAATGATGATCGGCCTTCCATGCGGGCAAGTAAACGGATCGGATGTGTTTCTAAGATCTTCGAGCAATTGAAATATCTCATCATTTCGCAAATGGCGATTGGCTTTAATCGATCCTTTGCATGACATCATAATGGCCGCTTTTTCCCTCAATTTTTTTATATCCGCCCTTTTATCATCAATCACTTGCTGAATAATTTCCTCCATCGTTTCTTTTTCAAATCCTTTCGGAAACCATTGAGGATGTTCTCTTACAATAAACGTATTTTGGCCAAACGGTTCAAGAAACACGCCAACTTCCTGAAGCATTTCAATATGGTCGTTTATAATCATACATTCTTTGTTCGTAAATTGAAAAGTGTAAGGAACCATTAATGTTTGTAATTCAGATGCGACCTTGCCAACTTTTTCTTTAAAAAATTCGTATTTCATGCGTTCCTGGGCAGCATGTTGATCAATTAAATAGAGGCCATGCTCATTTTGTGCGCATATATACGTTCCGTGCATTTGTCCGATTGGATACATCGGCGGAATTTTCGGCTGTTTATTTTCCAGCTCATTTTCATCCGGCCATTCGTTATTTACGATAATTTCTTCTTCTCTCATCTCTTCCGCTGGTGTTTCAATTACTTTTTCTTCCCATTTTGGCGGTGAAGGCGGATAGGCAACTTTGCTCTTAGTCTCCGCCCGGGCTTCTTTATTTTCAGTTGGACGAAACTCTTGTTCTTTAGCCGGACCAAGATTGTGTTCGAAATGGAAGGACGGCTGTTCCGAAAAAGCGGTTTTCTTTTTCGGCTTTAGCGGCTCTGGAATTAATGTTTGCTTTCGAATCGTGTTTCTGATGGCGTCTTGAACTAACTGGCAAAGTTCGGGCTCCTTGCTTAATCTCGCTTCTAGCTTTGAAGGATGAACATTTATGTCAATAATGGTTGGATCCATCGTGATTGATAAAATAACAACAGGAAATCTACCAATTGGCAGAAACGTATGATACGCATTTAAAACGGCTTTTTGCACCACATAATTTTTAATATATCTTCCATTCATAAACAACGAAATATAATTTCTTGACGCTCTGTTCAATTCTGGCTTTCCAATAAATCCGCGAATTTCATAATCAAGCGATTGTGCTTGAAACGGTATCATATTTTTCGCGATTCCCATTCCATACACGGCGGCAATCACGTGAAGCAGCTGACCGTTCCCGCTTGTTGAAAGCATCTCTTTATCATTATGTTTCAATCGAAACGAAATGTCGGGATTCGCAAGTGCCAGGCGGTTGACGGCGTCAGTAATGTTGCCAAGTTCAGTGTTTACCGTTTTCATATGCTTTAAACGTGCCGGAGTATTATAAAACAAGTTGCTGACGGTAATGTCTGTTCCTTTTCGAGCTTTTGCCTGAGAAATCGAGTCAATTTCACCGTTTATTATTTTTACGGCGCATCCTGGTCCATCCCCTGTGCATGTTTTCATTTCTACATGAGAAACGGAAGCGATACTCGGAAGAGCTTCCCCTCTAAATCCCATCGTCCGAATCTGGAATAAATCATGTTCATTTTTTATTTTACTCGTTGCATGACGGCTAAAGGCAAGCCTGACATCATCGGCTTCGATACCGTCTCCGTTATCAATAACGCGAATAGATGAAAGCCCGCCTTCTACAAGTTCAATTTCAATTCTTGTTGAATTCGCATCAATTGAATTTTCGACAAGCTCTTTAACCACCGATGCCGGCCGTTCAACGACTTCACCTGCCGCGATTTTGTTAGAAAGGAGATCATCCAACTGGACAATTTTTCCCACTTGACCACTTCCTATTTTACTTTCTTTTGCAATTCATATAATGCATTTAATGCAGCAAGAGGAGTCATTTCAAGGATATTCATATTTTTTAAAAGAGAAATGACTTCGGAATCTCTTTTTCTCCTTTTTGGAACTTCCTCTTCTTCAAATAAGGAAAGTTGAGCCGGCTCTTCCTTCTTTGTTTCAGCTGCTGATTGGGTGATAGAACCCGCTTCTAACTCATTTAAGATGCTTTTCGCCCGTTCAATAACCGTATCCGGCATATCCGCAAGCTGTGCGACATGAATCCCGAAGCTTTTATCAGCCTGTCCATCGATCACTTTATGAAGAAATACGAGTTTCCCGTCCTCTTCAACCGCAGAGACAAATACATTTTTCAACGTTTTTAACTCTTTTTCCAGCACCGTCAATTCGTGATAATGTGTGGAGAATAATGTTTTTGCTCCAATATGATCATGAATGTATTCAATGATGGATTGGGCAAGTGCCATCCCATCATAGGTAGATGTACCCCTGCCTATTTCATCAAGCAATATTAAACTATTTTCGGTCGCTTTGTTCAAGGCATAGTTCGTCTCAAGCATTTCAACCATAAACGTGCTCTGACCGCCAACAAGATCATCAGCGGCACCGATTCTCGTAAAAATTTGATCAAAGAGCGGCAATTCCGCTTCATCTGCAGGGACAAAGCAACCGATTTGCATCATAACCGCCGTTAAAGCTAATTGCCTCATATACGTACTTTTACCTGCCATGTTCGGCCCGGTAATTAGAAGCATGTTTCTTTTTTCATTCATGAAAATATCGTTGGCTACATATTCCTGTGCATTCATTACTTTCTCGACAACAGGATGGCGGCCGCCTTTAATGCGAATCGTCTTATTTTTTGAGATGACTGGTTTTGTGTAATGCTGTTCCTCACTGATCGTCGCAAAGCTTTGAAGCACGTCAAGCTCGCTAAGCTGTTTTGCAAGCAATTGCAAACTTGCAATATAGCTTTTTACTTGTTCGCGAACAGAAAGGAAAAGTTCATATTCAAGATCAACAATTTTTTCTTCAGCTTCCACGATAAGTTTTTCTTTTTCCTTCAATTCCGGTGTAACGAACCGTTCGGCATTTGCCAATGTTTGCTTCCTTTCATAACGGCCTTCCGGAACAGATGATAGATTCGCTTTCGTCACTTCAATAAAGTAGCCGAAAATTTTATTATAACCGACTTTCAGAGAGCGAATTCCCGTTTCATTTCGTTCTCTTTGTTCCAGTTTTGCAATCCACGTCTTTCCATTTATTGAAGCATCCCGATACTGGTCAAGTTCCTTATGATAGCCATCTTTAATAATCCCTCCATCTTTAATCGAAAGTGGCGGGTCATCATGAATCGCCTTTTCAAGAAACTCGCACAGCTCCTCGTGTGGATCCATTTCTTCCGCTAGCCTTTTTGAGTACGGATCATTTAATTGAGCGACGAGAGAACGGATAGCCGGTACGCTCTGGAGAGATAATTTAAGTTGAATCAAGTCTCTTGCCGTTACGTTGCCGAATGAAACTTTGCCGGAAAGCCGTTCCATATCGTAAACGTTTTTTAACTGTTCCCTTAATTCCTGGCGAATAAACAGTTCGTTCAGTAATTCTTCCACTACATTTAATCGTCTCTCAATCAATTCAGGGACGAGAAGCGGTTGTTCAATCCATTGTTTCAACCGGCGTCCGCCCATCGCGGTTACCGTTTTATCAAGCAGCCACAATAACGAGCCTTTCTTTCCTTTTGAACGGATGGTTTCAACTAATTCAAGATTCCGTTTTGAAAAACCATCAAGTTTCATATACTCTTCCATTTGTTGGACGACAACGGGTTGAAGATGGTCCAGTGACCGTTTTTGTGTGTGAATGAAATAATGGAACAGTCGTCCGCACGCTTTTAGTAACAACGGATCGCCAACTTCTTGTACAAGCTTAGCAAAAGGATCCGGAATGGTTGCTTCTTCTATCTGAGAAGAGATAATGCCATACTGCTGTTTTAACGCGGGACCCATCTCGTCAAATAACGGTTTAGACAACAGTACTTCCTTTGCATGATGCGTATATAATTCCTGCATCAATTGGGACGTGTCGCCGCTTAATATGTACCCTTTCATTTCACCGGTTGATAAATCGCATAAAAGAATCGCAAATTTGTTATCTCTAGCATCCGCTGCTGCAATATAATTATTTTCGGTTTCGTTTAACAGACTATTTTCCATAACTGTTCCCGGGGTGATAATTTGAACGACTTCTCGTTTCACAACCCCTTTTGTCGCTTTTGGATCTTCCGTCTGTTCGCAAATGGCTACTTTATGCCCTTCTTCGACGAGACGCTTTATATAATTTGCGGCTGAATGATGAGGAACTCCGCACATCGGAATTCTCCCGCCATCTCCGCCGTCCCTGCTTGTTAACGTAATTTCAAGTATTTGTGAAGCTTTAATGGCATCCTCAAAAAACATTTCATAAAAATCGCCTAAGCGAAAAAATAAAAAGGCATCTTGATGGGCTGCCTTCACTGATAAATATTGTTGAATCATTGGTGTGTATTGTGCCATGTTTCCACCTAACCTCTTTATTCTACTTCAATTATTCATTATAACACAGCCATTTTTAACTTAAAGAAAAAACAAGGAAGAAAAGGTTTCTTCCTTGTTGATTATTCTTCCAGTTCTCCAATTAGGAAGTTAGGATCTAAATCTTCAAAATCCTCATCTTCCACTTCATACTCCCAATCTTTTTCCTCTTCCGCTTCAACACAACCTTCTGGATTCACATAAACGCATACTTTCGTTTCACCAATAATTTCACAAATAAATTCACGTTCGACCTGTACAATAATTTTATTCCCGTTTGGCGAAATGGTCGCCTCTAATGTATTCGGTTGTTGAATGGCACGGGCAACTACCTCATAATCTTCCCCGACTGCATTTTCATCTTTTACAGAAAGTACAACGACATCTTTATATTTTACAGTGTCCGTTACAACTTCTGTTTTCGTATTGTTATGGTGAGAATACCATACGTTAATGTCATACTGTCCTTCCACTTCGACCGTATCATCGATTTTTTTCGCCTTATACTGATGATTAATAATCCAGCAACCTAATATGCTGGTAGGTTTGTGAGGCGGTGCAATCGTATGTGTCGCTTGAGAGAATTTTCGCCCTTTTCCACAAACAGCCTTACAAATAATCTCTCTGTAATTAAGACCATGATCTATGTTTGACATAGACTTAATCCCTCCTCTTCCAATCTTCATTTCATCCTATGCAGGGCAAATAATGATTGTGCCTAAAAAAGTGCATTTCATAAACTCATTACTACAGTTTATGTAATTGGATAAAATGGTGACCAATTTTTATAGAGGGATTACTATTTTTTTATTCAATATGTAAAAAAAGACGCATAAAGCGCCTTTTTAGCGTTCACAGCCATCGGTAGGACAGCTGCCGGGAAAAGTAGCCGATCCGGTCGTTCCTGCGAGGACATCCCCGCCAGTAGAAACAATAATTTCCTCTGTTACCGTATTTGTGATCGTATGAGAAACCATTTGCAAAATGTCGTTCACTTCAAGCTGGGATTGCTTAAATTCCTGGACAATCGGAATATCGTCAAGTTCCTTCATTAATTGATCAATTTTCGCTTCTGTTTCTTTTAACGCCTCATGTTTGCCATAATGCCTTAGATTAACGGCTTCTTTTTGCAAGTTTTTAATTTTGCCCATCAATGCGGCTACTTTTTTGTTTTCATTAATTTGCTCTTCCGCCCGTTTGAAAAAGGCAACCTCTTCTGTATTGGCAATCATCTTTGCAAGTTCTTCCGTTTTATCTAAAATCTCTTTTCTCGTATACGTCATCCGCCAATCACTCCTAGAGTTTCTTCAACCAATTCTCCATTTAACGTCCACGTTTTCGGATCTGTTATCTTCACTTTTACGATTTTTCCAATTAACGATTTTGGCCCTTTAAAGTTAACAAGTTTATTACCCGTCGTATGGCCGGAGAGAACATCAGGATTTTTTTTACTTTCGCCTTCAACAAGTACTTCAACGACTTTATCTTTGTAAGCAAGATTTTTTCGCAGTGAAATTTCATTTAATACATTGTTTAAGCGAGCAAGGCGATCCCGTTTTACTTCAAGCGGTACATTATCGTTCATTTTTGCCGCAGGTGTCCCTTCTCTAGGTGAATAGATAAACGTATAGGCAGAGTCGTATTCTACTTCTTTCACTAATGATAACGTATCCTGGAATTGCTCTTCTGTTTCATTTGGATAGCCAACGATAATATCCGTCGTTAAGACGACATTCGGAATCGCTTTTTTAATTTTACGGACGAGCTCAAGATAGTGCTCACGCGTGTATTTGCGAGCCATTATTTTCAAAATATCATTATTTCCGGACTGAACAGGCAAATGAATATGTTCGACAAGGTTTCCGCCTTTTGCGAGCACTTCGATCAGGCGATCATCAAAATCACGTGGATGGCTCGTTGTAAAACGGATTCTCGGAATATCGATTTTGCGGATTTCATCCATTAAGTCGCCAAGACCATACTCGATATCTTCCAAATCTTTGCCATATGCATTGACGTTTTGTCCGAGCAGGGTAATTTCTTGATAGCCCTGGGCTGCAAGATGGCGAACTTCCTGAATAATATCCTCCGGTCGGCGGCTTCGCTCTTTACCGCGCGTATATGGGACGATGCAATACGTACAAAACTTATCACAGCCGTACATAATGTTCACCCAGGCTTGAATATTTCCTTTTCGGACACGAGGAAGGTTCTCAACAATGTCTCCTTCCTTCGACCAGACTTCAACAACCATCTCTTTGGCGAGCATTGCTTCTTTAATGATTTGCGGCAGGCGATGGATGTTGTGTGTGCCGAAAATCATATCGACATGTTGATGTTTTTGTAAAATTTTATTAACGACCGATTCTTCTTGCGACATGCAGCCACACACGCCGAGAAGAATATCTGGCTTTTCAAGCTTTAACGGTTTCAAATGGCCAAGCTCGCCAAACACTTTATTTTCCGCATTTTCTCGAATAGCGCACGTATTTAAAAGGATGACGTCGGCACATTTAACATCGGTTGTCGGTTCATAGCCCATTTCGGTTAAAATACCCGCCATAACTTCCGTATCATGTTCATTCATTTGGCAGCCATATGTGCGAATATAAAACTTTTTCCCAGCACCGATTGATTTCATATCTTCGGGAATGGAGAAGTCCTTTAAAAACTTCACTTCTTCTTTTCCGCGTTTTTTGGCATCTTTTAAAGATGGAGGCTGGTATGTCGTTTGAAAATATTGTGAGTAATCTTTCGTTTCATTTTTATTTATAACAGGAGTTGTTTTATCACTCATTGTCATACCTCCTTGCAAGTAACCTATTGTCAACTTTACTATTATAGCAGAAAATAGCTTGAAATAAAACAACCCTCCAGGACGGAGGGTTGTTTTACATAAATTCAGCAACGAGTTCGTTAAATTGCTCTTCCGAAATGGACAGATCGGCTGTCGCGAGTGCTTCTTTGCTGTAACCGTGTAGGAGATCTTGATAAGAAGGCTTCTCTTTATCTTGATAAATGATCCCTTTGACAAGCCCATTATGTTCCATTAAGGTTTGCATCGCCATCATCCGGTTGGAAGAATCATAGCCTTCTATCGTGCTAAGGCTCGTCAAATGCTCTTTAAACCAATCATACGTATTTACTTTGTTGTATGTGACGCATGGCGAGAACACATTGATTAAAGAAAATCCTTTATGTTTAATTCCTTCCTCAATTATGGAAGTCAGTTCTTTTAAATCGGTCGAAAAGCTCTGGGCAACGAATGTAGCCCCGGCTGTTAATGCCAGTTCCATTACACCGATCGCTGGCTCGACGGAACCTTGCGGCGTGCTTTTCGTTTTAAAGCCAACTTCAGAACGAGGAGAGGTTTGCCCTTTTGTTAATCCATAAATCTGATTGTCCATGACAATATACGTAATATCGATATTTCGGCGAATCGCATGAACAGTATGGCCCATTCCGATTGCAAACCCGTCACCGTCACCGCCTGAAGCGATTACTGTCAAATCGCGGTTTGCCATTTTTACCCCCTGGGCGATCGGGAGCGCACGTCCATGAATTCCGTGAAGGCCATATGATTTAATATACCCGGAAATACGGCCTGAGCATCCAATTCCGGATATGACCGCTAAATTATCAGGTTCCAGACCGACATTTGCCGCCGCACGCTGGATGGCTGCTTGCACAGAGAAATCCCCACAACCAGGACACCAGTTAGGTTTCACATTATTACGGAAGTCTTTAAACGTTGCCAATTAGACCAGCTCCTTGCATTTGTTGAATACTTCTTGAGGCAAGAACGGGTTGCCGTCATACTTTGTAATGCTTGCCATTTTTTCATGCGAATTTAAATTCATTTTTAAAATGCTGGCAAGCTGACCTGTTGCGTTGTTTTCAATCACGATGACTTTTTTCGCGCGATCGACAAGCGGTTTCATTTCATCTACCGGGAACGGGTGGATTAAACGAATATGGGCATGATTGACTTTTAAGCCTTCCGCTTCTAAGCGAGGGATCACTTCTTCAATGACGCCCCTTGTCGAGTTGAATCCAACTAACAGGACATCCGCTTCTTCATGTGGAGCGTTTTTATAAACAGGCGTATTGAATTTGAGATTCGCCAATTTACGAAGCCGCTTGTCCATTTGCGCCTGGCGGTTTGCAGCTACTTCAGACGGTTTTCCTGTCTCATCATGTTCAACACCCGTTACATGGTGGACGCCATTTTTCATTCCTGGAATCACACGAGGGGAAATGCCGCTCTCTGTTACTTCATACCGCTTAAAATAATTCCCTTCAAGGTCCGGGAGCTCTCGATTAATATCTAACGTCCCGCGGCGAATTTCAATTTTGCTATAATCAAACGGCTCAACGGTTTGTTTGCCTAAAGACAGCTGTAAATCTGATAAAAGAATAACCGGGCACTGGTATTCTTCGGCAATGTTTAATGCTTCAATGGCATCGTAAAAGGCTTCTTCGGCCGTACTTGGAGCCATAACAACTTTCGGGATTTCCCCATGTGTACCATAAATCATTTGCATCAAGTCGGATTGTTCCTGTTTTGTTGGAAGCCCCGTACTTGGACCTCCACGCTGTGTATCGACAACGACGAGCGGCGTTTCCGTCATGCCGGAAAGCCCGATCGATTCCATCATTAAAGAAAGGCCAGGACCTGCGGAAGATGTAATCGTGCGCACACCTGCATAGTTAGCGCCAATCGCCATCGTGCACGCCGCAATCTCATCTTCTGTTTGAATAACAGTCCCCCCGAATTTCGGCAGTTTTTTGATTAAATATTCCATAATTTCAGAAGCCGGGGTAATCGGGTAAGCAGCCATAAAACGAACACCGCCCGCGATAAATCCGAGAGATATCGCATCATTTCCGATCATAAACATGCGCTTTTTCCCATCCGCCTTGTTTAGCTTAAATCCTTCGATCGGACCTCCTGCGATTTCGTTAAAATATTCGGCGCCTTTTCGAATCGCTTCCATATTCTTTTCCACAACTTTTGCGCCTTTTCTTGAAAAGATCTCTTCAACTACTTCAGCATATCCTTCAGCAGGCAGACCTAAAACGGCGCTCGTTGCACCAATCGCAACCATGTTTTTCATTAAAGACGTTCCAAGTTCATTGGCGATTTCAGTAAAAGGAACGGCAAATAGTCTTACGTTTGCATCATCCGGAACGGTTGGATTGAATTTCGCATCCCCGATAACGATCCCGCCATCCCGCAATTCATGGACGTTCACATCAATCGTTTCCTGGTCAAATGCAACTAAAATGTCTAAATCATCAGAAATCGAACGCATCTCTTTCGTGCTTACACGAATTTTATTGTTCGTATGTCCCCCTTTAATACGCGAAGAAAAGTGACGATAACTATACAGGTAATAGCCTAACCGGTTTAATACGCTTGCAAAGATTTCTCCGGTGCTATCAATACCTTCACCCTGTTGTCCGCCAACTTTCCATGAAAGTTGATCAATCATGTCTCCACCCCTTTGATTCATTCAAACATTCGTTCATTTAAAAATTCCATATCATATTGTAAAAATCCTATTAAGAAAGGAAAAAAATACGTCTAAACGCCTTCAATTCTAGACCTAACTTTATAAAATTGCAAGTATTCTTTTATTCGGGAAGTTGGCGGGCAAAATGGTCGAAGCAAAATCCTTTTACTAACGTTTCATTATAGTGTTTCAAGAGTTCATTAATTAATTTCTCATATTTCCCGTAATGTTCAAGCTGGGCAGGTGTATCGGTAATGCCATCGAAATCCGAGCCGAATCCAATGTTCTTTTCCCCGCCTAAAGAACAAATATGCTCGATATGGCGCAGGACATCTGTCAGGCTCGCTTTTTGTTCACTTGCAAGAAATTTCGGCACAAAGGTAACGCCAATGATGGAGTCACGCTTGATTAAACTTTTGATTTGTTCATCGGTTAAGTTTCTTGGATGAGGACAGAGCTTTTTGCTATTTGAATGAGAAGCGATAACGTATTTCCCTTCCTCCATTACATCCCAGAATCCTTTTTCCGAAAGATGGGACACATCGGTCCACAATTTGAGCTCATTGTTCAGCCGGACAACTTCCTTCCCGAAAGTGGTGAGCCCGGCTCCTCTTTCCTCCATAATGCCGTCCGCAACCAGATTGGCATGGTTCCATGTCAATCCGATGCTCCTTACGCCAAGGCGATGCAAAATGCGCAGCTTCGATAAATCGTCCCCAATCGAGTCGCAGCCTTCAAGCGTCAAAAACGCGCCAATCTCGCCACTTTCGAGCGCCTCTATTTCTCGTTTTGATGTCACTAACTTCATTTCATCATACGCTTCAACAATTTTGGAGTAGAAAATATCAACCATTTGCAATGCGACATGAAACTTCTCAGGCCCGCTCACATGATCGGGGACAAAAATGGCAAAACATTGGACTTTTGCTCCGGTTTTTTTCAAATGGTCTAACGTAATATGTAAGGATTTCTCATTCTCAAAAGCGATCTGTGGGTTGAGCCACATTTTTAACAGGACATCGCAATGCGCATCAAATATCTTCATCTCCTTGCCCCCCATACTTTGCCTTTACTCTTAGGATAACAGGTAGAATCTCTTCACGCCATTTTTCTGCACGGAAAAAGCCTGTTTACTCGAACTTGAAGTAAACAGGCAGCTAATTCACTATATTTTTCATTTAACGCGGTTCTACAATTAATTTAATGGCGGTACGTTCTTCCCCGTCAATCAAGATGTCGGTGAATGCAGGAATACAAATGAGGTCAACTCCACTCGGCGCTACAAACCCTCGTGCAATCGCTACTGCCTTAACGGCTTGGTTTAATGCACCGGCCCCAATCGCTTGAATTTCCGCGCCCCCGCGTTCACGGAGAACACCGGCAAGTGCACCAGCTACAGAGTTGGGGTTGGACTTTGCTGAAACTTTTAATATTTCCATTATTTTGTACCTCCTTAGAGATATTATACCAATTCTACTATATTCACTCTAAACGGCTCGTATTCCTGCCAACCGGATAAGAAACTCTATTTTTTATTCAAAAAATGGATGATCTTCATTAATGACGAATGGTTGGATGGAAACAGCGAGTCCGGTTTTATCATCGCAATCTATAATGACCCCACTTAACTGTTCCCTTCCGCTGGCCACTTCAAACCTCACCGGAAGGCTTGTTAAAAATTTTTTTAACACGGCATCGCGATCCATTCCAAGTATACCGTCATACGGCCCTGTCATCCCTACATCTGTCAAGTAGGCGGTTCCTTTAGGCAAAATGCGATGGTCGGCCGTTTGTACGTGCGTATGTGTTCCGACGACGGCCGATACTTTCCCGTCTAAAAACCATCCCATCGCCTGTTTTTCACTCGTCGCTTCCGCATGAAAATCAACAAAGATAAATGGCGTTCTTTTTTTAAGTTCAAAAACAAGCTGTTCTGCCTTTTCAAACGGGCAATCGAGCGGCGGCAAAAACGTCCGCCCCTGCAAATTAATAATGCCAATTTCAAGCTTATTTACCTTGACGATCATCGCTCCTTTACCGGGAGTCCCTTTCGGAAAATTAGCGGGGCGAACCATTTGCGGGATGCTATCAATGATTTCAAAAATTTCTTTATTGTCCCAGGCATGGTTGCCAAGCGTTATTGCCTGTGCACCATCCTCAAGAAACCCTTTCGCTATTTTTTCCGTAATTCCTCGCCCGTGTGCGGCATTTTCACCATTGACAATGGTAACGGTCGGTTGAAATTTCTTTTTCAGTTTTGGCAAATATGTATGGATCATCTTTCTTCCCGGTGCACCAACCACATCACCAACAAACAATATTCTCATGAAAATCTCCTTTTCTATCCTTCTTGCAACTACTAGCATTTCCTAAAATTTCTTATATAAAAACAAAATAAAGTGGTGACTGGACCACTTTATTTTGCGTACTCAACAGCTCTTGTTTCACGAATTACAGTTACTTTTATATGTCCCGGATAATCCAGTTCATTTTCGATTTTCTTCGTGATATCACGAGCTAAACGATATGAAGCTAAATCATCAACCATGTCAGGTTTGACCATGATACGAATTTCACGTCCGGCCTGGATTGCAAATGATTTTTCCACACCTTCGAATGATTCCGAGATTTCTTCCAATTTCTCCAAACGCCTGATGTATGTCTCGAGCGTTTCTCTTCTTGCGCCCGGTCTTGCAGCAGACAATGCATCAGCCGCTGCTACTAAAATTGCGATGATCGAAGTCGGCTCGGTATCTCCATGATGAGAGGCAATGGCATTGATGACAACAGGGTGTTCTTTATATTTTGTCGCTAGTTCGACACCAATGTCAACGTGGCTCCCTTCAACTTCATGGTCAATTGCCTTTCCGATATCATGAAGCAATCCTGCTCGTCTTGCTAAATGAACATCTTCCCCGATCTCCGCAGCCATTAAACCGGCAAGATACGCAACTTCCTTCGAGTGGTTTAATACATTTTGGCCATAGCTTGTTCGGTATTTTAAACGTCCTAAAATTTTAATTAAATCCGGATGCAAACCGTGAACGCCAACTTCAAATGTGGTCTGTTCACCAACTTCCCGAATGTATTCGTCCACTTCACGGCGAGATTTTTCAACCATTTCCTCGATTCTCGCAGGATGAATGCGGCCATCTTGAACCAATTTGTCCAGAGCCATGCGGGCGATTTCTCTTCGTATTGGATCGAATCCTGATAAAATAACCGCTTCAGGCGTATCGTCAATAATAAGATCGATACCTGTTAATGTTTCAAGTGTTCGAATGTTACGGCCTTCACGACCAATAATACGACCTTTCATTTCGTCATTTGGAAGGTTAACGACGGAAACGGTCGTTTCAGCAACGTGGTCAGCCGCGCATCGCTGAATGGCTAGAGAAAGGATTTCTTTCGCTTTCTTATCCGCTTCTTCCTTCGCGCGAGTTTCGATTTCCTTCACCATCATCGCCATTTCATGTGTCGTTTCTTTTTCCACTTCATTCATGATGATGACTTTTGCTTCCTCGCGTGTAAATCCGGAGATGCGTTCCAATTCTCTTTGCTGCTCGTTAAGCAGTTCCTCCACTTTGCTTTCCATCTCTTCAATTTGTCGTTGTTTTTTGGTGAGAGACTCCTCCCTCTTGTCCAATGTTTCTTCTTTTTTGTCAAGGGTTTCACTTTTTCTGTCGAGAATCTCTTCTTTTTGAACCAATCGTTGTTCTTGTTTTTGAAGCTCATTTCTGCGATCGCGAATGTCTCGCTCGGCTTCTGTTCTTTGTCTGTGAATTTCATCCTTCGCTTCTAGAAGGGCTTCTTTTTTGCTTGCTTCCGCTTCGCGTTTCGCTTCTTCAACGATTTGAGCAGCAGCAGTTTCCGCGCTCGAAATTTTCGCTTCAGCAATAGACTTTCTAACAAGATATCCGACAACTGCACCGACACCTAGTGAGACAAGCAAACTGGAGATGAATACGAAAATGTTGTCCATTTTTCCACCTCCTCTTGCTATCTACTTTTTTTACTGAGTCAAGAACGTCTTCGTGTAACAAAGTGTTGTGCACAAGTCTTGCCGTAAACATGTTAATGGTATATTTTTTAATTTCATAGGAAATCAAAATATAATTTTATTTTATAGTTGAAAAAATGCGTTGTCAAGAGTTGTCAAAACTATCATGATAGAACGTTCCCTAAAAAATAGCAAGCATTAAAATGGCCGAAGAGTCAAGCGACTCTTCGGCCTATCATTTATTCAGTTAACTCGAGTTGTTCTTCCTCCGCACCCGGTGTTTCAACAACTACTTCCGTGCCGAGCTGATGGTAGTTTCTGATCTGGGCAATGATTTCATCCGCGATTTCCGGATTTTCTTTCAAAAATTGCTTGGCGTTTTCACGGCCCTGGCCGAGTCGTTCTCCTTCAAACGAATACCACGCTCCGCTCTTTTGAACGATGTCGATCTCGGAGCCGATATCGAGAATTTCTCCTTCGCGGGAAATTCCTTCCCCGTACATAATGTCGACTTCCGCCTGTTTAAATGGAGGAGCCACCTTGTTTTTCACGACTTTAATCTTCGTCTTGTTACCAACCATATCCGTTCCTTGCTTCAATTGTTCGGCACGGCGCACTTCAAGTCTTACTGAGGAATAGAACTTCAAAGCTCGACCGCCGGGGGTTGTTTCTGGCCAACTCTATAGATTTACCATTTCTATAGTACGGACTATCTCTTCATCTCAATAATTTGAGAGCCTTGCACTTCCAACAGTAGCCTATCCTCTGTTGTACCCTACTCGGTTAGCCAAACGGCTCTTTTCGGTAGTCTCTACACCTTCCTCATCAAAATTAATGAGGCTTGGCACGGTATTACCCTAAAAATTGGAGGGCTTCACCGTTAGCAGTTTTTTAACTACACCCTTAGGCAATAAGGTTCACAAGGTTTTTTAACTTGCTATCGCTAGCAAGGGAAACCCAGAGTAAACTCCTTAATCTTCTTCTTTACATTATCAATATCTAATAACTCGTCTTCATAAACAACCAAGTATTTAATCTCGTCTCCAACTTCTTTTAACTTTCTGTGAGAGTTTTTCACAATATAATCAACTTGCCATTGTTCAATATTTTTATATACTCGATTGCCAACTTTAACCGCCATCTTTATCCCCTTAATTTAATTTCTAAAGATAGCAAATCTTGAGTTGTTAGATATTGTTTAACGATTAAGAAGCTTTGTGTTGATTTCCAAACATGATGCCCACTTTTTCCCTTATTTGGTTAATAAACACAGCGATCGTCTTTGATTTATTAATCGCACCGGACAGCTTGCGAAGGGCCTGAGACATTAGGCGAGCTTGAAGCCCGACATGGGAGTCTCCCATTTCACCTTCAATTTCCGCTTTCGGCACGAGTGCAGCGACAGAGTCGATGACAATGATGTCCACCGCTCCGCTGCGAACGAGCGCTTCGGCAATTTCAAGCGCCTGTTCACCCGTATCCGGCTGTGAAAGCAATAATTCATCAATATTGACCCCGAGCTTTTGCGCATAAACAGGATCGAGCGCATGTTCGGCATCGATAAACGCCGCTTGTCCACCATTTTTTTGCACTTCAGCAATAGCGTGAAGCGCTACGGTTGTTTTACCAGAAGATTCAGGCCCGTATACTTCTATAATCCGCCCGCGGGGATAGCCGCCGACGCCAAGCGCGATGTCAAGGGCCAATGAGCCGCTTGAAATCGTTGAAACACGCTGTTCCGCCTGCTCGCCAAGCTTCATGATAGAGCCTTTGCCAAATTGCTTTTCAATGTTCCGCAACGCTTGCTCTAATGCTGCTTTACGGTCACTCATGAAATCACTCCTTATATATTTAAAATTGTTGCGTTGACAAAAATTTAAGTATGTCTACACTCTTATCATAACTGTTTTTTCACCATTTGCCAATCATTTTCACGAACGTTTATTCGATTATTTTTTCATTCCTTTTACCGTTTGTAGCAAATAAAACAAACCGTTATAAACCGTTCTCTCTCTTACGCCTTGCCTGCTTCCAGAAAGAGTGAGCGAATGAACAACGCTATCTGCTTCTGTTGAGACTCCGATATAAACGGTCCCTGGCTCTTTTCCTTCGCTTTGTCCCGGACCTGCAACTCCGGTAAAACTAATGCCGATATTGGATGCAGTCATAGTCCGGACATTTTCAGCCATTACTCTCGCGCATGCCTCGCTTACCGCGCCATCACTGGCCAATAACTCCTGCGGTACGTGAAGAAGCTTGTTTTTCACTTCATTCGTGTAAGACACGACAGAACCGTTAAAACAAGCGGAGCTGCCTGGAACATCAGTTATGCTTTTGCCGAACATGCCACCCGTTAAACTTTCAGCCGCTGCGACCGTCAAGCTTTTTTCCTTTAATAAAGAAACTGCGGCATCCGCAAGTGTCATATCATTATAGCCATACAAAAATTGTCCGACGCGCTCCCTTATTTTTTCTTCCAGCAAATCAAGTTCTCGCGCCGCCATTTTTTGATCCGCAAATTTTGCCGTTAGCCTTAACGTTACATCATAATTGCCGGCAAGCGGAGCGATCGTCGGATTTTGTTGCTCGTCAATTAAATCTTCTAATTCCGCTTCAAGCAATGACTCGCCAATCCCGAAAAACCGCAAAACCCGTGAATGAATGATCTGCTTGTCAGGCAACTGCCTGAGCAAAAAAGAGCGTCCGTAATTGCTGAACATCGGCTCCATTTCTTTGGGCGGTCCCGGCAATAACATGTACGTCATCCCGTTATCATAAAGAGCCATTCCCGGCGCCATTCCGAAATCATTATCCAGTACCTCGGCTCCTTCGATGACGAGTGCCTGCTTCCGGTTATTTTCAGACATCACCCGGTTCGTTTTCCGGAAATACGCCTCGATGTTATCCATCGCCTTTTGATCATAAACGAGTTTTCTGCCGAGGCTTTTTGCAATCGTTTCCTTCGTTAAATCATCTTTTGTCGGTCCGAGTCCGCCGGTAAAAATAATAAGATTGGACCTGTCTTTCGCATTTTCAAACACGGCTTCGAGCCGTCCCGCATTATCCCCGACAACAGTATGGTAAAAAACATTGATGCCGAGTTCGGCCAACTGCTCAGAAATAAACTTCGCATTCGTATTGGCGATTTGACCGAGCAGAAGCTCACTTCCTACTGCGATTATTTCAGCATTCATAAACTGCCCCTCCTTATTTAAGCCGAAAAAAAACAGGAGATGAGCTCCTGTTTTCTCTTCTATTTTGATTTTAACATGACTTCTTTGTTTTTAATAAAATAATCCCATCCCGAATAAAGGGTAATAGCCGTCGCTATCCAGAGGCTGATTTGGTCAAACGGGATCCCGATAAAAACAAATGGGAAATTGTGCAAGAGAGTAACGCTAATCGCAATAATTTGAATCCACGTTTTTACTTTGCCGGCCTGGCTTGCTGCAATGACAACCCCTTCTGCTGCAGCGATCGTTCGAATGCCTGTGACCGCAAACTCACGGCTTATAATAATGATGACCATCCAGGCCGGGGTGAAACCGAGCTGTACGAGGGATATAAAAGCCGCAGTTACAAGCAATTTATCCGCAAGCGGATCAAGAAATTTCCCAAGGTTTGTTACTAGATTGAATTTTCTCGCGTAATAACCGTCAATCCAATCTGTACATGATGCCACAATGAAAATAAGCGCAGCAACAAAATGGTTCACTGGAAGCGACCATGAACCGATTGTTAAAGTTCCCCAATGAAAAGGCACGAGCAATACGATTAAAAAAATGGGAATGAGCATGACCCTGGAAATGGTTATTTTGTTCGGTAAATTCACTGTAATTCCTCCAATATAGGCCTTCTCTTGTACGTTATGGCTGTGTTGATTTCGTAAATTTAATAATAATATGTTGATGCATCATTGAACTCGGTTCAACCGGGTATGTGATCGGCTGACCGTTAATTTTCAGATCGGTCATATGGCTCTTGGCGATGTTAAAATCGACTTCTTTTTTATCGCTAAGATCACGTTTTACTTTATCGCCTTTTTTGATCGTCGTATTGACGATAAATGCCCCATCGCCTTTAATTCCGATGTAAGCATCGTCCCGCATCGTAACCTCAGCTTTGAATTGATCTGTATTTTTCAATTCATAGGTCGTTCGATTTCCGACGGTTGAAATCTTTGATAATGTCCCTTTTGGCTTATCCGCATCTTTTTTCGCTTTTTCCTTCTCCTTATTTACTTTCGCTGCTTCTTCTTCCTTTTGCTTCTTCAGGCGATCCGCTTCTTTTGCTTTTTTGTCTTTTTCCATTTCAATTCCCGTTTCCGGGTTTTTTTGCTCCACATGATCCGCTGCACTAAAATGTTGATATAACTTCCAAATGCCAAGAAACAGCGCAAGAACAACAACGACAATGACGACAGACGGAAGAAAACGAATGAAGATCGCGTCTTTCGTTTCTACTTGCCTGGTTTTCTCCGAGCGAGGAGTATACTCGGTCACTTCCTTAACCGACTTTGGTAGATCGTTCTCATATTCTTCAAACACTTCTTCATAGTTTAAATGAACTGCTTCACAATAATTTTTAATAAATGCTCTGGCATAAAATGAACCGGGCAGCACATCGTACCGTCCTTCTTCAATTGCCTGCAAATACCGTTTTTGAATTTTCGTTATCGTTTGAAGTTCCTCTAATGAAAGTCCTTTTTCTTCCCGCTTCTGTTTTAAAAAGTTTCCTAAATCAGACAACCTTACCACCTACCACTGTAAAAAATCATTCAAATCCGGAAAAACCTTCATCTTCATCAATCACTTCATATGTAATTTCTTCATCCCGATCATTTCGAAGTTCAATAATATAATCAAAATCGTCCATCGTATATTCCGTTTGCATGACAAAAATATCAGGGTGTTCAACCACTTTCGTAGAAGGCAATCGCATCACTTCACGAATGAGTTGCCAGTGTCTTTCATTCGCACGTTTTGTAGACACCACCCCGTCTATAATATAAACATGGTCCGAACTATACTCATCATCTGCAAGAGTCGTCCTTACGGTTTGGCGCAAAAGAGTTGAAGAGACAAATACCCACCGTTTGTTCGCACAAACACTGGATGCAACAATGGATTCCGTTTTTCCCACTCTGGGCATTCCGCGAATGCCAATTAATTTATGGCCATCAACTTTATAAATTTCTGCCAGAAAGTCAACTAAAAGGCCAAGCTCATCGCGGATAAATCGGAACGTCTTTTTATCGTCCGCATCCCGTTCAATATAACGTCCATGCCGAACAGCTAAACGGTCTCTCAATTTCGGGACACGAAATTTCGTCACTGTAATATTATCCATGGATTGGAGAATGGATCCAAGACGTTCTATTTTTTCATGGGTGTCGCTGACAAGCAGCATGCCTCTCCGTTTATTATCAACACCGTTAATGGTTATTATGTTTATGCCAAGCATCCCTAATAGGGAAGAAATATCCCCCATTAATCCAGGCCGGTTTTTATGTATTTCATACTCCAAATACCATTCTTGCTTTTCCATTACTCATCTCCTTCTTTCATATAAGAAAAGCGCGGGGCGCCTCACCTCGCTCTTGCAAGCCCTGAGCTAGAAACACCCGCTTGCTATTCTTTTAAAATAGGGCGAAATCAGTTGTCAGACAAATGCTGTGTCCATCTATTAATTAATAATATATGATTTCAATTTATTATGAAAGAAAAAATAAAAGGATGTTAAGAATTTTTCTTAACATCCTCCGGGTCTTATTTTTGAACAAGTTTAACCATCATATTAGCAATAGCATGTTTTTCCTGATCATCAGCAACTTGCCATAATTCTTGAAGCACTTTTTCTTCCGGATTTTTCGGCTCCACATGTGAAGCAAGGTAACCGCCGATTTCAGTCGCTAAATTAGAAATAGAAGATTGATCCATTCCCTGGCTTTGTGCATGCTGCAAGCGGTTAGAAAGGAAATCTTTCCATTGGCCGAAATTATCTAATACAGACATGTTATTTCCTCCTTAAAATAGGGTACATCGATTAATATTTCAAGAAGAATGCCCAATTATTCATCATCCTGCAAATTAATTACGAATGCCAGCCACCACTCGCTGTAATGATATGGCCATTAACATAAGAAGACTGCTTGGTACAAAGAAAAGAGACAATATCCGCTATTTCTTCCGGCCTTCCAAGCCTGTTCATCGGAATTTCTTCTTTTATCAGCGACTTTTCTTCTTCGGTAAAAAGCGAAAGCATATTTGTGTCGACCGCGCCCGGTGCAATGCCATTTACGTAAATGCCACTCGGCGCCACCTCTTTTGCCAGCGCCTTGACAAATGTATTAAGGCCGCCTTTCACGGCTGAATAGACGACTTCACACGATGCGCCAGAGTGTCCCCAGATCGAAGAAATGATAATGATACGCCCGCTTTTTCGCGCAATCATTCCCGGCAATAAATGTTTCGTAATCGTGATCGGACTTGTAAAATTCACCTGGATCATTTTCTGAATATCTTCATCCAGCATTTCTGTAAATAGGCCGTAATAGCTTAAACCGCTATTGTGAACGATGCAATCGATCGGGTTGTAAATACCCGAAAGCAGGGAGGAAGCTCCCTCTTTCGTTGATAAATCAGCCTTGAGGCAAATAATTTCATTGTTATATGTATCCATTAATTTCTTTTGTAAGTTAAAAATGCGCTCATCCGCCGAATGGTAGTGCATGATTAAATGGTAACCAAGGTTCGCGAGCCGTTCACTAATTTTTGAGCCGATCCCCCCACTTGCACCGGTAATTAACGCCCACTTTTTCATTTGTCTCCCCCAATTAAAAACATCCCATGAATGGGATGTTTTTAATTGTATTATGCCTCTTTTTTGCGCACTTGACAAACGGTCGCCTGCTTTTCATCAAAATGATTTTTCATGACATCGAGAAGATCGGATTCTGTTATTTGTTCAAATGTCGGAATCACGTCAAAAAGATTCATTTCGTTAAATTCATAGCGTGTAAATTGGTTGGCGATAAATTCAGGTGAATTAAGCGCCCTTAAAAAAGAGCCAATCTTCTTTTTCCTCGTTCGTTCAAGGTCTTCTTTTGAGAGCGGTTTGGAAATAAAATCTTGAACCATTTTCATTAGTGTTTCAGAAAGGCGGTCAGGATCTTTCGTATCTCCGCCGATCATGGAAAAGCCAAAGCCGAATTCCTCCGTATAGTCGAACGCGAACGTTTGATCAATTAATCCTTCGTTATAAAGCTTTTCATAGTTTTCCGTACTTTTGCCAAACATCATTTCTAATAGCAAATTGACGGAAAGCTCATGTTTTAAAAGCGCTTCTCCTTTTCGCTCTGGCTGTTTCTCTTTAAAGCCAATGTAACATTTCGGTGTTTGCACCGGCATCGGAACAATTTCCTTTTTCGTCCGTGGCGCTGAAGGCTCTTCATCAAAAAAGCGCTCAATCGGCGGCTGGTCTTTATAATCCTTACTCGCCTGGTTTGTTTCAATCAGCTCCATCATCTCTTTTGCGTCAACTGGACCGACGACGAATAATATCATGTTGCTTGGATGATAAAAGGTTTCATAACATTCATAAAGATCATCTTTCGTGATTTTAGCAATCGATTCTACCGTTCCGGCAATATCGATTTTCACAGGATGATGGTGGTACATATTGGAAATTAATCCGAAATATGCGCGCCAGTCAGGATTATCATCATACATGCGGATTTCCTGGCCGATAATTCCCTTTTCCTTTTCTACCGTTTTTTCCGTAAAATAGGGATCCTGAACAAAATCGATTAACGTTGTTAAATTTTTCTTTACTTCATTCGTAGTCGAAAACAAGTAAGCCGTCCGTTTAAACGATGTAAAAGCGTTCGCAGAAGCCCCTTGCTGATTAAATTGTTGGAACACATCGCCATCTTCTTTTTCAAACATTTTATGCTCGAGGAAATGGGCAATACCATCCGGGACTTTCACCGGTTCATTTTTGCCAAGCGGCGTAAAATGGTTGTCAACCGAACCGTAATTAGTTGTAAAAGTGGCATACGTTTTGTTAAATTCTTTCTTTTCAAGAATAAACACTTTCAACCCATTTTGCAAAGTTTTAAAATATAACGTTTCATTTAATTGATCAAACTGTTTTTGTTCCATTTTCGTTCCCCCTTCCTTTTAAGAAATAAATCGTGTCAAGCTTGATTTTTTTCGCAACTTCAACAACCTCATCCTTCGTTACGCGGTCAATTCCATTGATCCATTCTTCGATGCTTCGTTCATATCCGGAAATTATTTGATGATACAACACTTCCACAAGCCCCGCGGCATCGTCAACCGTTTCTAGTATTTGGTTTTTAATCATCGCTTTCGTTTTTGCCATTTCATCGTCTGTAATGTTACCGTTTCTCATATCTTCGAGTTGCTCTTTAATAATCGAAACTGTTTTTTCATAGTTCGCTGTTTCGATGCCGGACATTACGAAGATAGATCCTTTATGGCTTTCAAAACGGGAAGCTGCATAATACGCAAGACTATGCTTTTCTCGAACGTTGATAAACAGCTTGGAGTGCGAAAAGCCGCCAAAAATGCCATTACATACTTGAAGCGCCAAATAGTCAGGGTCAGCATATGTCGTATACGTTCTGAGCCCCATATGCAATTTCCCTTGCTGAACATCCTGCTCCTCAATCACTTCGTTGACTTTTGTAACTTCCACCGCTTCATTTTTTTCGATCGACTGGCCTGCCGCCCTTTTTTCGTTAAAGACAAAAAATTGCTTCGCTTTATTTACAATCTCATCATGGGAAATATCACCCACAACGTAAAAGTCGAATTCATCATTTGCTAAAACTTCCTGATAATATGCATATAAATCTTGCGGTGTGATTTGATCCACTTCGTTTTCATTTCCATACACATTAAGATGGTACGGATCGCCTTTAAACATTTCTTCAATTAAACGCTTGTTCGCATATCGCATTTTATCATCATAAATTGATTCAATTTGCTGCTTTAATGAACGTTTTTCCTTTGAAACAATATCCTCTTTAAAAGCGCCGTTTTCCGTTACCGGCCTTAACAGGACGTCGGCTAATAGCGCAATCCCTTGATCTAACAGTTTCGACTGATCGGATAAAAATTTCTCGTTCGCAATATCCATCCGAAAACTAATAATTTGATAGTTGCCTTTTTTCGAAAGATCAACGTTCAATGTCGCCCCGTATAAATCATCCAGAGCCCCGCGCAATTGTTTGCTTGAAGGATATTTTTCCGTGCCGCTTTGCATGACATTAGGTAAAAGAGCCCGTTTTGTCACACTGTCTTCTTTGATCAAGTTTTTAAGCTGCAGAACGATTGTATTTGTTTTATACTTTTTCGTTTCAACACTATGTATTCTCATTCCGGGAATTTCCGTCATTCGATGTTGAACATATGCCATTTTATAACCTCCTTATCATACCACTCATCATAGTTTACCCCTCTTCGATACGAAACATGACTTTTCCTGCTTATAAAAAAAGTTGGAGGGACAAATCCTCTCCAACTTTTTGCAATGTGTCCCGGACATATTGGACTTCCTTTTATCGTTTGCCTTTCTCATAAGGCTGGCCACTCGCCTTAGGCGCGTCTGCCCGGCCGACAAAA
The DNA here is from genome assembly GCF_049843615.1 of Fictibacillus sp. Mic-4. Lineage (NCBI taxonomy): Bacteria > Bacillati > Bacillota > Bacilli > Caryophanales > Fictibacillaceae > Fictibacillus > Fictibacillus sp. Mic-4. The sequence goes on along the minus strand of NZ_JBBHZM010000001.1, from coordinate 386,829 downwards.
CCAGCAAGCGCGAGGATCGTCAATACATATGGAGCGATCAATAGCCAGACTGACGGGATATCTTTAAAGAACGGCAGTGATTCTCCCGTGACGCTTATGCTTTGTGCAAGTCCGAAAAACAGGGCCGCGCCGAGCGCGCCGAGCGGATGCCATTTACCGAAAATCATCGCAGCCAACGCCATAAACCCCTGACCAGAAATGGTCGCATGAGTAAAGTTACCGCTAATGGAAGCAACGTACACTGCTCCCCCGAGACCTGCAAAACCACCGCTGATAAGTACGGCAACATACCGCATACGGACAACGTTGATGCCCATCGTATCAGCAGCCATTGGGTGTTCACCGACGGAGCGGAGACGCAGGCCAAAAGGTGTTTTATAAAGCACATACCAGACGACAACACTTAAGAAAATAGCAACATATGAAGTGGCGTATGCATTTGAGAAAAACCAGTCGCCGATAATTGGAATATGAGAGAGAACTGGAACATCTTGTTTTGAGATCCGCTCATGAATCATCGGTGTTTCCCCTGCATCAAAAATCTTCTTTGTCAAAAAGAGGGCAAGACCAGACGCTAAAAAGTTTAGCGCAACACCGCTAATGACTTGATCGGCTTTAAATGAAATGCTCGCCATCGCATGAAGCAAAGAAAATAAAGCTCCAGCAACAATTGCTATAAGAAAGCTGAGCCATGGAGAAGCAGCACCCAAATGCATTTTTTCAAAAAAATGCATGCATACCGCGCCAACGAATGCTCCAAATAGCATCATACCTTCCAAACCGATATTAACAACACCGGATCGTTCACAGATAACGCCGCCGAGAGCAGTAAATATAAGGGGTGCTGCCGAAACGATTGCGGCAGGAATTACAATTGCCAAAATGTCTAAAAAACTCATTATAATTTACCCCCTTTATTCACCCGGTTAGAGAGCCAGTGAATGATATAGCTTGATGCAATAAAGAAAATAATAAGTGCGATAATAATATCAACTAATTCGATCGGAACAAAGGCAACGGAAGACATGTTGGAAGCGCCAATTTTTAATCCTCCAAACAAGGCGGCTCCGATAATAATGCCAATGGCATTATTTGCCCCGATCAGGCTGACAGCGATTCCATCGAACCCAACTCCAGTGAATGCCGCATTAATCATCATATACCCGTAAGTTCCGAGTCCTTCCATCGCTCCGGCAATGCCGGCAAAAGCACCCGAAATCGCCATCGATAAAATAATATTTTTAGAGACGTTCATTCCGGCGTACCGGGAAGCGTGCTGGTTAAATCCGACAGCGCGAAGTTCGTATCCCATTGTCGTTTTCCAGAGGATAAACCACATAATAACGGAACAAATAAGCGCTACAATGATTCCATAATGAAGACGGGAGCCGTCCGTAATCGTTTGCAAGAAATCCGAAGCGAGTGAAGCCGTCGGTTTTACATCCTTTGTCCGCTCGCCAGGTGCAAGCATGTAAGCACGAATAATGGCATTCGTCATATAAAGGGCAATATAGTTCATCATAATGGTCGTAATGACTTCATGAACTTTGAAACGAGCTTTTAAAAAGCCCGGAATAACCCCCCAGAGCGCACCCGCTACGGCAGCGGTTACAATCGCAAATGGAAGATGAATGATTTTCGGCAGATCAAATGAAACGCCGACATAAACCGAAGCAAGCCAGCCGACAAGCACTTGACCTTCCACACCAATGTTGAACAGCCCGGCGCGAAAGGCAAAGGCAACGGCAAGACCTGCCAGAATGAGCGGCGTCATTTGCCTGACCGTTTCACCAATATTGTAGCTGTTACCAAATATCCCTTCAAAAAGGCTTGTATATGCAAGTATCGGTTGATAGCCGCTCGCAAGCATCACAATCCCGCCAATGATTAAAGCGAGCACAACAGATATTACCGGAATTAAAATTGAAAATAAGCGCCCTTTTAGTAAATTCACTGAAATCCACCTACTTTTTCTTTCTTGCCGCCTGCCATAAGTAAGCCTAGTTCTTGTTCGTTCGTTTCTTTCGGGTTGACAATAGAGACGATTTTCCCTTCGTAAATGACGGCAATCCGGTCACTAACATTCATAATTTCATCGAGTTCAAAAGAAACAAGCAGGACCGCTTTTCCTTTATCCCTTTCTTGGATCAGCTTGGAGTGAATAAATTCAATCGCCCCTACATCTAAACCGCGGGTCGGCTGTGCCGCAATAAGAAAATCAGGGCTGCGATCCACTTCACGGGCGATGATCGCCTTTTGTTGGTTCCCGCCGGATAACGCCCGGGCCGGTGTAAACTCGCTAGGTGTACGAACATCAAATTCTTGAATAAGGGATTTTGCTTTTTCATAGATTGTCTTGTAATTCAAAATGCCAGCTTTTGAATAAGGAGATTGATAGTACGTTTGCAAGGCCATATTTTCTCCAATTGTAAAATTAAGAACGAGACCGTGTTTATGGCGGTCTTGCGGAATATGGCCGAGCCCTGACTCCGTTACTTTCCGCGGTGATAATTTCGTAATGTCTCTCCCGTTTAACATAATTTTACCTGATGAAACTTTTGCGAGGCCGGTAATGGCTTCTAAAAGCTCGGTTTGCCCATTGCCGTCAACCCCCGCAATTCCAACAATTTCTCCGGCTTTTACTTCAAGATTTAAACCGTTAACGACGTTTACTTTCCTGGCGTCTTCGACAACAAGGTCTTTAATTTCAAGAACGGTTTCTTTCGGCACGCTATCTGTTTTCGCCACTTTAAAATTAACTTCACGACCAACCATCATAGCGGCAAGCTTGTCCGGGTCTGTATCAGCGACATTGACAGTGCCGATACCTTTTCCCCTGCGAATGACGGTGCAGCGATCACAAACTTGCATAATTTCTTTTAATTTATGTGTAATTAATATAATCGACTTTCCTTCACGAACGAGCTTTTTCATAATTTGCATGAGCTCGCTAATTTCTTGTGGTGTAAGCACAGCTGTCGGTTCATCAAAAATAAGAATGTCTGCACCGCGATAGAGGGTCTTTAAAATTTCTACCCTCTGCTGCATTCCGACTGAAATATCTTCGATTTTCGCGTGCGGATCAACGGATAATCCGTATTGGTCGGAAAGCTTTTTGATTTCGTTTGCAGCCGATTTGATATCCACTCTTCCACCACGGGTAGGTTCTTTTCCAAGAATAATATTTTCTGTAACGGTAAACTTTTCGACAAGCATAAAATGTTGATGCACCATCCCGATGCCAAGATCGTTGGCAACGTTTGGGTCATTGGCAGTGACTTTCTTTCCTTTAACAAAAATTTCTCCTTCCTCTGGCTGGTAGAGGCCGAAAAGGACATTCATTAAGGTTGATTTTCCCGCCCCATTTTCCCCGAGAAGCGCATGAATTTCCCCTTTTTTCACTTGAAGTGTTATATTATCATTGGCAACAATTCCGGGAAATTCTTTTCTAATGTTTCGCATTTCAATCACGTAATCCATGAGTGTTTCCTCACCCCTTAGATCTTTTCTGGTGTCAGAAGTCTAACCTTTTTTCATCATAAATAAAGGCTAGTATTCTACTAGCCTTTATTTATTTCCATTATTTTACCTTAAAATTCTTGAATTCAGCATCCGTTCCCGGAACTTTCACTTCACCTTTAATAATTTTTTGCTTGTATTCTTCAACGAGTTTTAATGCTTTATCCGTCACATGATCTTTATGGCTGGAAATTCCTACTCCGTTTTCTTTAAGACCGAAGTTTAGAACTTGTCCTCCCGGGAATTTGCCGTCCATCGTTTGTTTGGATACATCAAAAACAGCCTGGTCTACTTTTTTCACCATCGAAGTAAGTGTTACATCTTCTGGCAGACCTTCTTCATATTGATCGCGGTCTACACCGATCACCCATACTTTTTTGCCATTTTTCGCACGGTTTTTCGCTTCAGTGAATACACCATTTCCTGTCGCTCCGGCAGCCGGGAAAATAATATCGACACCTTTGTCATAGAACGTGTTGGCAATTTGCTGGCCTTTTTCCGCTTTATCAAACGCTTCAGCATATTGGACTTCGACTTCCGCTTTTGGATTGGCCGTTTTAACGCCCGCCTTAAATCCATTTTCAAAGCGTTTAATAACCGGTCCTGTTACCCCGCCGATAAATCCGACTTTACCCGTTTTTGTCTGGCTTCCGGCAATTAATCCGACAAGGAAGGAACCTTCTTGCTCTTTAAATAAAATGTTAGCGACGTTCTTTTGATTTTCAACAACGGAATCAACAAGCGCAAGATGTGCATCCGGCTTTTGTTTTGCTACTTTTTGCACATCAGCCTGCATTAAATAGCCGATTCCGTATACAAGGTCGTAATTTTCACGCACGAGCCGCTGCAAGTTCGGCTGGTAATCACTTGCGGATTGAGATTGCAAATATTTGTAGTTTCTATCTTTAGCAAGCCCATTTTCTTTCCCGAACCGCTGGAGCCCTTCCCATGCCGATTGGTTGAATGATTTATCATCAACACCGCCGACATCTGTAACCATTGCTACTTTAAAATCTTTCTTATCTTTTCCGCCTTTTGCTTCTTTAGAAGTATCGCTGCCACAGCCAGCAAGCATTACGCTTGCTGCAAGACCTACGCTCAATAAAGCTCCAAATTTCTTCTTCATTCAAATTCCCCCTGTTTTTTTAAAAAAATTTAAAACTAAGACCGATTGTTACTTACCGTTACAGTAGTCAATCACCCCCTAAATATGGATAGACGTCAGACCTTACATCCGCCTTCTAACGACTGTAAAATTGAACTTGTCCGCTTTAAAATAATTGCACGAATAAAGAATCGGATCATCGTGTTGATCGTAATGCATTTGTTTTAACACGAGAATGGCCGACTCCGGTGGACATTCTAAAATACCGGATATACGATCATGAAAGCCGAGCGGTTCAATTTTCGTTACCGCGTACATAATCCGGCGGTTGGCTTCCTTTTCAAGCAATTCGAGCAATGACTCATACTGGTGATGAACCATTTTATTCAAGTACATTTTTGGAATATGGTCCAAACAATAAACAACCGGTTCTCCATCTGCCGTTCTTACCCTTTCAATGACATGAATGTCGTCGCTTCCGCTCAAATTGAACTTCGTTATGATTTCATCCGTTGCCTGTTTTACACTCGAAGAAATAAACGTTGTTCCTGCTTTTTTCCCAGCTCTTTCAATCATATCGGTCACACTGAACAATTCTTCAATGCCCGATGAAAATAAGGCGCGAGTCCGAACGAATGTGCCGACTCCATGTTTCCGAATGACAACGTTTTCATCTTCGAGAATACGGAGCGCTTCCCGCAATGTCGCGCGACTGATTCCTAACTGTTTCGACAATTCAAATTCGGATGGAAGCTTTTCCCCTTCCTCGTAATACCCGCTTTCAATGTCGTCCTTAATTTTTTCAATTACTTTTAAGTACAATAGTCGATGATCTGTTTTAATAGACATTCGGGATACCACCTCTGGCCTGTTACAAAAACATTATTAATTTGTACGTTTTTTTAAATTTGTATCAGAATTTAGACATATTAGTAATATAACTGACAATTACTATATCATTTTTATGAAACGAAATAAATACTTTTTTTAAAAATATTAAAAAGACGAGTTCAATTATTTTTTGAACCCGTCTTATGAAGCGTCATGGTCTTCGGGCAGTGAAGAGACTAATACTTCTCTCGGTTTGCTGCCTTCATATGGACCAATGATCCCTTTTGCTTCCATCGCGTCTACTAGTCGGGCGGCCCTGGAATAGCCGATCCGAAATCTCCGCTGGAGCATGGACACAGAAGCGGTTTGCATATCGACAACAAGCTTAACCGCGTCTTCAAATAAATCATCTTCGATTTCAACGGTTTTTTCCGTTTCTTCCGTCGGTATCATCTCTTTTTGATATTGCGCCTTTTGCTGTGAAATGACAAATTCAACGACATTTTCAACTTCTTGATCAGATAAAAAAGCACCTTGAATGCGAGTTGGCTTCGATGCCCCTGACGGATAAAAGAGCATATCTCCGCGGCCGAGCAGCTTTTCTGCTCCCCCCATATCGAGAATCGTTCGGGAATCGGTTTGTGAAGACACGCTGAACGCGATCCTTGATGGAATATTTGCTTTAATAACTCCTGTAATGACATCGACAGAAGGCCTTTGTGTCGCGATGATCAAATGAATACCTGCAGCCCTTGCCATTTGCGCAAGCCTCGTGATAGCATCTTCAACATCACCTGAGGCAACCATCATTAAATCCGCTAACTCATCGACAATGACAACAATATAAGGCAATGTCGGCTGTTTTGCCTCACTTTCGCTATTGGCTCTCCGTATGCTTTCATTGTATCCCTCGATATTGCGCGTACCGCTATGAGAAAAAAGTTCATACCTTCGCTCCATCTCGCTGACCACCCGTTTTAAGGCCTGTGCGGCTTTTTTCGGCTCAGTGACGACCGGCGCTAATAAATGCGGAATCCCATTATACACATTTAATTCGACCATTTTCGGGTCAATCATCATCATTTTTACTTCATGTGGTTTCGCCCGCATTAATATGCTTGTAATAATTCCATTAATACAAACACTCTTCCCGCTCCCTGTTGCCCCTGCAACAAGAAGGTGCGGCATTTTTGATAACTCGGCGAAAATGGGCTCGCCTGAAATATCCCGTCCAAGCCCGATCGCCAATTTTGACGTTTGTTTTTTGAATTGTTTTGATTCAAGTACTTCCCGGAGTGTCACCATTGCGACTTCCTGGTTAGGCACTTCGATTCCAACCGCCGATTTTCCAGGTATCGGCGCTTCAATTCGAATTCCTTTTGCCGCCAGAGCAAGTGCGATATCGTCCGTTAATCCAACGATTTTACTTACTTTAACGCCAACATCGGGATACACTTCGTATTTCGTAACGGCAGGCCCCAGATGGACTTTAAGCACTTTTGCTTTTACACCAAAACTTTCAAATGTTCTTTCAAGTTTTTTCGCGTTGTGTCGGCTTAAAGCATATTGTTTATCTTTATGCTGGCCATTCGCAACCGGCGATTGAAGGAGATCAAATGAAGGCAATTCATAATTTTCATTTTGTTCAACGGCATCCTCAAAATTCTCCAATAGTTCTATTGGCTCCTCTTTCGCCTTGCCATTGTCCGATGAAGACTCTTCATCAAAGCCGTGGGAAGAAAATTTAAGCTGTCCAGTTTGCTCATCATGATCAAGATGTTTTGAAAAATCCTCAATAATCGGTTCATGCTCGTCCACTAAAACAATGGAAGAATCATCCTCTGATTCATCTTCTTTCTTTTTCTTATCTTTTATTTTAACGGATTGCTTTCGATTTTTCGTTGCTCTCTTCATGTTCTCGTATGTATGTTGCAACTTCTGCGCTGTCCCCTGAATCGCTTTAGAAAACACATCAGAAACCGATTTTCCTGTGATTAAAATAAATGAAATGATCATGACAAAAGCGATAACAATCGTCGTTCCTTTAACGTCAAATAAAAAATGGCAAAATGCAAATCCGATGGCGCCAATCATTCCACCGCCAAGGTCGGCTCCCGACGTTTTTCCAGAAAGCTGCATCCAATATAAATCCCATGTATTGCGAATAACTGAAGGATCGGCCCATCTTCCGCCTTCTGATAAATTGTTAAATAATTTAATATGGCTTAAAATCAATAACGATAAAAATAAAAGATAAACACCCGCAAGCCTTCTAGACCAAAAAACAGGCATTTTTCGCTTAATAATAATATATACGGAAACGATGAGCAGTCCGATTAAGAAAAGGCCGTACCATTGGCCGCCAAAAAAGCGCAAAAACTCGACAAATGCAAGGCCGACTTTCCCCATCTTTGAAAAAGCGAGCATCGTTAACGCGAGCATTAATAAACCGATCAGTTCATACGTTATTTGCTCTTTCCACTCTGCTTTTTTTTTCGCTGATTTTTTATTTCTTTTTTTTGCCATAGCCTCACCTCATGCAAACAGTAAAACTAAGTAAAGCAGCCAGAGGCTGCTTTACTTACGTTATCTTTCATTATAACATAATACTAACTTTTCATGTTCGGCATTGGAAAGCTTATTTTTTCTCCAGGTTGAAAGGATTGATCAAGAAAATGATTCGGATCCGTGCTTAAAATCCGAACGATGCGGCATTCACCCATTGAGAGATGTTCAACTAAAACAGGTACGTCATTATACACCATAACTGAATGGGTTTCCCGGTCATTTGTTTGGTCAAACGGAAAGATCAATTCACGTGGCATCATCGTATAGAGAATCATTGAACGACCTCTAATCCCTTATTTTTATTCTTGTCAATCAATTCATTCAGCTTGGCAATCGCCTGGCCGACGCCACCAACTTCATCAATCAATCCATCTTCAACCGCATGTTTTCCAATGACATTTGTCCCGATATCCCTTGTTAGATTTCCTTTTGAAAACATTAATTCTTTAAACTTTTCCTCTGAAATTTTTGAATGGCGAATAACAAAGCTGATGACTCTCTCCTGCATTTTATCCAAATATTCAAAGGTTTGCGGTACGCCTATGACAAGCCCCGTCAAACGAACAGGATGGATCGTCATCGTTGCCGTTTCTGCGATAAAAGAATAATCGGCACTTACGGCGATTGGAACACCGATTGAATGCCCTCCGCCAAGAACGAGCGATACCGTCGGCTTTGAAAGTGATGCGATCATTTCGGAAATGGCAAGGCCTGCTTCCACATCGCCGCCAACAGTATTTAAAATGATGAGCAACCCTTCAATTTTTGGATTTTGCTCAATCGCGACCAACTGAGGAATTAAATGTTCATATTTTGTCGTTTTATTCGTTGGCGGCAGTTGGACATGTCCCTCGATTTGACCGACAATCGTCAAACAATGAATATTAGAAGCTTCCATTTGCGGAATATTCGTTTGACCGAGCGATTGTATTTTATCAACAACTTCTGATTGCTGCCCGTTTGGACTTTGCGACTCTTGCTGTTCTTCATTGTTAAATTCGTTATCCACAACAAAACTCCTCTCATTTTTTTATAGTTTGAGCTTTGTTCATAAAAAAAATGCCCGCAATTTGCAGGCATTTTTTTTAGTCAAAGTAAAGCCAGGGTTAAAGCATTTTTATATCTCCATGATGATCGGCATGATCATTGGACGGCGTTTCGTTTTTTCAAATAAATAATAGCTTAAAGAATCCCGTATATTTGATTTTAATGAAGACCAGTCTTTCACTTTTTCGGTCATGCATTTTTCTAAAACTTCTTTTACAAGGGTGCCCGCACCTTTTAACAATTCTTCGCTTTCACGAACATATACAAAGCCACGAGAGATGATTTCTGGACCTGAAACAATTTGATTCATTACTTTACTAATGGTAACTACGACGACAAGAATGCCATCTTGAGATAAAAGCTTGCGATCGCGCAATACAATGTTTCCAATGTCGCCGACGCCAAGCCCATCTACTAACACATTACCCGCAGGAACCTTTCCAAATCTCTTTGCTTCTCCATTTGTAAATTCGACAACTTCCCCTTTTTCCAAAATAAATATATTTTCCGGTTGAACTCCGACTTCAATGGCTAAAGACTGGTGGGCTTTTTGCATGCGGAATTCTCCGTGAACGGGGAGAAAATATTTTGGCTTAATAAGATTGATCATTAATTTAAGTTCTTCCTGGCTGCCATGTCCGGACACGTGAACTTTTCGCTGTCCAAAAACGACTTCTGCGCCGGTACGCATCAGGCGATCAACAATTTTCGAAACAGCCATTTCGTTGCCTGGAATCGGAGTAGCAGCAATGATTACCGTATCCGTCTTTTTAATGGATACTTGTTTATGACTATTTGACGCCATTCTGGACAGTGCTGCCATCGGTTCTCCCTGGCTTCCGGTTGTTAAAATGACTACTCGTTCATCGGCGTAATTATTAATGTCGTCAATTGAAACAATGATGTCTTTCTCTACTTGCAAATAGCCTAAATCGATGGCTATATCGACATATTTGACCATGCTTCTGCCTGAAATGGCAACTTTTCTGTTTGTTAATATAGCGGCGTTCATCACCTGTTGAATGCGATGAATGTTTGATGCAAACGAAGCGATAATAATTCTTCCTTTTGCCTTATAAAAACAGTCGTTAATTTCAATTCCTACGGTTCTCTCAGACCCGGTCATTCCCGGTCTTTCCGCATTGGTGCTGTCAGAAAGGAGACAAAGCACCCCTTTACTAGCAAGTTCCGTTATTTTGCTAAATTCCGTATGAGACCCGTCGATCGGCGTATGGTCAATTTTAAAATCACCAGTATTCACTATAACCCCTTGTGACGTGTGAACAGCAATTCCTACGGAGTCCGGAATACTATGATTTGTGCCGAAAAATGAAATTTTAGCATGGTTAAATGTTAAGACCGTATTGGAATCAATCAATTGAAGCCGAGACGTTCGAAATATTCCCGCTTCTTTTAATTTGGATTCAACAAGTCCGAGAGTGAATTTTGTACCAAAAACAGAAACCGGCAATTTTTTTAATATGAAAGGAAGTGCACCGATATGGTCTTCATGTGCATGTGTTAAAAAAATACCCTGAACCCGGTCAAGATTTTCAGTAAGGTATGTAATATCGGGAATGACGATATCAATTCCAAGCATTTCCTCATGTGGAAACATTAACCCCGCATCAAGAACAAAAATATCTTCATTAACCTCCACCACATACATGTTCTTGCCGATTTCGCCCACTCCGCCCAGGGCGAAAACCCTGACTTTTTCTATATTTTGTTTTATTGTCAATGTTAAGATCCTCCCAGATGAATGAATAAAATAAAATCCGTTAATCCGTTCACGTCACTTGCATTTATTATAGCCTAAGTTGGAAAGGGAAGACAAGAAACAAGGGAACAAAATTGCTAATTGCAATTCTGTTCCCTTGTTCACATCGGCCAATAGCCGATTACAAAAAAGAAAGGATTCACCCTTCCTATTAGAGAGCTTGCATGACTTTAGATAACGAGGTTCTTTCCGCTTCATTTAGCGGCAATAGTGGCATTCGCACACCGCCGACATCCAGCCCTTTCATCTGCAGCGCAGTTTTAACAGGAGCCGGACTAGGAGCCTTGAATAATTCATTCATGAGAGGAAGTAGACGTCTATGAAGTTTTGCCGCCTGATCATTTTTACCATTAAGGAATAATGAGATCATCTCTTGCATGCTGTTGCCAATCACATGTGAAGCAACTGAAATAACACCTGCGCCTCCAATCGACAAAACCGGGAGTGTCACGCCATCGTCTCCACTGTACAATAGAAAATCGTCTGGCGTTTCTTCAATGATCCGGCTCATCTCATTTAGATCACCGCCGGCATCTTTAATAGCGAACACATTCGGAATTTTTGAAAGCTCAATGACCGTTTCCGCATTCATTCGGACAACTGTTCGTCCAGGGACATTATACGCCAAGATCGGTAATCTCGTTGCTTCACTAATTGCTTTAAAATGTTGTATAATCCCTTCCTGGCTCGGTTTGTTGTAATATGGAGTGACAATCATAATGGCGTCCACGCCAATTTCTTCTGCCTTTTTCGTTAATTCGATCGATGCCTTCGTATTGTTGCTTCCCGTACCGGCAATTACCGGTACGCGACCGTCCACGATTTTTACAACATGCTTAAATAATGCAACTTTCTCTTCTGTTGTTAACGTCGGGGATTCGCCCGTTGTCCCTGAAACGACGAGACTATCGGATCCATTATCGATTAAATAGTTTATAAGTTTTGTCGTTTTCGAAAAATCAATGTTTCCTTTGCTGTCAAATGGAGTCACCATCGCCGTACTAATCCTGCCGATATCCATTTAATTCACTCCTAAAAAACAATCGTATGAATAAGCAAGTCTCTTATTCATCTATTTTCTTATTAAGCTCAAAAGCTTGATGAAGGGCGTTTACCGCTTCTACTAATTTTTCCTGTTTCACAAGAACCCAGATGGTTGTATGCGAGTCTGCCGATTGCAGAATTTGAATATTTCTGGATACTAAAGCATCCACAATTTTTGCCGTTACACCAGGGACACCGGCAATTCCGGCTCCTACCGCAGAAACTTTAGCACAATGTCGCGTTACTTCTGGATGATATCCAATCCGCTTTAACGTTTCAATCGCTCGATCGGTCATTTCACCCATTACCGTATAGACAACACCTTTTGGGCTAATATTGAAAAAGTCAACCGAAATTTGCTCCCTGGCCATCGCCCGGAAAACATTTGTTTGCAGATCGTATTGGTCGTCTTTTGCCGTCACTTTAATTTGCGTCACATTAGAAACATGTGCGATCCCTGTAATAATCAGGTCTCTTACATCTCTTCCTTTCATGCCAGTGCCTGAAGTGACAAGCGTACCCGGTGAGTCTGAATAAGTGGAACGAATCCTCAAAGGAATTTTCGCCTGTTGGGCGATTTCAACGGCCCGCGGATGAATGACTTTTGCCCCTTGATATGCCATGTTGCAAATTTCCGTATATGTTACGACAGATAATGAACGTGCTTCACTGACGATTCTTGGGTCGGCCGTCATCACACCTTCTACATCTGTAAAAATATCAATATATTCGGCATTTAATGCAGCACCTAATGCAGAGGCTGATGTATCACTCCCACCTCTGCCAAGAGTAGCAATATCACCGATTGGCGTTTGACCTTGAAAACCGCTGACAACAACGACGTCGTTCGTTTCAAGTTCTTTTAACAATCGCTCACACTTCATATCGATAATTCTGGCATTCGTGAACTCATCATTCGTTCGAAATCCTGCCTGAGGTCCCGTCATGGCAATGGCCTTTAATCCTGACTGATTGAGAAGATTAGAAAAGACGACAGCTGAAATAATTTCACCACAGGAAAGAAGAAGGTCATGTTCCCTCTTCGTCACAAATGATTCCGATCCGCCTATTAGACTAAGGAGTGTATCAGTAGCGTACGGATCGCCGTTTCGTCCCATGGCCGAGACGACGCAAACAACTTTGTAGCCTTCTTTTTTTGCCCGCTCAACATGCTCAATTGCTTTCTCTCTGCCAATAGCGTCTTTTACGGATGTGCCTCCGAATTTTTGTACGATTACTTTCATTTAAAAAAACACCTTCTTTTACGCTTTCAGTAACCCTAGTTTAAGCAAACTTTCAGCAATTTGTACGGAATTCCATGCTGCACCTTTTAACAAATTATCAGAGACGACCCACATATGAAAAGCGTTATTGCGGTCCAGGTCTTTTCGGATTCTGCCGACAAACACGTCATGTTTTCCAACACAATTTGACGGCATCGGATAGATTTGTTCTTCCGGTGCATCCTCTAACGTTACGCCGGAAGCATTCGCCAACAAATTCTTGACTTCAGCGACATCAGGGCTTCCATTTTCTAATTCTACATAAACAGATTCGGAATGTCCTGTAATAACACCTAATCTTACGCAGGTTGCCGCTACTTCAAGGTCTGGCAAATGCATAATTTTTTTCGTTTCGTTAATCATTTTCATTTCTTCAAACGTAAATCCATTCTCCTGGAATTTATCGATTTGCGGAAGGGCATTAAAGGCAATCTGGTAATGCTTTTCGTCGCTTGCACATGGCAAGATTTCCGGAGTAAATGGCTCTCCTTCTAAAATCGCTTTCGCCTGGGCTTTCAATTCTTCAACCGCTTTTGCCCCCGCGCCCGAAACGGCCTGATATGTTGAAACGATAACCTTTTTAATGCCATATTTATCCGCCAGCGGCTTTAAAGCGACAACCATTTGTATTGTTGAACAGTTCGGGTTCGCAATAATCCCATTATGTTTCAATAAATCATCTTCATTCACTTCTGGCACAACAAGCGGTACTTCCGGATCCATCCGAAAAGCGCTTGTATTATCAATGACGATTGCCCCTCTTTTCACGGCTTCAGGAGCAAGTTCTTTAGAAATTGAGCCGCCTGCTGAAAACAAAGCAACGTCTACGCCTTCAAATGCTTCGGGCGTCGCTTCTTGGATCATTACCGGTTCGCCTTTAAATAGAACTTCTTTGCCACTGGAACGTTTACTTGCCAATAGGGATAATTTTCGAATCGGGAAATCTCTTTTTACCAATGTTTCTAACATTTGTTGTCCAACAGCGCCTGTTGCACCAACTACTGCTACATGTAAACCGTTTGATGTCATCTGTTATAACCCCTTCTTCTGTTGAAATGAATGGCATAAGGAGAAACTTCATCCGTTTCTCCTTGATTCATTATTTTTAATTCACATTGTATCATAATCTGCTATAAATGAAAGAAAATTTTTATCTTTACAGGCTCATTCTCAACACTGGTTGGAGCTGTTTGCCTTCTAGAGCGGCTTCAACCGTCTCGAGAAGATAATCCATATGGGCGACGAGAGAGTTCTGTTTTTTATATGGATCGTCCTGGCCAAATGGAACGAAATAAATGTTCTTCGCTGCCATAAGGCGCATAATATTGACTCCATTCAAGCCGAGCCCATCATTTGTCGATATGGCGAGAACAACCGGCTTTTGATTTCTCATCGTTGCTTTAGCGCCCATTAATACCGGCGAATCCGTCATCGCATTGGCAAACTTGCTGATTGAATTTCCTGTCAATGGAGCGATAACCATACAGTCCAGTGGAGTTTTCGGTCCAAACGGTTCAGCCTTCACAATCGAATCAACAGGTTCTTTCCCCGTAATTTCGATAATTTTTTGAATCCACTCGCCGCCTTCTCCAAAACGGGTCGTTGTGTTTTGAACGGTATGGGTAACAAATGGTGAAACATCGGCTCCAGCGTCAACTAACCGCTGAATTTGCGGAACGACTTCATGATACGTGCAATGAGATCCAGTTAATCCGAAACCAATGTGTTTCCCCTTCACATTCATGTTATTTTCCCCTTTCTCGAGAGAACATCTTCTTTTATTAATTGGGAGAGTACATTTGCGATAATTTTGCCTGCCGTTTTTGGGGCAACAATTCCGGGCAGTCCGGGTGCTAACAGCGCTTTTATGCCTCTTTTTTCCGCATAACGGAAATCCGTTCCCCCGGGTTTTGATGCGAGGTCGACAACCAGCGTATGTGATGGCATTTTCGTAATCACTTCCGCTGTTACAATTGGTGCGGGAATGGTGTTAATACAAACATCGGTATTGGCCACTTCATGTTTTAAATCATCAATATGAAAAGGCGTTAGACCCATTTCCGTAATTCTTGCAAAATGTTCCGACTTCCTCGCTCCAACTTTCACTTTCGCTCCAAGAAGGGCAAATGTCCGTGCGACACTCATTCCAACTCTACCAAGGCCTAGGACAATCGTATTTGAACCATGAATGGTAATGTCCGTATGTTGGATAACCATCATGATCGTCCCTTCAACTGTTGGAATGCTGTTATAAATCGCAACGTCATCCCGTTCAAACAGCTTTGTAAATCTCCTGTTGCTATTTTTTATACAATTGTCTAAATAGGAATTGCTTATCCCGCTATAGACATGGCAATGTGGCGGTGTTTGCTTTAAATATTCAGGTTTAAGAATTATTTTTTTATTGGAAAAGATCGTTTCAACCTCTCCGCTTAACCCTGTTCCACTCGTAGGCAGAATGATGCTATCCATAATCGAGAAGTTCACTTCATCAATATTGCGTTTAGAAGCCCCGGTGAATCCATGGTCCAATTGGTCATAGCCAACGAGTGTTAAGATGGCGTCTTCTTCTGTCAATTTGCGAATGACTTCCAATGTTCTAGCATCACCACCGACGATGGCAATTTGTAAATCAGTTAACATCCTTCCTCCCCTTTCTCCGTTGTTCCATTTTCAAAACAGGGGGAATCTTTAGTTGTTGAACATCTTATGTGATAAGTGCCTATTTGGTGACTGGTGCCCTGTCTATAAACAACGGTACATCCCGTTTTCTTTCTCTTCTTTAGTTAATTTCTTTATTTTCACTTGATCATTATATTCACTACGCAAAAACTGGTTAGAGTACACTAAACAAAGCAGCGCCTATTTTTTGTAAAAGGAACAAAATTGCTTAACAACTTTGTTCAGAAGTGGAGAAGTGAGATGTTGGATTTGTCGGAATCGGCGAATAGCCGATTCCAGTTATCCACTTGTTTTAACAAACTATAGTTTCCTAAAACACAAAAAACCTGAGTGGATTTCTACTCAGGTTTACTAATTATTGCAATCCTTTTGGCAAGACTCCGCCAGGGCTGACGAGAGAAGCGGAGCATTTATGAGAGAAGATTTGCCGGATTAATTGATTAACGGAGTCTTTCGAAACGGCGTCAATAAGTTCAACCATTTCATCAAGCGTTCGGTGTTCATTTAAAATCAATTCCTGTTTTCCGTTACGGCTCATCCGGCTGTTCGTGCTTTCAAGGCTCAACATGAGACTGCCTTTAATTTGTTCTTTCGAATTCGCAAGTTCCTTTTCCGTAATTCCTTTTTCTTTTAAATCTTCGATGATATGTTGAATCGTTTCATACAGTTCATCAAGTTGATGTGGCGCAGTGCCACCATAAATGGTAAACAGTCCTTTATCACGGTAAGCGGAATGATAAGAAAAAACAGAATAAGCTAATCCGCGTTGTTCACGGACTTCCTGGAATAAACGGCTTGACATGCTTGAACCGAAAATGTTGTTAAGCACAACTAAACTGTAATTTTGTGACTCCTTTAAGGATAATCCCGGAAAGCCAAGGCAAAGGTGCGCCTGTTCTGTTTCTTTTTTTCTTGTTAAGCGGCCGCTCTCGAAATTCGGCGTTTGCAAACTTTTTTTAGTTTTGGCACCTTCATACGAGCCGAAAAGATTTTCCACTTCTTTAATGAATTTCTCATCTACATTTCCAGCTACTGAAATGACGACATTTTCAGGTGTATAATACTCTTTCATATAGTGCCTTAATGTTTCATCAGTAAATGTATTCAACGTGGATTCCGTACCAAGTATCGGATATCCAAGGGAATGTCCTCCAAAACTGGCGCGGCTTAACAAGTCATGCACGATGTCATCAGGAGTATCTTCATACATTTTTATTTCTTCTAAGACAACATTTTTCTCTTTTACAAGTTCCACCTTATCAAATGTTGAATGAAAGAACATATCACTAAGTACTTCAAGAGCATATGCGGCATGGGTATCTAAAACCTTGGCATAATAACAAGTGTATTCTTTTGAAGTAAACGCATTCACTTGACCGCCAATGCTGTCAAATGCTTCAGCAATTTCACGGGCATTCCGGGTCTTTGTTCCTTTGAAAAACATATGTTCAAGGAAATGCGAGATTCCGTTATTTTCAGGTACTTCAAAACGTGAACCAGTACCGATCCAAATGCCAATGGCTACGGATCTTACAGTAGGTATTTCTTCAAGAACGATTTTTACCCCGTTCCGACAAGTATGTCTTGTAATCAAAACTTGTTTCCTCCTAAGCTGTGTTTCATCATTCTACATCTATTCTCATAGGAACAATATACCATTAACCATACATACATACAACAAAACTTATTTTAAGTGATTAACTTTATTTGAAAGGATTCGCTTTTCATCCATTAGCTCCGACACCGTACCAATTTGATAGCCATTTTTCTTTAACCCTTTGATTAATGAATCTAGCCCCTTTGCTGTAGCATTTGTCGGATGCATTAAAATCATCGCGCCAGGATGAACTTTACTTAACACGGAGTTGACCATTGTGGTTGGATCCGGCTCTCGCCAATCAATTGTATCCACTGACCAGAGAATCGTTTTCATATTCATCTGTGCTGCGATTTTGACGACGTCATCTCGGAAACTGCCACTTGGGGGAGCAAACCATTTCGGTTTCTTATTCAATGTTGCTTGAATAATATGATTGGTGCTTTCTAATTCATCTGTTATCCGGGCTTTTGTTAATCGTTTTAAGTCGGGATGGGAATAGGCGTGGTTGCCTATTTCATGACCTTCGTCAACAATCATCTTTGCCAGGCTCGGATTTTTCTTCACCCATGTTCCATCAAGAAAATACGTGGAGTGAACCCCGTGCTTTTTCATCACTTTCAACAATGTCGGCAAGTACTTCTCACCCCATGAGACATTAACTAAGAGAGTTACCATGGGCTTTTGTGGATTCCCTTTATAAATGGGAGAAGGCGGCAGGTCATCCAATGATACTTTTGGCTTGATTTGTTTAAACTCAAGCTCTTTTTCATCAATCTTTTTTAATTTTAACTGTTTCATTTTTTTAAAGGAAGCCTCGACATCCAGTTCCAGCCCGTTATAGCCTGGAATCGCCTTCCAGACTCGATCGACAACGGCATCTTGCGGCTTGCGGTAATATTCTTTCGCTTTTTCCTCTAGTTGTTCATACAAATCACCGGTTTGCATTTTCGCTACCGCCATCGTTTGACTTTTTAATTTTGCAACATATGTGGAAGTATACTTATTTTGGACAATCATAACACTCGCAATCATGATGGCGAAGAGCAATACGTATTGCAATCTTATTCTTTTCACGCTACTTCCCTCCCCATAACACATTATGTCCATAGGAGACAAGTTAGAACAAGGTTGCTTCAGCAACTTTCAAGGAATCGGCTAGCTGATTCCTCTAACAAAAAAACAACCGTTTACCGGTTGTTTTCTACTTCTTCTTGTTGTTTTTGCTCTTTTAGAACAACTTTGCGCGATAAATTGACACGTCCGTGATTGTCGATTTCCATTACTTTTACAAGAATTTCATCGCCGATCTTCACGACGTCCTCAACTTTGCCGACACGTTCTTCTGCAAGTTCAGAAATATGAACGAGGCCGTCTTTGCCGCTGAATAGTTCGACGAACGCTCCGAATTTTTCAATCCGTTTTACCTTGCCAAGATAATACTCTCCGACTTGCACTTCTCGAACGATATCTTCAATGATTTTCTTCGCTTTTTCGTTCATTTGCTGGTCGCTTGATGCAATGAATATCGTTCCATCCTGTTCGATATCAATCTTGACGCCTGTTTCCTCAATGATCTTGTTGATAACTTTCCCGCTTGGTCCGATGACGTCACGGATTTTATCTGGATTGATCCTCATCGTCAAGATTTTTGGAGCGTATTCGGAAAGTTCTTTTCTAGGCTCAGACAATGTGGCAAGCATCGAATTTAAAATGTGCATTCGGCCTTCTCTCGCCTGAGTTAACGCTTGCTCTAAAATCTCGCGATTAATTCCGGAAATTTTAATATCCATTTGCAAGGCGGTTACACCGTTAGCCGTTCCTGCAACTTTAAAGTCCATATCGCCGAGGTGATCTTCCATTCCTTGAATATCTGTCAAGACCGTTACATCTTCACCATCGCTGACTAGTCCCATGGCAATACCCGCAACAGGCGCTTTAATTGGAACTCCCGCATCCATTAAGGCAAGCGTGCTTGCACAAATACTCGCCTGGGAAGTAGAACCGTTCGATTCAAGCACTTCTGAAACAAGGCGAATCGTATACGGAAATTCTTCTTCTGAAGGGATGACGACTTCAAGCGCCCGCTCCCCTAGTGCGCCATGTCCAATCTCCCTGCGGCCGGGACCACGCATAAACCCGGTTTCACCTACGCTAAAAGGCGGGAAATTGTATTGGTGCATAAACCGTTTTGATTCCTCGACGCCTAACCCGTCCAACACTTGAACATCGCCGAGTGCCCCGAGTGTACAAACGCTCAGCGCCTGTGTTTGCCCTCTCGTAAAGAGGCCGGAGCCATGAGTTCGGGCAAGCAAGCCGACATCAGATGAAAGAGGCCGGATTTCATTAATCTTTCTTCCATCCGGTCTAATTTTTTCTTTTAAAATTAAGCGGCGAACTTCTTCTTTAATCAATTTTTGCAGAATTTCTTTTGCCTCTTCAATCGTTTCTTCATCTTGCTCTTCAAATTGGGCGACAACCTTTTCCTTCAACGCATCAAGGGCATCTTGCCGGGCATGCTTTTCAACGACGCGTACAGCGGCCTTCAGTTCATCTTCGACCAAAGTTCTGATTTGCGCCGTTAATTCCTCGCTAACTTTATGTAGCTCAACTTCCATTTTTTCTTTTCCAATTTCAGCGACGATTTTTTCCTGGAATGCGATGATTTTTTTAATTTCTTCATGGCCAAACATAATCGCTTCCAACATGATTTCTTCAGGCACCTCATTCGCACCTGCTTCAACCATATTTATCGCATGTTTCGTTCCTGCGACAACGAGGTTAATGTCGCTTTTCTCATGTTGTTCTACCGTCGGATTAACAATAAATTTCCCATCAACCCGGCCGATCGTCACACCGCCAATTGGTCCTTCAAATGGAATATCTGAAATCGATAAGGCAAGTGATGAACCGATCATTGCAGCCATTTCGGAAGAACAATCCTGGTCAACACTCATTACAGTGCTGACAACCTGGACTTCATTTCGAAAACCGTCTGCAAATAACGGGCGAATGGGACGGTCAATCAGGCGACTTGCAAGAATCGCTTTTTCGCTCGGCCGACCTTCGCGTTTAATAAATCCCCCTGGAATTTTACCAACGGCATATAATCGTTCTTCATAGTTTACGGTTAAAGGGAAAAAGCTTAAATTTTTCGGCTCTTTTGATGCTACAGCGGTCGATAGAACTGCCGTATCTCCATACTTAACGAGCACGGCTCCGTTTGCCTGTTTAGCCAGCCTTCCGATCTCAAAAGATAGTTCTCGTCCCGCCCAGTCCATCGAAAAAACTCGTTTTTCTTGTTCCATTTTCTTCGGGTACTCCTCTCAACAAAAACAAAATAGTTATATTTTATTATAGCCTAAACTTTTTAATTCTAAAAAGATATGTAATTCGTATACACCAAAAAAAGCGGGAAAACATCCCCGCTTTTTTGACTAACGACGTAAACCAAGCTTTTGAATAAGCTCACGGTAACGAGTAACGTCTTTATTACGCAAATACGTTAACAAGTTACGACGTTTACCGACCATCTTAAGAAGACCACGACGTGAGTGATGATCTTTCTTATGCGTACGTAAGTGATCATTTAACGAATTAATTTGCTCTGTAAGGATAGCGATTTGTACCTCTGGAGAACCAGTATCGGTATCGTGTGTTTTAAATTCATTAATTAATTCATTTTTGCGCTCTTGAGAAATTGCCATCCTGTTCACCTCCTTTTAAATTAACCCCGATTACTCCAGCAAACGTCGGTGAATCGTTTTGCCAGGTAACGGTTTAAAAAATCGTACATTTAATAGAATACATTGTTTTATAAGAGAAAGCAAGGGTTATGAAAAATATTTCAGGCCAATTTCTTTATCCTTATTCAGCTGTTTAATCAGGGCATCAACTGAAGCAAATTTTTTTTCTTCCCTTAATCGTTTCAGCCAAAAAATCTCGACTGCCTCTCCATATATTTGTTTATTAAATTCAAACAGATGAACTTCGATGGTCGGCCTTGACTTTTCTTCATGAAATGTCGGCTTAAAGCCAATATTGGCAATACCATTAAACCGTTCACCGTTAAGTTTCATTTGAACGATATAAACCCCGACTTGAGGAAGCAAATAATCATCTGAACATTGAATATTCGCGGTTGGGAAGCCGATTGTCGCTCCTCTTTTCTCGCCATGAACGACTTTCCCCTTTATGGAATAATAGCGATTTAAAAATTTCGGAATTTTTTCTACCGCTCCATCTTTTAAGAGCAGCCTTAACATTGTCGAACTTACTTTTTCACAGTCGATTTCCACTTTTTCGATCATCGTTTGAAGAAAGCGACCCCTGGCATGCTCCGCTAACGTTGCCATATTTCCTTTTCCAAATCGACCGTATGTAAAGTCGAAGCCTGCGACAACATGTTTTGCATTTAAACCGACAATGTATTGTTCAACAAACTCTTCAGGCGGGAGAGAGGCAAATTCTTCATCGAATTGCACGATGTAAAATAGATCGATTCCCATTTCCTCGAGCAATTTTTCCTTTTCTTCCAGAGGTGTCAAATACGATACATGCTTGATTTCCGACCCAAGCACGACGGATGGGTGCGGGTGAAAAGACATGACGGCAGAAGCCCATCCTTTCACCTCTGCAATTTCTTTTGCTTTTTTAATGACTCGTTGATGGCCGAGATGAATTCCATCAAAGTAGCCTAAGGCTAAAACGGTTTGAGGCAATTCTTCTTTCTTCAGTTGATGTGGATGTGTTAATCTAATCGTCTTCAAAACTCCACCTACTAACTTTGATCACATTATTGTGCATTTAATATTTTTTCCGGCTTCATTAAATACGGTTTCGTCGGATGTTTTTGATAGAGCGCTAAGCATGCCCCTTTTTCATTATAAACGGCAAAAGGGCTATGTTCCACTTCTTTACTTAATGGCAATACGGCACCGTTTCTTATTTTCGCTTCGATTTCTCTATTTACAATGAGCTTTTCAAACGCCTCAAGCCCTTTTTCAATCGGGAACAGCGCCTTATCGACCTCTTCTTTTTTTATGAGCGTCTCAAGTTCTTCAAATGTTACGCAATCATTAAGCTGAAAAGGTCCTGACGCCGTCCGGACAAGCCGAGACATATGTGCAGGGAAGCCTAATTTCTTGCCGATGTCGACTGCAAGTGTCCTGACATATGTGCCTTTACTGCACGTCACTCGAATTGCAAAGGATGGAAACGGCGGCTCAAAACGCCCTTCCTTCGATATAAGATCAATCGAATAAATGTGGACCGTTCTTGCCGGACGTTCGATCTCAATCCCCTGGCGAGCATATTCGTATAATTTTTTCCCATTTATTTTCACGGCGGAATACATTGGCGGCGTTTGTTCAATATCGCCTACAAAAGATCGGAGAACGGCTTCTACCGTTTCCCTTTCAAGAGGTTCTTCTACCTTTCTCGTTTCAACAATCTCCCCATGTCGATCTTCCGTTGTTGTTGATTGGCCGATCGTCACTTCCGCTTCATAACTTTTTGCATAGTCCGAAAGATATTGAGCGATTTTAGTCGCCCTTCCAACACAGATAGGCAATACGCCGGTCACTTCCGGATCAAGCGTCCCGGTATGGCCAATTTTTTTTGTTCTGAGGAGTTTTCGCAATTTCATGACACAGTCATGGGATGTCATCCCCGCAGGCTTTAATAATGGTAAAATTCCTTCTATCAAGTAGACTCCTCCTTTTTTAGAGAAGGAATGGAACAGAAGAAAAGATAGACATTTGCCTATCTTTTACTTTTTATTGTTCATTCATTTGCATCTTCGTTTTGTTCTTTGCGCTGAATATCTGTCAGCAATGTTTCGATTCGGTTTCCATATTCAACCGATTCGTCAAACTTAAAGAAAATTTCTGGAGTTTTTCGCAAACGAATTCGCTTTCCGATTTCCGTACGAATAAAACCAGATGCTTTCGCAAGACCGTGCAATGTTTGCTGTTTTTGCTCATCATCGCCGAATACTGAAATATAAACGGTCGCTTGTTGAAGATCACCCGTCACTTCCACTCCCGTAACGGTTACGAAACCTACGCGCGGGTCTTTTAATTTTCGGCCAATAATATCGCCGAGTTCTTTTTTCATTTGTTCACCAATTCGATTGGAACGCAAATTGCCCATTCTACCACCCCATTTCATGTACCAACAAGAACAATTTACGATAGTAAACGGTCAAGGACGTTTAGATCATGTACGTTTAATTTCCTCCATAATATATGCTTCAATGACATCGCCTTCTTTAATATCATTGAATTTTTCAAGGGTAATTCCACACTCGTATCCTGCACTAACTTCACGGACATCGTCTTTGAAACGTTTGAGCGCATCAATTTTTCCTTCATAAACAACGATGCCATCACGAATTAGGCGAACGGTTGAATCACGTGTTACTTTACCATCTGTTACATAACAACCGGCAATCGTTCCTACTTTTGATACTTTGAAGGTCGTACGTACATCGACCTGGCCGATTACTTTTTCCTCAAATTCCGGATCAAGCATCCCCTTCATGGCCGATTCTATTTCGTCAATTACATTGTAGATGACTCTATGCAAACGGATATCGACTTTTTCAGTTTCAGCCGTCTTTTTCGCATTATTATCCGGACGAACGTTGAAGCCGATAATGATTGCATTGGAAGCTGAAGCCAGCATGATATCATATTCAGTTATTGCACCGACACCTGTATGGAGAATTTTAACTTTAACCCCTTCAACATCAATTTTTTGCAATGATCCGGCAAGTGCTTCAACCGATCCCTGGACATCGGCTTTAATAATGACATTAATATCTTTTATGTCGCCTTCTTTAATCTGGTTGAAAAGATCTTCTAAGTTTAGCTTGGATGAATCTTTTCGTTGCGCTTCTTGCTGTTTCTTTCCGCGCGCTTCCCCAATTTGGCGAGCTTTCTTCTCGTCGGCAAAAACCATGAACTGATCGCCTGCTTGAGGCACTTCGTTTAAGCCGGTAATTTCAACCGGTGTTGAAGGCGGAGCTGTTTTTACTCTTCGTCCAAGATCATTAACCATTGCTCGAACGCGTCCATATGTGTTTCCGACAACAATTGGATCTCCAACATGTAATGTTCCGTTTTGAACAAGAAGCGTTGCTACAGAGCCGCGGCCTTTATCGAGCTGTGCTTCGATAACCGTGCCTTGTGCCATTCGATTAGGGTTAGCCTTTAATTCTTCAACCTCAGCAACAAGTTGAATCATTTCAAGCAAATCATCGATCCCTTCACCTTTTAAAGCAGAGACGTGAACAAAAATCGTGTCGCCTCCCCAATCTTCCGGTATCAAACCATGTTCTGTCAATTCTTGCATGACACGGTCAGGATTTGCCGTTTCTTTATCCATTTTATTAACAGCAACAATGATTGGGACTTCCGCTGCTTTCGCATGGTTGATCGCTTCCACCGTTTGCGGCATCACTCCATCATCAGCTGCAACTACGATGATCGCAATGTCTGTTACTTGCGCCCCGCGAGCGCGCATTGTTGTAAATGCGGCATGGCCCGGAGTATCGAGGAACGTAATTTTTTTTCCGTTGTTTTCAATCTGGTAAGCACCGATATGCTGGGTAATTCCACCTGCTTCACTAGCCGTAACTTTTGTATGGCGGATGGAATCAAGCAATGTCGTTTTACCATGGTCAACGTGTCCCATAATGGTAACAACTGGCGGACGAACTTCTAAGTCTTCCTCTTTATCTTCGATTTGATAATTTTCGAATTCAGTTTCATCAATGGTGACTTCTTCCTCAACTTCAACGCCATATTCCCCGGCAATCAGCTCAATCGTATCTTTATCGAGCTCCTGATTAATGGTTGCCATAACACCTAAAAACATTAATTTCTTAATAATTTCGGTCGATTCTTTATGAAGCTTTTTTGCTAACTCGCCGACAGTAAGCGTTCCTTCGAACGTAATTTTCTTCGGTAATGGTACAGTTCTTTTCTCATGTTGTGTTGTTTGTGGCATAGCATTTCCTTTTTTATTTTTATTTTTTTTATGAGTTTGATGCTTATTTGGGCTTTGATGTTTATTTTGGTTTTGATTTTGGTGCTTATTTTGGTTTTGGCTATGATTTTTGCCCTGGGTGTTATTTTTGCCCTGACTGTTATTTTTGCTCTGGCGGTCTTCTTTTTTATGCTCTTTTTTATTTGATCCGGAATTGGAGTTGTCCGGTTTTCTACGTTCATCTTTTGAGTTTAGAGGCTTTTGCGATTTGCCCGATTGATAGGCGTCATTCAGCTTTTGAATCGCCTCCTCATCAATCATCGACATATGATTGGAAACATTCACGTTGATTTTTTTTAACTTATCGATAATATCCTTGCTTTGCACATTTTTCTGTTTAGCGTATTCATATACTCGCATTTTACTCATATGTTCACCCCCAAGTGTAGTGATCAAGTAATGTTTTTAATTTTTTTGAAAAACCTTGATCCGTTACTGCAACAACGACTCGTCTGTCTTTTCCAATCGCTTCCCCTAGAACATCACGATTTTCGACCCATTTTAGATCAACGTGATAATACGAACATTTATCCATTATTTTTTTTTTCGTATTTTCGGAAGCGTCTAGAGATAACAAAACTAATTGAACCGTTCTCCTCTGTATTGCCTTAACAACCAGTTCTTCGCCTGAAATGCACTTGCCTGCGCGATGCGCCAGACCTAAAAGGGAAGCCCATTTTTCAGCCATATGAATTTATTGAACTCCTTTTTCCAATTCAGCATACACTTCTTCAGAAATGGTTGTCTTTAATTGGTTGCCTAAGCTGTTTTTCTTTTTGGCGAGGACAAAACAAGAATGTTGATTGCAAAGATAAGCTCCTCTTCCCGATTTCTTGCCGGTTGGGTCGACTGAGACTTCCCCTTCTGGAGATCGAACGATGCGCACTAATTCTTTCTTCGGCTTCATTTCCTGGCAGGCCACACATTTTCTCATAGGAATTTTACGGGTTTTCATTCGTCTCCCCCTCACACGTTACATGTCTTCGTTTAATTTTTCGTCTGAGTGTTCTATTAAATCTTCATGATCGGTCGTATCACCTGGCAGTTCTTCAGTAGAATCGATGGCCTCCTCATGGCTATCCTCTGAATAAATACCTGCCTGGCGAGCTTCAGATTCCGCTTTAATATCAATCTTCCATCCCGTTAATTTCGCAGCGAGTCTAGCATTTTGTCCCCTTTTTCCAATGGCTAATGATAACTGGTAATCGGGAACGATAACAGTTGTCATCTTTTCCTCTTCGTTTACGAGCACTTCAAGGACTTTTGCTGGACTAAGTGCATTTGCGACATAAACGACAGGGTCTTCGGACCAGCGGACAATGTCAATTTTTTCACCGTTTAATTCGTTCACAATCGTTTGCACACGGCCACCCTTTTGACCTACGCAAGAACCGACAGGATCAACTTCCGGGTCTTCTGCGTGCACTGCAATTTTTGAACGATCGCCAGCTTCACGGGCTATCGACTTAATTTCAACGGTTCCATCATAAATTTCAGGCACTTCTAATTCAAACAACCGTTTTAAAAGGCCAGGATGCGTACGGGATACCATGATTTGCGGACCCTTAGTCGTTTTTTCCACTTTCGTAATATACACTTTTATACGGTCATTCGTCGTATAGTGTTCACCCGGCATTTGCTCACTCGCCGGTAAGAGTGCCTCTACACGGCCGAGATTTACGTAAATGTAGCGGTGATCCTGACGCTGGACGATACCGGTAATGATATCTTCCTCGCGATCGATAAATTCAGAAAAAATAATTCCGCGTTCTGCTTCCCGAACACGCTGTGTCACAACTTGTTTTGCCGTTTGAGCAGCAATCCGGCCAAAATCTCTTGGTGTCACTTCAAGTTCAACAATATCATCCACATCAAATTGCGAATTAATTTTATGAGCTTCATCAAGTGAAATTTCTTGTCTTGGATCTGTTACTTCCTCAACTACATTCTTTCTGGCAAAAACACGGATGCTGCCGGTGGCAGGATTGAAATCGACACGTACATTTTGTGCTTGATGGAAATTTCGTTTATAGGCGGAAATCAATGCAGCTTCAATAGCATCAATAATGACTTCCTTACTGATTCCTTTTTCCTTTTCCAACAATGTAAGTGCATCCAATAACTCGCTACTCATTTTTTTCTTCTCCCCTTTTTAATTGAAAACAACAGCAAGCCTCGCACTTGCTATTTTGCTATACGGCAGTTCTACTTTTGTTATTCGTGTCTTAATTTTCACTTCAAGCGTGACCGTTTCGCCGTCAAAGTCGAGTAAAAGCCCTTCAAATTCCTTCGTACCATTAATCGGTTCATACGTCTTTACGTGAATATTTTTGCCAATGGCCTTCTTCACATCTTCAGGCTTCTTTAATGGACGTTCAACACCCGGAGAAGACACTTCAAGGAAATATGCCTGCTCAATTAGATCAATCGCATCTAATTTTTCGCTTAATTGTTCGCTAACTACACCGCATTCTTCAATATCTACGCCTTTTTCGCTGTCGATAAACACCCGGAGAAACCAGTTTTTCCCTTCTTTCACAAATTCAACATCCACTAGTTCGAGATTCATTTCTTCAAGAATGGGAAGAACAAGTTCTTCGGTTTGTTCAATGATTTTCTTGCTCAAAAAGGTCCCTCCTTTCTAATTTTTAGAGAACGCAGAAAGAGTGGGATTTCCCCACTCTTTCTTTAAAAACTATACACTAGTGTTTCCAAATTTATCTTATCATAAACTTCATTCTAGTGCAACTAAAGCCTAAATTCCGCTAAAAGAGGGAGAGTTGGTTTGCTTCCGGCAAACCCGCCAGACAGCCGTGGTCATCCAAGTATTCAACGATTGTTTTTGATAGCCTTGCCCGCTGCTGCAAATCTTCCTTCGAAAGAAACTCCCCTTCTTCCCGGGCTTTCACGATGTTTAAGGCCGCATTTGTTCCGAGTCCCGCGATGGAGTTAAATGGAGGAATTAGCTTGTCCCCATCAACGAGAAACTCTGTGGCGCTTGAGCGATATAAATCTACTTTTCCGAATGAGAAGCCTCGCTCACACATTTCGAGCGCCAATTCAAGCACGGTTTGCAAGTTCTTTTCTTTCGTTGAAGCATCAAGGCCTTTGGCAGAAATCTCTTCAATTTTCGAACGAATGGCTTTTGAACCGCGAATCATTGTATCGATGTCAAAATCATCCGCCCGAACTGTAAAATAAGCGGCGTAAAAATAGATCGGATAATGCACTTTAAAATAGGCAATCCTTACAGCCATGAGCACATAAGCGGCGGCATGGGCTTTTGGGAACATATATTTGATTTTCAAACATGAACCAATATACCAATCCGGTACATTGTTTTTCTTCATTTCCTCAATCCATTCTTCCGTCAGCCCTTTTCCTTTCCGGACGCTTTCCATGATCTTAAATGCGACGGATGGTTCTAGCCCTTTATAAATTAAATAAACCATAATGTCATCACGGCAACCAATAACGTCTTTTAATTCGCATGTGCCGTTTGCGATTAATTCATTGGCGTTGTTTAACCATACATCCGTTCCATGGGACAGCCCGGAGATTTGGACAAGTTCGGAGAAAGTCGACGGTTTCGTTTCTTCAAGCATTTGTCTAACAAATTTTGTACCGAATTCCGGGATGCCGAGCGTTCCCGTTTTGCACATAATTTGTTCTTCGGTTACGCCTAACACTTCTGGTCCGCTGAATATTTTCATGACTTCAGGATCAGATGCAGGAATCGTTTTTGGATCGATGCCGCTTAAGTCTTGAAGCATCCGAATCACGGTCGGATCATCGTGTCCGAGTATATCAAGCTTTAACAGGTTATCATGAATGGAGTGGAAATCAAAGTGTGTCGTTTTCCATTCTGAATTTTTATCATCGGCCGGAAATTGAATCGGGCAGAAGTCAAAGATATCCATATAATCCGGGACGACGATTATGCCTCCCGGGTGCTGGCCTGTTGTTCTCTTGACACCCGTGCATCCTGCTACTAATCTGTCAACTTCAGCTGAACGGAAATTGATGTTATGGTCTTGAGCATATCCCCTGACATACCCATATGCCGTTTTATCGGCTACCGTTCCGATTGTCCCTGCCCGGTAAACGTAATCTTCACCGAAAAGCACTTTCGTGTAATTGTGCGCTCTTGGTTGATATTCACCCGAAAAGTTCAAATCAATATCGGGTACTTTATCTCCTTTAAAGCCAAGGAATGTTTCAAACGGAATGTCCTGGCCGTCTTTTTTGTAAAGGACATGGCAGTTCGGACACTCTTTATCCGGCAAATCGAATCCGGAACCGACAGACCCGTCATCGAAAAAGATGGATTCCTTGCATTCCGGGCAAACATAGTGGGGAGGGAGCGGATTCACTTCTGTAATTTCCGTCATTGTCGCAACAAATGAAGATCCGACCGATCCCCGCGAACCGACAAGATAACCATCGTCAAGCGATTTTTTAACGAGCTTATGCGAAATTAAGTAAATAACGGCAAAACCATGGCCAATGATGCTGTTCAATTCTTTTTCAAGACGTTTTTCAACGATTTCCGGAAGGTTCTCGCCATAGATGCTTTTTGCCCTTGAATAACTCATCTCGCGGATTTCATCTTCGGCCCCCGGAATTTTTGGCGTATACAAATCATCGGGGATGGGTTTAATGTCATCTATCATTCTCGCAATCTTTTGCGTATTGCTGACAACCACTTCAAACGCCTTTTCCTCCCCGAGGAAAGAGAAGCAATCAAGCATTTCATCGGTCGTCCTGAAGTGAACAGCAGGCAACTCTTGCTTATTTAACGGATTCGCCCCTCCCTGGCTCGAGATTAAGATTTTTCGGTAAATGGCATCCGTTTCATTAAGATAATGAACATTTCCTGTTGCAACGACAGGCTTATTTAACTTTTCCCCTAACTTGACGATGTTTGTTAATATTTCTCTTAATGCCAGCTCATCTTGAACGAGCTCTTTTTCAATTAAATGATAGTAATTGGATGGAGGCTGGATTTCCAAATAATCATAAAAGGCTGCGATTCCTTCTACTTCTTCCGCTCCTTTTTGCATCATGCCTTCGAACACTTCGCCCTTATCACAGCCGGAACCGACCAATATTCCTTCCCTGTATTTCGAAAGCCGTGATCGGGGAATGCGCGGCGTTCTGTAAAAATAATCGATATGGGATTCCGATACGAGCTTGTACAAGTTTTTAAGCCCCTGCTGCGTCTTTGCGAGCAAAATGCAATGAAAAGGACGTGAGCGCATAAATCCGCCCTTGCCCATATTGTCATTTAAACGATCATGGTATTCTATCCCGCGTTCAACCGTCTCTTTTAATAGTTTCCAAAGCAAAGAACCTGTTGCCTCTGCGTCATAAATGGCGCGGTGGTGTTGGGTTAATTCGATATCGAATTTTTTACAAAGCGTATTCAAACGATGGTTTTTTAAGTCCGGCAATAAAAATCTGGCAAGTTCAAGCGTGTCAATGACAGGATTTTTCGCTTCTCCTAAGCCCAATTTACGGAATCCTTCGTTTAAAAAGCCCATATCAAAGCTTGCATTATGGGCAACTAAAATCGAATCGCCGATAAATTCATGGAAATCTTTCAATACATCTTCAATTTCAGGTGCATCCTTTACCATATCATCCGTTATTCCCGTTAAGTTGATCGTAGTATCAGATAATGGTTCGTGCGGATTAGCAAAACGTTCGAAACGATCGACGATTTCGCCGTTGATCACTTTGACAGCGGCAAGCTCGATAATTTTGTTATAAACGGCGGAAAGACCTGTCGTTTCCACGTCAAAGACGATATACGTATCATCGATCAACTTTCGATGCTGTTCGTTGTAAGCAATTGGAACGCCGTCATCGACAAGATTCGCTTCCAGGCCATAAAGCACTTTGATTCCATGTTTTTTGCTTGCTGAATAGGCTTCAGGGAACGATTGGACAACCGCATGATCCGTAATCGCAATCGCTTCATGCCCCCACTTTTTCGCCTGCTCGATTAAAACTGACGCAGATGTTACTGCATCCATTTGGCTCATCGGAGTGTGCAAATGAAGCTCGACGCGTTTTTTCCCTTCTTCCGCTTTATCAGCCTTGCTTACAGGTGTGATTTGATTAATATCATTTGCGATCATGACAAGGTCCCGGACGAATGTATCGTTTTGAATGCCGCCGCGCACTTTAAGCCAGACGCCCTTTTTAATCGATTGCAAAATAGGTACATCTTCCTTATCCCTTGAGAAAATCTTGACCATTATCGAATCCGTGTAATCGGTTATTTTAAACGTTAATAACGTACGGCCACTTCTTAACTCTCTTGTTTCGGCATCAAAAACATACCCCTGGATCGTAATTCTCCGCTCCTCGTCAGAAATCGTTTCAATCGGAACCGGGTCATCCTGGATTTTATAGCCGACCATAATTTCGGTTTGAGCGGGAGCGACTTCCGATTGTTTCTTATCCGCTTTTTCTTTTTCGATGAGAGCGGCCAATACTTTATCACGGTCTTCTTGTTCTTTTTGTTCGATGAATTTTTGTACTTCTTCCTCACACTGCTGTACGTTTAGTTCAAACTGGACATGGTCAAAGCCAAACGTTTGATAGACGCCTGACAAACTAGAGAGAAGCTTCCGTTTGACCAGCTCTTCTTCGGCAGCATTTCGAACCGTGAGCATTAGCTTTTTGCCATTAATCGCTGGCTTCTGAGATTCTAAAAGGGGAGCCAGTGAACCAGCCTTCTCTTTCATCCGTGTGCAGCAAATCGGCCAATAGTGAACGAGTAGCTCGTCATCAAACGTTTTATTTTCCGTTGTGATCGAAAAAGAAACGGTTGCAATATGTTGAAAGGTTTCCATCAGCCTGGTGGAAAGCAGCTCAAAAATAGAGACAGGAAGCACTTCATCCAATGAAAAATGAAAATGCCACCTCCGGCTATTTTTCTCAATAATAAGCTTTACAATTTTCCCGTTCCTGAAATAATCCATATAATCATCCGGAATGGAAATTTGCTGTAATAATAATTCAAACCGCTCTTTTCTAATGTTCTCATCAATGTTCATAATGGCCACCTCCCATATATAAGGGTACCTCTATGCTGCTAAAGAGGTACCCTCGTGTACGCAAATTAATGATCAATTTTATTTAAAAAGAATTTATGGATATCGTTCCATGTAACAACTAACATGAGCAACATTAAAAACGCAAATCCGATAAAATGGACAAGCCCTTCCTTCTGAGGATCAACCGGTTTGCCCCTTAGCGCTTCAAGGAGCAAAAACATCAACCTTCCGCCATCAAGTGCCGGAAGCGGCAATAAATTGAAAATGGCAAGGTTCACACTTAATGCAGCAGCCCAGCGCATAAGAACAAAAATCCCTTGTTGTGTAGCCTGGCTTGTAAATTGAAAAATGCCTACGGGTCCCGATAATTGTTCAAATCCGTGCTTTCCGGATATTAATTCGCCCAGCCCTTTAAAAATCATCGTTGTCATCATCCATGTTTCTTTGGCACCATACGAAATAGAGCCGATAATCGAAAAATTCGTTGGCTGGAAAGATCCGATATAACCTTCCGAATGTTTCTTGTCCACTTGACGTTCACCAGGCACGATAGGAACCGTCATGATTCGCCCATCCCTATTAATTTTAAACTTTAGCTTCTCTTTCGGATGCTGCTGGATCGTTGAAACAAGCTCATCCCAGCTATTGACCGACTCACCGTTGATGGAGAGCACTTTGTCCCCTTTTTGAAGCCCTGCTTTTGCGGCAGGATCATTCGGGTTGATTTTTCCGAGTTTTGCTTCATTGGAAGGAATGCCTTGAATGAGGGCAAAACACATTAAAATGACAAATGCAAGTAAAATGTTTGCAAATGGACCAGCAAAAATAGCAAGCGTCCGCTGCATCAAAGTCTTTGAGCCAAATTGCCTGTTATATGGAGCGATTTGCGTTTCCTGGTAATCGGCTACATAAAATGCTTTTTCGTTCACTTTGAAACGCGTAAGGTTTCCATCTTCATTTTCATACCCTTCAATGTACAATTCATGCTCTAAGTCGGCCGACTCCACCGTAATTATTTTTTGCACAGGGTATTTTTCCTTATGATTAACAATGATTTTCTCGACTTTTTGCTCCGTGTCAAAAATAAGGCCTACCCGATAGCCCGGCTTTAACTCGATTCCTTCAGGGTCCTCCCCTGCCATCCGAAC
This sequence comes from Fictibacillus sp. Mic-4, assembly GCF_049843615.1. Classification (NCBI taxonomy): domain Bacteria; kingdom Bacillati; phylum Bacillota; class Bacilli; order Caryophanales; family Fictibacillaceae; genus Fictibacillus; species Fictibacillus sp. Mic-4. Next base: position 353,106 of record NZ_JBBHZM010000001.1, on the reverse strand, counting down.
AAACCCCCCTAACGGCAGGAGACGAATCGTATAATTTGTCTCATTTCTTCTAAAAGCAAATAACTTTGGTCCAAATCCAATGGCAAACTCACGGCATAAAATTCCTGCTTTTTTTGCCAGGAGCAGATGGCCTAATTCATGAAAAAAGACAAGAGCCCCTAATATAATCACAATGGCAATCACGGTATCCATACGCTTTACCCACCTTTAATTTACTAGTGACAGTATTAACTTCCGGGTTTCTTTATCAACATGCTGAATTTCTTCAAGCGATGGAGACTGAATGACTTCATGTTGATTCAATGCTTCTTCAATGAGATCATCAATGGTTAAAAACGCGATTTTTCTCTCAAGAAAAAGACGTACGGCGATTTCATTGGCCGCATTCAAAACTGTAGTCATCGTTCCACCAATTCGTCCCGCTTCATAAGCCAATTTTAAACATTTAAACCGTTCAAAGCTTAGCTTTTCAAAATGAAGCTTTCCTGCTTCCCATAAGTTTAACCTTTTTACCTCATGTTGTTCAAGTCTTAAAGGATAGGATAATGCGTACTGAATCGGCACTTTCATATCTGGATTTCCAAGATGGGCAATAGTGCTTCCATCAATAAACTCAATCATTGAATGGATAATGCTTTCTTTATGTAAAAGTACGTCAATTTGAGAATATGGGATATTAAACAACCAATGCGCCTCAATCACTTCTAATCCTTTATTCATCATCGTTGCCGAATCGATTGTGATTTTTGCCCCCATTGCCCAGTTCGGATGCTTTAGGGCATCTTCAACTGTAACATCCTTCAGCTCTTTTCGTGTCAGGTCACGGAAGCTTCCGCCTGAAGCAGTAATAATGAGCCGTGATATTTCACTCTTTCTTTCTCCATTTAAACATTGAAACAACGCTGAATGTTCACTATCGACGGGCAACATCTGCACGCCATACTTTTCTACATGCTCCATCACGATATGCCCTGCAGTAACAAGTGTTTCTTTATTAGCCAGGGCAATTCTCTTTCCCGCTTCGATCGCTTTTAATGTCGGCACAAGTCCGACGCTTCCCATAACGGCATTGACAAGAACATCCGAGTCGCTATATGCCGCAACTTCAATTAGCCCTTCCTCACCGTGAACAATTGTAATGCTTGATGGCAGTTCTGTCCTTAATTTCTCGGCATCCTCTTTATTTTGCACACTTACGAGCTGCGGTTGAAATTTAGCAATAATGCGCTTCCCTAATTCAATATTTTTACCAAAAGAAACCGCTGCTAATTGGAATTCTTCCGGGTGTGCGGCGATCACTTCTAACGTTTGTGTCCCAATCGACCCGGTGCTGCCAAGAATACTGATTTTTTTCATAAAAAACTCCTTTTAAGTCCAACTTATTCATCGTTTTACATTTTTAGTCTAACGGTTATGAAAGTAAATGAAAAATATGCAAAATCGGGAAAGCAAATAGCCAGCTGTCACAACGATCTAATATCCCGCCATGGCCCGGCAGTATATTTCCTGAATCTTTTACACCGTATACCCGTTTAAAAGCGGATTCGCAAAGGTCTCCTATTTGTCCAAAAACGGCGACTAAAATAGCCATTAAAATAACAGATAGATAGGAATAGTCAACAAATCCGAGTATATTGAAAATCGTTCCGACAACGATGCTGCTAATAATCCCGCCAAGAGAGCCTTCAATTGTTTTATTCGGGCTGATCATTGGCCACAATTTCCGTTTCCCGATTGCTTTACCAACAAAATAAGCACCTGAATCAGTCGCCCAGATCATAAATAATACAAAAAATAAGATATGCATGCCGCCTTCTAACATACGTGTCGCATTGATGTAATAAAACCCATACCCCACATACAATGCCGATAAAACAATAAAACCCGCATCATCAAAGGTAAACTGATTTTTCGTAATCACCGTTGCAAAAAGGACTAGCAAAACCGCAAGAACTACCCCATCGCTTTTTTCGAACGAAAATCCGAATAATTCATGCACCCAATGGTTCGGCATAGCGATGAGTATCGTTAGCAAAAATGCGATAGCCCCCTGAACGGAGAGATGAGGGATTCCTTTCATTTTTAACAACTCATAAATACCAACTGCAGCTAGCAGCATAACGACAATTGTAAATGGAAGCTTACCATAGATAATAACAGCTATAAATAGAACTGCCGCAATAAGGCCAGTAATAATCCGCTCTTTCATAAATCCTCCTTTAAGCCATCCTTTTCTTTAGGATAGCTAAAAACCGTCAGACCCCGCCGTAACGTCGTCCTCGATGTTGATAATCATAAATGGCCTGTATAAGATGCTCGCCTTTAAAATCCGGCCATAATACATCCGTAAACCAGAATTCGCTATAAGCAAGCTGCCATAACATGAAATTGCTTAATCTTACTTCTCCGCTTGTCCGAATCAACAGATCTGGATCGGGCAAATCAGCACTCATTAAATATTGATTAATAAATTCTTCATTAATGATACTACTCGTTATTTTGCCGCTTTGAACGTCTCCGATAATTTTTTTTACCGCTTCTGTAATCTCATTTCTGCTGCCGTAATTTAAAGCGAAATTTAAAACGAGACCATCATTATATTTCGTTCGCTCAATCGCTTCATTGACGGCATTTACCGTGTGTTCCGGCAGAACATCTTTGTTTCCCATAATTCTTACTTGAACATTTTCTTCAATTAATTCCGGTAAATAGCTATTTAAAAATTCTCCCGGCAACTTCATTAAAAAGTTCACTTCATCACGAGGTCGCTTCCAGTTTTCCGTTGAAAATGCGTATAAAGTCAGCACCTTTACCCCGATTCGATTTGCTTCCATTACAATTTTTTTCACGACTTTCATTCCCTCATGATGTCCGGCGATACGAGGCAGCCCTCTTTTTTTCGCCCATCGGCCGTTTCCATCCATTATAATGGCAACATGCCTCGGAATGTGATTTTCTTTTAATTCAACGTCATCTTTATTCTCTTTTTTCCAGAAAGTCATTCTGCCAAGCATGGCAAAGCCCCCAATTATTACAGACTTGATTCAAATGCAGCTTTCGATCGTCTTCATGTTAATTACTATAATAGTGCAAAAAAAACCCCCTGTAAAAAGAGGGCTTTTTTTATTTTATTTTACATCGAAATCGATTATACTTCCATGATTTCTTTCTCTTTCGCACCCGCAATCGAATCAACTTCTGAAATGTATTTGTCCGTCAGCTTTTGAACATCATCGTTGTAACGACGAAGCTCATCTTCCGTAATTTCTGACTCCTTCTCCAGCTTTTTAAGCTCATCGTTTGCTTCGCGGCGGACGTTCCTGAGTGCCACCTTGGCTTCTTCAGCAAACTTTTTAACCAATTTAACAAGTTCTTTTCTTCTTTCTTCCGTTAGAGGAGGAATCGTAATTCGGATGACCTGACCATCGTTAGAAGGAGTAAGCCCAAGATCCGATTTTTGAATGGCTTTTTCAATATCAGCTAATGCGGATTTATCATATGGTTGAATAACGAGCAAACGTGCTTCAGGAACAGTAATTCCGGCTAACTGATTGATAGGTGTCGGTGCACCGTAGTAATCGACTTGAATTCGATCGAGCAAAGAAGGATTGGCACGTCCAGCTCTTATTGTTGCAAGTTCACGTTGGAAGGCGCTAATCCCTTTTTTCATTTTATCCTCAGCATTTGACAATACTTGCTTGCCCATTAGTTTCTCCCCCTTATAATCGTACCGATTTCTTCGCCCAGAATGGCCCGTTTAATGTTTCCTTCTTCCATGATTGAAAAAACAATGAGTGGGATATCATTATCCATACATAAAGAAGAAGCAGTTGTGTCCATGACTGCAAGACCTTCTTTTAGAAGATCCAAATAGGATAAATGATTATATTTTACAGCGGTTTGATCAATGGTAGGATCTGCGGAATACACGCCATCCACATTATTTTTCGCCATTAAAATAACTTCCGCTTCAATTTCGGCAGCTCTGAGGGCTGCCGTCGTATCGGTTGAAAAGTAAGGATTGCCTGTTCCGGCAGCAAAAATAACGACACGTTTTTTCTCAAGGTGACGAATGGCTTTTCGACGAATGTAAGGCTCTGCTACTTGACGCATTTCAATAGATGTCTGTACTCTCGTTTGCACACCAATATTCTCTAAACTATCTTGAAGAGCAAGGGAATTCATTACTGTGGCGAGCATACCCATATAATCAGCAGAAGCACGATCCATGCCCATCTCGCTTCCTGTTTTGCCTCTCCACAAATTGCCTCCGCCAACGACGACGGCAACTTCCACATCAAGATCAACAATATCTTTAATTTGTCCGGCAATCGATTGAATCACACTCGGGTCAATTCCGATTCCTTGTTTGCCTGCTAATGCTTCTCCGCTTAGTTTAAGGACAACTCGTTTGTATTTTGATGTCTCCATAAATTCCCTCCGCACATCACCTTTTTTGTTCCATTACTACTGTAAAAAGAGGGAACACACCGTGCCCCCTGACCAACACTTACGATTATTTATTTTTAACTTGAGACATTACTTCTTCAGCGAAGTTTTCTTCGCGTTTTTCCATGCCTTCGCCGACTTCATAGCGGACAAATGATTTTACGACAGCACCTTTTGAGCTTACGTATTTACCTACTTTTTGATCCGGATCTTTAACGAAAGATTGGTCGTTTAAGCAAATTTCTTCAAAGAATTTTCCAAGACGGCCTTCGACCATTTTTTCAACGATATTCTCCGGTTTGCCTTCATTTAATGCTTGTTGCTTCAATACTTCACGTTCGTGGGCTACTTCTTCCTCGCTCACTTGATCACGGGAAATATATTTAGGATTTACAGCAGCTACATGCATGGCGATGTCTTTCGCCAAAGCTTCGTCGCTTGTTCCTTCAAGAACAGTAACGACACCGATGCGTCCACCCATGTGCAAATATGTTCCAAATACGCTATTGTCACCTTTTTCGATGATTTCAAAGCGGCGAAGAGAAATTTTCTCTCCGATTTTAGCAATCGCATTGTTAATATAATCCGTTACAGAAACGCCTTCAGCTTTAATTTCAGAGCTTAACGCTTCTTCTAAAGATGAAGGAGAAGTTTCTAATAAATGCTTCGCTAAAACTGAAATCAATTCTTTGAAGCCTTCGTTTTTTGCTACGAAGTCTGTTTCGGAGTTCACTTCGAGAATAACCGCTTTATTTCCTTCAACGATGACGGAAGTAAGTCCTTCAGCCGCAATGCGGTCCGCTTTTTTCGCAGCTTTAGCGATTCCTTTTTCACGAAGGTAATCAATCGCCTTATCCATATCTCCGTTCATTTCAGTTAATGCCTTTTTGCAATCCATCATGCCTGCGCCCGTTTTTTCACGCAGTTCTTTTACCATTTGTGCTGTAATGGCCATTAGTTTTTTTCCTCCTTATAAATTATGTAACAGTTAAAAAGGTGATAAAGGGTTTTCCCCTCTATCACCCTTAATTGTTTACTTATTATGCAGATGTTTCTTCGTCGTTTAGCTCTTCAGGTGCATCTGTCCCCTGGTTAGATTCCATGATTGCATCCGCCATTTTTCCAGTAAGAAGTTTAACCGCACGAATCGCATCATCGTTACCAGGAATTAAGTAGTCTACTTCATCCGGATCGCAGTTTGTGTCCACAATTGCAATGATCGGGATGTTCAGCTTACGAGCTTCTGCAACCGCAATGCGCTCTTTGCGAGGGTCTACCACGAATAAAGCGTCAGGTAGTTTGTCCATTTCCTTTATACCGCCAAGGAATTTTTCAAGACGTTCCATTTCTTTTTTAAGAAGAATGACTTCTTTCTTAGGAAGAACTTCAAATGTACCATCTTCTTGCATTCTTTCAAGTTCTTTTAAACGGTTGATACGCTTTCTGATCGTACCGAAGTTTGTTAATGTTCCACCTAACCAGCGTTGGTTAATGTAGTACATTCCACTGCGTTCAGCTTCTTCCTTAACAGAATCCTGTGCTTGTTTTTTCGTTCCGACGAAAAGAACTTTACCGCCGTTTGCCGCGATGTCTCTCATCACGTTGTAACATTCTTCAACCTTTTTCACTGTTTTTTGAAGGTCGATAATGTAGATCCCGTTACGTTCAGTAAAAATGTAACGAGCCATTTTTGGATTCCAGCGACGAGTTTGATGTCCGAAGTGTACGCCGGCTTCCAACAATTGTTTCATTGAAATAACTGCCATAATGGCACCTCCTATGGTTTTTTTTCCTCCGAACGCCTCATTTTTAACCGGGACTGCATGTAAACAGCACCACCTGATTAAATCAGCGAACGTGTGTGATTAACACCAAAAGTAAATATACCATATGGGTATCTTTTATCGCAAGAGCTTTTAAGAGTTATCGGTAAAATTTTAATAATAATTCTACTTCACCTTTACCTTTATTCAGTTTTTTTGCGATTTCAGTTGCATTATACCCTTTTTCGGCAAGCTTCATAACATCTTCGTATTCTTCCCGAAGATCAACTTTCTGATCTACTTGATTTTCATTTCGTTCTCGTTTCTCATGGGCATGCTCAAAATGTTCTTGAAGCGCTTTATAAAGCGCTTCATTTTCTTCTTTCATCTGGATGGTATAAGCTAAAAGTAGATCCTCGATTTCATTTTTAAATCTCTCATCCTCCTCAAGGCGGCTCGCACCGCGATTCATTTTTTGCCAGAGAATGACGATACAATAAAATGATAGAAGGTTTAAAACAAAACAGATAACGACTAAAAAAACGAGCATTGTATGATCCCCTTAAAGTTATCTCTTCTTACAAATAGCGTTTTAGAACCTGCCTTAGTCGGAATAACGCTTTTGAATGAATTTGTGAAATCCTAGATGTCGACAAACCTAAAACTTGTCCGATTTCCGTTAACGTTAATTCTTCGTAATAGAACAAGCTAATAACGAGCTGTTCTTTTTCGCTTAATTCACTGATGATAGATGCAAGTTCCGAATAAAGTTCTGACTCGATTAGCTTCGATTCAGGACTCTGCACCTTTTTATCCTCTATAGCGAATCCCGCTTTTTCTTTATTTTCATTTTCACGATTTTCATCATCGATTGAGAGGACGTTGGCAAAAAAGCTTTCCGATAAGACGCTCGTTACTTCTTCTTCAGTAAGCCCTACTTCTTTTGCCACTTCGTCTGCTGTTACGGTCCGCAAATTCCTTTGCTCTAATTTTTCGATCGCCGCTTCAATTTTTTTTGTTTTTTCCCTGAGAGATCTTGGTAGCCAATCTTCTCTTCGAAGACCATCTAGAATTGCGCCTCTTATTCGAAACGAAGCATATGTATCAAATTTCAAATCCCTTTCTAGATCGAATTTTTCAAGGGCATCATATAAACCGAGCATCCCAAGGCTATTTAATTCATCTTTATTAATATTTTTTGGTAATCCTGTAGCGATTCTCTGGACATGATATTGTACTAGCGGCAAATACATTCTGAGAATCGCTTCCCCGATTTCCCTGTCACGAGTTGCATTCCATTTTTCCCATAATTCCTGTTCAACTGAGACGGAAGTTGATGTAGCCATCTCTACTCCCCCTGTTACAATTTACTTAGAAGCACGAAACTCTAGTGTTTTTTCGTGTCATCTTAAATTGTTATCATTTTAAATGAATACGTATCAATTCATCGATTTAAATTACATATATCCCCATATCAATTGTTTTTATGGATAATTCCGCCGTTTGTGGATTAAATTCAATTGTTCTTCCTTTATTCCCGCCCGTATCTTCGGCAACAAGGCGGATGTGCAGACGGTCAAGCTCTTTTTTGACAGCTTCTACATTGCGCGGACCTACCCTCATCATTTCATTTCCCCCTGCGAACTGAAACATTTGTGAACCGCCTGCAATTTTCGCCTTCACCTCATGTGCGCCAGCTCCCCATTTTATAAGATTTTCGAGCAATAGCGGTATGGCAGTATCCGCATATTTTGCTTTATTGATCGGCTTGACTCTCGTTAATTCGGAATTCGGCAACATGACATGTGCCATTCCTGAAATTTGCTTTCGTTCGTCAAACAGGACGACGCCTACACATGATCCTAAACCGGTCGTCCTTATAAGCTGTGGAGCTTTTGCAATATTCATATCGGCTATTCCTACTTTTATTACATCATTCATCCAGTGGAACCCCTAACGCCTGGAATATTTTCTTAAATGAGTCCGGGTCCGGTAACAAGAAGAAATAGCCTTGAATTTCATGCGCTAAGTGTTCTGATTGATCGATAAACGTCGTGTTGATAACAATCGCATGATCGCCAGCCCGGGATAGTTCAAGCAGACCAAAACTTAATATTGCGCCGGCCATGTCGATGCTTAAGGCAGGAGGGGACGGCTCAACATTCAGTTTTGTAAAATCCGCAAGCGACGAAAGGTAAGATCCGGCTAAAATATTACCCGCTTCTTGCAGGGCGGAAATCGCGAGTTCAGAAAATGCATGTTCACTCCTTGCTGCCAATTCTTCACCAATAAGATCGCGGCTCAGCCTTTTAGCCTGTTTGACTGGCAGCATAAAAAACATGCTGCCGGGTGCATCCCCTTCGATTCGTAAAAAAACCGATGATACAACCGTTTCAGGCCCCCCAACCAATTCCGTGATTTCCTCAAAATTCACGATTTTGACAGAAGGAACTTTCATTTCGATCGGCTTATTTAAAAGCTGGCTCATTGCGGTAGCGGCATTTCCGGCCCCGATATTCCCCACTTCTTTTAAAATATCCAGGTGAAAAGATGTGAAGTTTTGCTCAAAATTCATTACAATCCGCTTCCTATTTGCTCAAGTTGGTTCAACTCTTGTTGATTGAGCACTTTTTCTAAGTTCAGTAATATTAATAAGCGGTTTTCTAGTTTGGCTACTCCCTCAATGTATTCGGCACATACTCCGCCTACGACTTCAGGAGGCGGTTCTATGGCGTCAACCGGAATATCAATCACATCATTCGCTCCGTCTACAATCAGCCCTACTTCCATCATATCGACTGTAACAATGATAATTCTTGTGTTCTCGTTCGTTTCAATCTCTTCCATATTAAAACGGCTTCGCAAATTAAGAATTGGTGTGACAATCCCCCGTAAATTGATGACACCTTTAATAAAGTCGGGCGTTCGCGGAATTCTTGTGATGGGCAAAACTCGTTCAATCGACTTCACTTGATGGACATCAACTCCGTATTCCTCATCATTTAATTGGAAAACAATTACTTTCTTTTCATTCATTTTTAACACCCCGCAACCAATTTTTTCTTATTGTATTAATGCGTTACAATCAATGATTAGAGCAACCTGGCCATCTCCGAGAATCGTCGCGCCCGATATAGCAAAGACGGAGGTTAAATAAGACCCGAGCGACTTCAAGACAATTTCTTGTTGCCCGATAAAAGAGTCGACGACAAGGCCTGCCATTTTCTCCCCTTTTCGAACGACGACAACCGGGTAAAATCGGTCTTTTTCAGAAACAACAGGAACTTCGAAAATGTCTTTCAAAAAGATGAGCGGGACAACTTTCCCTCGAAAATCAATTACTTTTTGATGATGTGCCGATAAAATTTCTTCTTTTTTAATAACGGCTGTTTCGATGATTGACGAAAGTGGAATCGCATATTTTTCTTGCTGCACTTCCACTAATAAAGATGGAATGATCGATAAAGTGAGTGGAAGCTGGATCGAAAAGACCGTTCCAACGCCAGGTGTCGATTCAACCGCTACTTGACCGCCAAGCGATTCAATCTTACTTTTTACCACATCAAGACCTACTCCGCGACCGGATATGTCAGAGATGTGATCCGCAGTAGAGAAACCTGAAGCGAACAACAATTCATCGATCTGTTTATCCGTCATAGAAAGCGACATTTCCTTTGACACAATACCGTTTTCAATCGCTTTTTTCAGCACTTTTTCACGATTGATTCCAGCCCCGTCATCTTCAATTTCAATAAAAACGTGGTTGCCGCTATGATAAGCCCGTAAAGTAATCGTCCCCTCTTCGGTCTTTCCTTTCTTTTTGCGAACATCGGGCAGCTCGATCCCATGATCGATCGAATTGCGCAACAAATGAACGAGCGGGTCACCGATTTCATCAATTACCGTACGGTCCAGTTCCGTCTCTTGACCGATGATTTCCAGATTAATCGATTTATTCAACTCTTTCGCAAGCCCTCTCACCATACGCGGAAAGCGGTTAAATACTTGTTCGACCGGAACCATTCGCATTGTTAAAATAATCCCTTGTAAATCAGAAGAAATTCGCGCCATATGTTCGACCGTCTCATTTAATTCACTGTTTCTTAAATCTTTTGCGATATCTTCTAATCTGCCACGGTCAATAACGAGCTCTTCGAACAAATTCATTAATTGGTCAAGGCGATCGATATTTACCCGAATCGTTTTACTTGTAACAGTAGTTTGGCCTTTCTGTCCAGACATTGCTTCTTTCGCATGATCCGTTTTTTCCGCTGTTAAATTAGCTTCTTGTTGTTCTTCGTTCGCCTTTGTTTCAGTGCTGCCGGGAGTTTCTTCATCCACAGACTTTAAAAGCTCCCTCGTAATCGGGTGAACATCAACGTTCGTAATCTCTGAAACTCTTAAAATGCGATCGATCAATTCTTCGCTTGAAGTTTTTGTAATAACTGTTACTTGAAATTCGCTTTCAAACTCCTCTTGTTCCAGCATCTCTACAGATGGGACTGACTTTACAACTTCTCCAACCTGTTCGAGAACTTCAAAAACCATAAACACACGAGCGGCTTTCAATATACAATCATCCCGCAGGCGAATAATTGTATAAAATGCATTGTATCCCTGGTCGATGGATTCAAGAAGGACTGTTTTTTCGAAGGAATCGATCGCGAGTTCCTGCTCCCTGCCGTTGTCATCGTTGTTTGCATTTATAGGGGCAGCTTCCCCCTCTCCGTTTTCGATCGCAGCGAGCCTGGCTACCGTTTCCGTAACATTCCTTTTCCCATCGCCGCCATTGCTTATATCCAAAACCATTGCTTCCAAATGATCCAAACAAGAAAACAATACATCGAGGACATTGGACGAAACTTCTATTGTTTCGTTTCTGATTCCATCAAGCACATTTTCCATGACATGCGTCAGTTGTGCCAGGTCTTCAAAGCCCATCGTGGCGGACATTCCTTTTAACGTATGTGCCGAACGAAATATTTCGTTAACGATTGATATTTCATGCGGCGTTTTTTCAAGAGCAATGATATTATTATTGATCGCCAATAAATGTTCTTTACTTTCTTCAATAAACACATCTAAATATTGATTCAATTCCATGACGGCATCTCCTGTTTACACATTATTTAAAATACATGATGCAAGATTCTCGAGATGAGCGATGTGATCGATTTTTCCGGTTTTTACAGCTGCCTTTGGCATCCCATAGATAACGGATGATTCTTCTGATTCCGCGATGGTTATGCAATTTCTTTGTCTTTTCAAGTTAATAATGCCACTGGCCCCATCAACGCCCATTCCTGTCATGACAACTGCCACTTTGGAAAAACCCGTAAGATGAGCGGCACTGTCAAACAATACATTTACAGCCGGCCGATGTCCTAATGCCGGGGGATCTTCACTAAGCTCAATTTTTAGAATGCCTTTATCTTCTGCCACTTTCATATGCTTCCCCCCGGGGGCAATATAGGCGACATTGTTTTGAATACTCTCTCCATGCTCAGCTTCTTTCACCGTAAGCTCTGATAATGTGTTTAAACGCTCGGCTAAAGAGCGGGTAAACCCCGGAGGCATATGCTGAACAATTAATAATGGCGCGTTTAAAGTTTCTGGAAGCTTTGACAACAGTACTTGCAACGCTTTTGGTCCACCAGTTGACGTTCCGATAAGGACGATCTTCTTCAAAGAACATGGTGGCCTCTCAAATCTCTCAACCTTTTTCATTGGACTCATTATTTGAGGGCGCCTGTTCAACTTCACTTTTGCTGCCAGCACCACTTTTTCAATTAATTCCGCTTTCACTTTCTCAATATCCAGTGAGATAGATCCGGACGGCTTGGCAACAAAATCGATGGCTCCGAGCTCCATGGCTTGAATCGTATGATCAGCGCCGGCCTTTGTCATGCTGCTTAGCATAATGACAGGAAGGGGAGTCGTCTTCATTAGAATGCGTAAACATTGAAGCCCATCCATAATTGGCATTTCAACATCCAGCGTTAAACATTGCGGCTTTAACTCTTTCACTTTTTTCAATGCATCTTCGCCATCCCGCGCCGTGCCAACCACTTCAATTCGCTCATCTGATGCGAGCATCGTAGAGATCAGTTTCCGCATAAAGGCTGAATCATCAACGACGAGAACTCTTATTTTTGCCACCGGAACCTCCTACCTTTCTATAAGAAATGACTTAATCTTGTTGATAAAATGACTGAAGGTAGCAGTTCGCTTTTTTTCATCTCCTATATACGATCTTGTTAATTGCTCCAACGATTTACTAATTTTTGCTCCCGGTAAATAAAGAGCAAATGGCTGTTGCGCCTTTACCGCTTGCTGAACCGCCACGTCATGTGGCAAATAGCCGATACAGTTAACGTTCATGTTCAGAAAACGGCTTGATACTTCTTGTATTTTTCTCGCAACCGCCCTTCCTTCCCGTTCATTTTCACATTGATTGATGACAGTCTGGATGGGGAGATCCCTATTTTTGAACGTTAAATACTTTATCATCGCATACGAATCTGTAAGAGAAGTAATTTCAGGTGTTGTTATGACGATCGCTTCATTACTCGATAATATAAACCGTAAGCTCGTCTCGGAAATGCCTGCACCTAAATCGAATATAATGAAATCGTAAACCTGGTTTAAATGTTCGAGCTGCGATATAAAGTAGGCTTTTTGCTTTTCGCCAAGTTGGAAAATTTCAGTTAACCCGCTTCCTCCTGCAATATAATCTAAGCCTGATGGCCCTTTTTCGATGATTTCGCGGATGGAGCGTCTATTTTCAAATATGTCGACGATCGTATAGCTAGTTTTCATTCCGAGTAGTAAATCGACATTCGCCATTCCAATGTCAAGGTCGAATAGTAAAACCTTCTTCCCGAGCTTCACAAGATTAAGAGAAAAATTAATGGAAAAATTAGTTTTCCCTACCCCGCCTTTGCCGCTGACAACAGAAATTACTTTTGTTTGCTCGTTTTTAGACTGCAGTTTTCTTCGCAAATTTTCTGCTTGATCAATCATTTTTCATTTCCTCTAAAAACAAATGGATTAATTCTTCAGCCTTTGCTTCAAACATGTCATCCGGCACATTTTGGCCGTTCGTTATATACGCAAGCTTCGCCTTTTGTTCGATCATTAAGTTGAGAATGGATCCAAAAGTTGCCGTTTCGTCTTTTTTCGTCACAATCACCTTATGGATTGGTAGCTTCTTAAACTGTTCATATATTGTTTGCATATCCCCATACTTGCTCGTTAATGAAAGGACAAGGTAATTTTGCATTTTGTCATCCATTTGAATGATGCGCTGCAATTCTTCAATATAATATCGATTGAAGAAATTTCTTCCGGCTGAATCGACAAGAATAAGATCATAGCCAGCAAACTTTTCTTTCGCCCTCTTAAAATCTTCAGTAGAATAAGCGACTTCACACGGAATGTTTAAAATATCCGCATATGTTTTCAACTGCTCAACCGCTGCAATCCGATAGGTATCTGTCGTAATAAAAGCGACCTTCTTCTCATCTTGAAGAACAGCTTTTGCTGCAATTTTTGCAAGTGTTGTCGTCTTTCCTACGCCGGTCGGCCCGACTAAATTCAAGATTTTCGCTTCATAATGAAATCCGCCAAAATCGCTTTTTAAGATCAAGCTGTTAAGCCTGTTATTCAGCCATATTTTCCAGGAAAATGCTTTCCGGTCTTCTTCATCCAACAATTGCCACTTTTTATCCATTTCCGCAGTTAACTGCTCTATTAGAGAAGAACTTACTCCCTGCTCTTCAAAGAACATTTTCCATTTTTGAATCGACTCATGGTGTTTTGTTTTCGCTTGATGGAAAGACATCGTTTGCACCATTTGCTTTAATTGGCGTATTTCCTTCGTTAATTCTTCATGCTCATTTGCCTGTTGGTGACGTATCATTTCTGGAGATGGCGATCCGTTCTTCTGCCCCGGTCTGGATGCCTTTTGTATAGGCTCAGGGTCAAGAGCGGCAATAACTTCTACACTCGTTTTCTTAAAGAAACCTAAAAACCCGCCTGTTTGAATCTGTCTGGAATTAAGAATAATGGCTTCCTTCCCAAGATCAGAACGAATCGTTTTCATCGCCTCGTTCATTGACGGAGCTATGTATTTCTTTACCTTCATTAAATATTCACCACCCCAATGCTCTGTACTTCAAGTTCGGGTTCCAGCTCATTGTATGAAAGGATGGCGATGTCCGGCATATACCTTTCTACCAATTGCCTTACATACATTCGGACTGCTGGAGAACACAATATAACCGGAGTGTGGTCAAAGCCGGTCTGACGCTCAACCTCTTTCGTAATCGAATCAAAAATAAGCTGTGAGTCGGCAGGATCAAGCGACAAATAATTTCCATGTTCGGTTTGCTGGACATGATCCGCAATTTTCTTCTCGACTGAACCTCCCAACGTAATCACTTTAAGCGGTTCGTTTTCGACCGAATATTGTCTTGAAATTTGCCTTGAGAGCGATTGTCTTACATATTCGGTCAACAAATCGGTATCCTTAGTCATTCGCCCAAAGTCGGCAAGCGTCTCAAATATAACCGGCAAATTCCGAATTGAAATTTTTTCCTTAAGTAATTTGGCTAGTACTTTTTGAATTTCTCCGGTCGACAATGGATCCGGGGTCACTTCTTCAACTAACGTTGTATTCGTTTCTTTTAAATGATCGATTAACTGCTTCGTTTCCTTGCGGCCTAACAGTTCATGCGCGTGTTTTTTAATGACTTCCGTTAAATGAGTGGACACAACTGATGGCGGATCGACGACTGTGTATCCGGACAATTCGGCTCGTTCTTTCATCTCTTCACCAATCCAGAGCGCGGGCAGCCCAAATGCGGGTTCAAGTGTTTCAATTCCCTGAACAGATGTGTCCTCAACTCCAGGGCTCATCGCCAGATAATGATCAAGAAGCAATTCACCTCTTGCCACTTCGCTTCCCTTGATTTTTATCCGATATTCATTTGGCGAAAGCTGAATATTATCACGAATTCGGACCACCGGGACAATCATTCCAAGTTCAAGTGCCAGCTGGCGTCTTATCATAATAATCCGGTCTAATAAATCCCCGCCCTGGTTCGTATCAGCAAGGGGAATTAGACTATATCCAAATTCAAATTCTATCGGATCGACCTGAAGAAGATTAACGACACTTTCCGGACTTTTTAATTGTCCGGTTTGGGTCTCACCTTCCATCTCTTCTTCAATTTCCTTCTTCCCATTTTCCGCCTTCGAAAGCATGAATCCGCCAAGACCAATGAGCCCACCGATCGTAAGGGTGATAAAATCATGAATCGGTGTAAATATTCCAAGGACGATAATCGTGGCGGCCGCAACCATCAACATTTTCGGATAAGCTAAAATTTGTTTTGATACGTCATAACCTAAATTGCCGTCTGATGCGGCTCTCGTTACGATAATACCGGTCGCCGTTGAAATAATAAGTGCAGGAATTTGACTGACAAGCCCGTCACCGACAGTTAAAAGGGTAAATGTATGGGCACTTTCGGCAAACCCAAGCCCCATCTGGGTCATTCCAATAATAATGCCAAATAAAATATTGATCAGGACGATAATTATGCCGGCAATGGCATCACCTTTCACAAATTTGCTTGCTCCATCCATCGCCCCGTAAAAATCAGCTTCTCGTTCAATTTTTTCACGTCGTATTTTCGCTTCTCTATCCGAAATCATTCCTGCATTTAAATCGGCATCAATGCTCATTTGTTTTCCTGGCATCGCGTCAAGGGTGAAGCGGGCCGCTACTTCAGACACACGTTCAGACCCTTTTGTAATTACAATAAATTGAATAATAACGAGAATAAAGAAGACGACAATGCCGACGAGAATATTGCCCCCAACAACAAATTCTCCAAAGGTATGGACAACATTTCCGGCCTTTCCCTGGCCAAGGATCGACCGTGTTGTAGAAACATTTAATCCAAGCCGGAATAATGTCACAAGCAACAGCAACGATGGAAAGATGGAAAATTGCAAAGGTTCTTGTGTATTCATTGCGATTAAAATGATAATTAACGCAAGCGTTATATTGACAATGATTAAGAAATCGAGCATCCACGTAGGAAGCGGGATAATAAGCATAGCAACAATTAATATCACTCCTACGAGGACACTGAGGTCTCTTGCTTTCAAGTCTGTTCCTCTCCTCGCCTGTTGTTTCAACTAATACTTTTTCTTCAATCGATAGACGTACGCTAAAATTTCGGCTACAGCCTTAAATAAATCTTCTGGTATGACGCCACCGATATCTACTCTGGCGTAAAGGCTTCGAGCAAGCGGCTTATTTTCAACGGCAACGACATTATGCTTTTTTGCAATTTCTTTCATTTTTACAGCCACATAGTCCATTCCTTTTGCAATGACAATCGGTGCATCGGCTTTTGTTTCATCATATTTTAATGCAATCGCATAATGGGTCGGATTCGTAATGATCACATCCGCCTGCGGCAGTTCTTGCATCATTCGCCTCATTGCCATTTGCCGCTGCTTTTCTTTAATTTTGGATTTAATTTTCGGATCTCCTTCTGACTTTTTATATTCATCTTTTATTTCTTGTTTAGACATTCGAATATTTTTTTCAAAATCGAATTTCTGATATAAATAATCGAGAAAAGCTAAAAACATAAGAAGGACCGATCCGTACAAACCCATTTGAAATGTTAGCCTCGAAAGAACATCTAAAGATTGGCTGCTGCTCAAATGGCTTAGCCTGAGCAATTGATCTTTGTTATTCCATAACACAAAGAATGTAATGATGCCGACTAATATAATCTTTAATAACGATTTAAACAATTCTACTAAAGCCCTTATCGAATAGATCCGTTTAAATCCTTGCAGTGGATTAATGCGGTCAAGCTTTAGCTGAATAGCTTCGGATGAAAATAAAAATCCGACCTGGATAAAGTTAGCGAGAAGGCCGCTAGCCAGCGCTACCCCTAGAACCGGGGCTACGATCGATGTTGCCTTCATCGCAATATTCACGAAAAGCTTTTGAACACTTTCTTCGGTTAATTCGGTTAATAACCCATTCTGTAAACCGTTTATTAAAAGTGCGAGAAGCTCAGTCCCCATTTTATTTGCCATAAATGATAAACACAAAAACGTAACAAACAATGTTATAGCCGTATTGACGTCGGCGCTTTTTGCCACTTGCCCTTTTTTTCTTGATTCTTGCCGCTTTTTCGGGGTAGCTCTTTCCGTTTTCTCCTGTGAAAAATATTGAAGATCAAGTATTCTTGCCATCTCCTATGTCCCACCTAACAGTTCCAATAACTTTCTCATTGCCTCCACCATTTGATCCACAAGATAATGAACGCTCATAAAAAAGGCTGGCAAAATGAAAATAAGTAGAATAAATGCAACGATAATCTTCAACGGCAGACCGACAACAAAAATGTTAAGTTGCGGAACAGTTCTTGCGACAATTCCAAGAGCAACATCAATTAAAAATAAAGAGCCGACAATTGGAATGGACATTTGAAAGCCAATTACAAACATAGCGCCGAAGGTTGAAACGAAATATTTCGCCACATCGCCCGAACCGAATCCAAAAGACAGATCATTCACCGGCACGAAGGAATAACTGTAATAAATGCCATCCAGGAGAAGATGATGTCCATCCACACTTAAAATAAATAGGAGAGCAACTGTTTGTAAAAACTTTCCCATTAACGGCGTTTGTACCCCTGTTTGCGGATCGAAAACGTTCGCTATAGCAAACCCCATTTGAAAATCAATAAAACTCCCTGCAACTTGAATGGCATAAAAAAGAATTGCAGCAATCATCCCAATCGCAAGACCGATCATTGCTTCTTTAATAATGAGCAAGAAGTAGAAACCATCAATCGGTACCACCGGCATTTTCACTGAATAAGCAATCATCCATGATAAAAGGATTGACAAGCCGATTTTATGTACATTCGGTATATTTCTATAAGAAAAAAACGGAACCATTGCAAAAAAAGCGCTCACTCTTACAAAAACCAGTACATAAGTCGGCAACGAATTTAAAAATTGCAAACTCATCACTATGAACCTACGAATTTTGTTAAGTTCCCAAAAATTTGGTAAGTGAAGTTAAGAAGTTCCGACAGCATCCACGGTCCGAAAAAGATAAGCGCTAAAAGTACGGCAACAATTTTTGGAATAAACGCGAGCGTCTGTTCTTGAATCTGGGTTGTCGCTTGAAAAATACTGACAACTAAACCTACTACAAGCGCAAGCAACATAAGCGGCCCGCAGATTGCCAGCGTCGTATAGACCGCTTTTTCGGCGACTGATATAACAAATTGCGAATTCATATAGACACCTACTTGTTTAATAACTTAAAAGAAGAGACTTGACGATTAAATACCAACCATCAACAAGAACAAACAATAATAGTTTAAACGGCAGGGAAATCATCACAGGCGGAAGCATCATCATTCCCATGGCCATAAGCACACTTGAGACGACCATATCGATCACGAGAAAAGGCAGAAAGATCATAAACCCCATCTGAAAAGCCGACTTCAGCTCACTGATCGTAAAGGCAGGAACAAGTGTAGCGAGACCAATATCACTTATATTTTTCGGTTGTTTTGCCTTGCTGTAATGTAAAAAAAGCTCTAAATCTTTTTGTCTTGTATGTTTGGCCATAAATTCTTTCATCGGCAAGGAACCTTTTTCAAACGCCTCTTCTTGAGAGATTTTACCTTTGATTAAAGGCGTAATGGCTTCTTTATTCACTTGATGAAAGGTCGGTGCCATAATAAAAAAAGTTAAAAACAGAGCAAGTCCGATGATTACCTGGTTTGGCGGCGCACTCTGGGTTCCTATTGAAGTTCTAACGAAAGACAGCACAATGACGATTCTCGTAAAGCTTGTCATTAAGATTAGAATACTTGGCGCAAGTGATAAAACCGTTAAAAGCAATAAAAGTTGAATAGTTGTTTCCAGGTTTCCCGGATGATGGTTTGATAAAAAGTCCAGGTTAATCCCCGGGAGTAAATCATTCATGAGGCTTCCCTTTCTTTCCGATTGTTTTCAAGAAGGTTTTTCTCTCCTCTGCCAGATCATCCAGCTGGCTTTTTAAAAGGCGGGAGAAATCCCGGGAAGACTTCTCTACCTTTACACCTTTTAATTTTACTAACCAATCACTAATCGTACGGGAGGACGGCGGCGATGGGGAAGCATCTGTTTTTGCTAAAAGCTCCTCTACTTCGTCTTCATCCGTAATTTCTTTTAACAGACTGACTGTTTCGCCAACGCCGACAACCAGTATAGTTTTCCCGACTTTTACAAGCTGAACAGAACGGTTAGAACCAACCCCTACTCCGCCGACTGTTTGAATACCACCTCTTTCGTGAAAGGTCTTCGTTTTTTTCTGAATAAATTTAAGCAAAAAATAGAGAAGAAAAAGTACGAATCCTAAGGCGCAAACGACCTTCACAATCGTTGTAAATGTGCTGCCATTTGATGGCGGTGATTGATTTTGATTTATCGATTCTTCATTGCCAGTCACAGAATGTTCTTGTTTTCCCTTATCGCCAACACAATCCCAGACGGTCTTGCATTCTTCCTTTTCTGTTTTCGAGAACGTTTTTGCATCGACAGGAACGCTTTGAATGACAAGTAACAAGACAATGAAGAAGATGAAAATGAGTTTATGCTGAATTGACAAAAGATGCTTCATCCTATTTCCTTCTTTAACCCATCGTCTTTTTAATTGCCTCGATGACCCGATCGGGCTGGAACGGCTTCACAATGAAATCTTTCGCGCCGGCTTGAATCGCGTCAATAACCATCGCCTGCTGGCCCATCGCTGAACACATAATGACTTTTGCATCGCCATTTATCTTTTTAATTTCTTTTAACGCGGTAATACCGTCCATTTCAGGCATCGTTATATCCATTGTGACAAGGTCCGGTGATAATTCTTTATATTTCTCGACGGCCTGCATTCCATCAGCTGCTTCACCGACAACTTCATACCCGTTTTTTACTAAAATATCCTTGATCATCATACGCATAAATGCCGCATCATCTACGATTAAAATCCTATTTCCCATATTTACTACCTCCAACAATGAAAATTTGTTTTATAACGTTTGCAATCGGTCTTTTTTGCTCAAAATGTCAGTCACGCGTACGCCAAAATTTTCTTCAATGACGACGACTTCGCCTTTAGCTATTAATTTTTGGTTGACTAGTATATCAACTGGTTCTCCAGCTAATTTATCCAACTCGACAATCGATCCTGGAGCAAGATCGAGTATTTCTTTTATTGTCTTTTTTGTTCTTCCAAGTTCAACGGTTACCTGGAGCGGGATGTCTAAAAGCATATCCAGGTTTTTCGTTTCAAAATGGCTTCTCTCCATTTCATTGAAATCTGAGAAAACAGCCGGCTCTACAGATACTGCCCGATGGCTCTCCATCGGCTTACTGATTGGGCGCGGTTCTTCTTTCATCGGCTCTGAATGCCGATGAACCGTTCCGGTGCCAGCACTTTCCATTGCAGGCTTTTCTTTATATTCAGGCTCGCCCGCTAGAACCATTTCCCTCGCCGGCTGTGGATTCAATAATTCCTCAACTAATGTCTTTGCAAAATCAACCTGGACTAGTTGCATAATGCTCGAATCAATTAATGTTCCTACTTTTAGCCGGAACGAAATGTTCACTAGAATGTCTTCATCAGGAATCAGATTTTCCTCCGAATTAAATTCTAGAATGTCAAGTTTTGGAGGGGAAATATCAACTTTTTTATTAAAAATGGTCGACATCGATGTTGAAGCTGAGCCCATCATTTGATTCATCGCTTCCCCAACAGCGCTTAAATGAAGTTCACCAAAATCAGATGAAGGATTCGTTCCGTCTCCGCCAAGCATTAAATCGGCTATGATTCTAGCATCCGTCGTTTGGATAACAAGCAGGTTCGCACCTTTTATTCCCTCTGTATATGTAACTTGAACGGCAACATGGGGGACTGGAAACTGATCCATTAAACGATCTCTTTTTATAACCGAAACAGTCGGAGTTGTAATTTCAACCTTTTGATTTAACAATGTTGACAAAGCTGTGGCGGCACTGCCAAACGATATGTTGCCGATTTCTCCTAGCGCATCTTGTTCAATTGAAGTTAAATAGTCATTTACTGATACATTGTCTGAAGATTGAACATCCCTTCCATTTAACAACGCATCAATCTCTTCTTGTGATAACATTCCATCACTTGCCACTTTCCTCTTCCCCCTCAAGTACTTCGATAATTTGTACAGCCATTTGATTTCTTGACTTACCGGGCTGGCCTAAAAATTTCATCGTGTTTTCGATACGTATATGTAATGGTCGATCGATTTTTTGATTGAGCTGAATGATGTCTCCACACTCCAATTGCAAAAATTCCTCAACTGTCAAATCGGAACTTCCTAGTTCAACGGTTAACGGCAATTGGGTAAGTTTAATTTTTTGTTCTAAAAAGGCGGCTTCTTCGGGACGCCGGTTTTTTTGATTTGTCTGCATCCAATAGTGCACGGACAGTTTTGGAATAATCGGCTCGAGCACAACATGAGGAAGACAAATGTTCATCATTCCGCTCGTTTCCCCGATCGTCGTCGTCAATGAAATGACGACAACCGTCTCATTTGGCGAAACCATTTGCAGGAATTGCGGATTCACTTCAAAACCTACCATATTAGGTTCAAGCGAAATCATATTCCCCCATGCTTCTTTAAAGCTTTCTAATGTTCTATCAAACAATTGCGACATAATTTTTGTTTCAATTTCCGTTAAGTTTTCTACTTTATTCATGCTTGCGCCATATCCGCCCATTACCCGATCAAGCATGGCATACGCGATATTCGGATTCACTTCGATCAAAAGGCGTCCTTCAAGCGGACTCGCCTCAAAAATATTTAAGATCGTCATCTTCGGGATCGACCGAATAAATTCTTCGTATGGAAGCTGGTCAACGGATGCAACATTGATTTGCACATAAGTCCTTAATTGTGCAGAAAAATAAGTTGTTAAAAGCCTTGCGAAATTCTCGTGGACTCTTGTAATGCTTCGTATTTGATCTTTAGAAAAACGCAACGCGCGTTTAAAATCATATGTTTTAACTTTTCTCTCTTCTTCTTCCTTCTTTAATTCCTCTGCATCCATTTCTCCGGTAGAAAGGGCAGACAATAAAGCATCAATTTCACTTTGCGATAATATTTCTGCCAAGTGCCTCACCTCTTTTCTAAAGGGGTTTTAACGATCCATCTTATTGAACAATTTTTTCTGTAGTGTAGACTCTGACAACCTTTCCTTCTTGCATCAGGCGGTTGATTTTCTGTTTTAATACATCCTCTAATCCAGTAATCCCTTTTTGTCCTTTTAAATCGTTCGCCTTCTTATCAGACAGTTCGTAAATGATGATATTGTTGATCTGGAATAATCGCTGCTCTATTTCTTGTTTCGCTTTTTTACTGCCTGCAAGAAGCTTAAATTTCACTTTAATATAGCTATCATCTGCCAAATTCGTCGTAATCTCTTCCGTCTCTACCGTCAGCTTTTCAAGTTCGTCTGCGGCCGGACTATTCTCTTCTTTGGACTTTGGAGAAAATTGATGGAAGAGATAAAATCCTAACAATCCTGCAATGATGACGGAAGAGATGACTGTACCAATGACTACCGTTTTTTTGCTCTTCTCCATTCAATTGTCCTCCCCGTCTTGTAAACTTGATCCAATGACTGTAATTTCTTTATAATAGGCAGTTATTTTTTCAATAACTTCCTGTTCTGACTCTTTTACAACCAATTTCTTTCCTGTTGTAAGTGTGATCGTCGTATCCGGAAATGATTCTACCAGCTCAATATATATGGCGTTTAACGCAAATTGCGCGCCGTTTAATTTTGTTAAAACTATCATTTGAAGATGGGGGTTAACTATTGAGGCGCTCCCCCTCCTCCCTTCACATTATTAACTAACGTTTAAGATTGACGAGCTCTTGCAAAATTTCATCAGATGTTGTGATAATCCTCGTATTGGCCTGGAAGCCGCGCTGGGCGACAATCATCTCGGTAAATTCTTCTGAAAGGTCAACGTTGGACATTTCAAGCGAACTTGATTTTATTGTCCCTAAACCGTTTGTTCCCGGATTATTAACAGTGGCATTCCCTGAATTCGTCGTCTGCCTGAAGAGATTTCCCCCTGCTTTTTCTAACCCTTCATTATTATTAAATTTCGCAAGTTGAATTTTTTGAGAATTGTTTAATGATCCATTTTGGATGTAGCTAATCGTTCCATCCGGACCAATGCTAAAACTTTCAGCATCTTTTGGAATCGATAATTTGCCTCCAGTTCCCTGAACATAGAGCCCGTCTGTGGTAACAAGATTTCCTTTTTCATCCAAATAAAAGTTGCCAGCCCGCGTATAATACGTATTTGTTCCATCTGTTACGACAAAATAGCCATCGCCATCAACTGCTAAATCAAGTGTACGGCCAGTCGTTTGCAAGCTTCCTTGCGTTTGAACCGTATCAATGGCCGCAAGCTGGGAACCGAGGCCAACCTGTTTCGGATTCACTCCCCCTCTAGTAGCTGATGGAGCACTTGCACCGGCAAGTTGCTGGCTCACTAAATCGCTAAATACCGTTCTTCCTTTTTTAAACCCGTATGTATTGACATTGGCGATATTGTTGCCGATAACATCTAATTTCGTTTGAAAATTTTTCATTCCGCTAATACCAGCGTACATAGAACGTAACATATTGCTTCCCCCTTTAAGTTTTTGGTTAAGGTTTGCTCACTTTAATTACTGCCCGATTATCAATTTTTGTCCCATCATCTAACTCGAGCTTTGTCGTCCCGTCCTCAAACAGGACTGACTTCACAACTGCTGTTTTCGTCTTTGGCGATGGATCTCCTGAATTCCCCGAGCTATCCACTTCATACGTAACCGTTTTTCCAATGAGCTCGCTTTGTTGAAAAAAAGACATATCACTTTGCTGGTATAAAAACTGTTCAAACATTTTGTTCATGTTCGTCATTTGTTCAAGTGATGAAAAAGTTGCCATTTGTGAAATAAATTCTTTATCTTCCATCGGGCTAGTCGGATCCTGGTTTTGCAATTGCGTAATTAAAATTTTTAAAAAATCATCTTTTCCAAGCGCGCTTGTGCCTGTCTGTCGTTCGTTTTTTTGATAGTTTGATAAATAAAGGTCACTTGAAACACGATTCTCCATTTTTTTCACACCTTTATATTAAGTTCATCTAATATATCGATAAATGATTGGTCGTCATCCTGGCTATTTTTTTCGTCTTTTAATGATGGTTGTTGCTCCTGTCTGTTATGCCTGCCGGAGAATGATCCTTGTTCCTTATAGCCCGCATCCTGCAGTGATGTGAAAATATCAATTTTGTTAAGCTGTAAATCGGATCCGTGAAAGGCGGTTTTCAAGTGATGCAGCTGTGATTCGAGCAATTCTTTTGCTGCTTGTGTTCCGGTCATAATTCTCGCTGTTATTTCACCGTTTTTTGAGAAAATCTGAATATCTAACATTCCTAAATGCTCCGGCGTCAATTGAATAGAGAACCGGGATATTCCATTTTGCAAAATCGCCAATTGATGACGGCTTATAATTTGATTGAATTCACGAACAAATTGCCGTTCGGAGATTTCATCACCTTTATATTGAGGAACGTGAAGAACAAACTGTTCTAACGCATGCATCGGCGCGCTGTCAAATCGACTATTCATTGCATGTGACGCCGGTTTCGATGAAAAAAGTCGTGGATGAATCGCATCTATCCGCTTTAGCTGGCCTTCTATGCCCGCCTTGCCATCCATACTTGTGAAACTTGAAAGAACTTTTATAAATGGCCCGTTCTCCTTACTTGCATTCGGCTCAATTGATCGATGATTCGATTGGGACCATTGTTCAACCTGTTGAACGATTTCCTTTAAAAAATGGCCCCATGACGAATCCTTTTGGTCAATTTTTTGCAGGAACGGAAGATGAGTTACAAGTTCCCTTTGGATATGTTCGCCCACGCTTTGAAACATCCGGTTGTTTTCGATGGTTTTCAGATCGAGATAAGCGAGATGAATAACGAGTCCGAGCAATTGAACGACCGTTTCCTGTCCTTTTTCATCTTCCTTAACATTGCCCGCATGATTGGTTCCGTCGAACAATTTTTCCAATTGCTCCCCCAATTCCTTCGGCAAAAGCGAAAGCAGCTTTTTCGCATCATCCATTAATAGTTCTTTCGGCTCAAGCATTAGATCTCCCTCACCCAGCACTTTCTTTAGTTCAACAATGATTTGACCGGGTGGAATTTCAGCGTCCCTTGTCGAAACATCCTTCACATTTAAAGTTGAAATTTGTAGAGCCTGCAATAAGGCATTATTAAACTCTTCGGCTTGAGGATTCTGGGAACTATTTGATGCTATAAATTCCGACATAGGCATAGTACAGGGTACTGTAATCTTCACGTCTACTTCCTCACCTCCTTTGTTTTAATAGGATGGTTAGTTCAGCAGCTTTTTTGGGTGTCATTTTTTCCAATATTCCTGCCGTTGCTTCATCATCTAGCATGTTTAAAATCTCAATTGCTTCTTTTGTTTTCATTTCTTCAATAATTGCTGCTGCATTTTTTGGCGACATCGCATTGTACCAGTTGGCAACCTTTTCTTTTTTGTCATTTGTTTTTGCGCTTTCTTCTTGATTGGTTTTGCTGGATTGACTTGTTTCTTCACGTTTTTTTGCTGCGGCAAGATCATCTTTTAATTGAAGGACTTCTGTCTCCTTGCTTGATAAATCTTTTTCCAGGCGGGAAATGACTTTATTTTGCTGAACGATTTTTTTATTCAACAGTTCCACTTGATGATTGCCAGTATTTTGGTCAATGTTCTTGTCTTTGGTCGCAAAGCTGGAAATCACGGGAAGTTCTTTCACTTTACCGAAAACATCGATTCCCATAAGCAGCATTACAATCCAACCGACGATGATTGCAAACAATAATGGAAAGAAAATCATTAGCAAAGCCTGTATTTTTTTGCCCGATCTTTCGCTAGTTGCCATTTCGTTCACCTAATTTCATTGATTGATATAGCGCAAAATCGAAAACTCATCATTTTGCTTATTTTCTTCAATAAATAGGGTTCTCTTGTACTCTTCCATTTGTCTTTCTTTTAATTTTTCATACTTTTTCACTTCAATTGTTTTTGAAACGAATTGCTGCTCTGCGATCTTCATTAGTTCGCGCGCTTTTTGTACTTGAATTTGCGCTTTTGCGATTTTTTGGGTTAACGATAGCAGATACCGCTGTGTATTCTGAAGATCGTTGACTACCATTTTCGATTTAAACTGTTCGTTTGAATGATGTTCTATTTCTTCTTTCCTCTTTAACAATTCATAAAGGTTGTTCGCCATTTGTTCGAACATTTGTACCGCTTGAGCATATTCGGCTTCCAACAGCTCTTTTTCTTTCTTCTTAACACGCAGTACTTTTTCTAATTTAAAGTGAAAAGCCATTTTATTCGTCCTTTCCAAATTCAGCAATCAACCGGTTAACGGACTCTTCAAAAGTTGTTTTTTCATCCGTATTTTGTTTCAAAAAAGAAATGATTTTCGGATATGCTTTAATCGCTTGATCAATTTTTTCCGTCGAACCTCGTTTATAAGCGCCAATTGCAATTAAATCTTCTGCTTCAATATAGCTGCTGAGCAGTTCCCTGAAATGATCTGCCGCTATACGATGTTTTTGGTCGACAATATCGTTCATGATTCGGCTGACGCTTTTCAGCAAATTAATCGCCGGGAATTGGCCTTTATTGGCAAGGTTCCGGTCAAGAACGAAATGACCATCAAGGATTCCTCTGACCGTATCAGCAATCGGTTCATTGAAATCATCGCCGTCGACAAGAACGGTATAAAAAGCGGTAATGCTCCCTTTCTCGCCCATTCCGGATCGTTCAAGCAATTTCGGCAATAAGGCAAATACGGACGGAGTGTATCCTTTTGTCGTTGGCGGCTCGCCAATAGCCAGGCCTATTTCACGCTGCGCCATTGCAACTCGCGTAACGGAATCCATCATTAACATGACGTTTTGGCCTTGATCCCTGAAATATTCCGCAATCGCAGTTGCCGTCATTGCTCCTTTTATTCTCATGAGAGCCGGTTGATCAGAGGTCGCCACAACGACGATTGAGCGTTTTAACCCTTCCTCTCCAAGGTCTTTTTCAATAAAGTCCATCACTTCCCGGCCACGTTCTCCGATTAATGCAATGACGTTTAGATCCGCGGTAGAACTCCTGGCGATCATTCCCATTAATGTACTTTTCCCCACGCCGCTTCCTGCAAAAATGCCAACACGTTGACCTTTTCCTACTGTTAGAAGACTATCGAGCGAACGAACTCCTAGCTGTATTTTTTCCTTAATTCTCGGTCTCGAAAGTGGATTAGGTGGTTCATTTTCAGTTGGAAAGCTTTTTAACCCTTTGAACCGTATTCTTTCATCTAAGGGGGAACCTAGCCCATCCAAAACTGTCCCAAGCAGACTTCTACCAACTTTAATTTTCAGCGGCTCGTGGGTAGCTTCTACAAGACTGCCTGCCGATATTTCTTTCACATGGGTAAATGGCATTAATAATACATGCTCGCCGCTAAAGCCTACTACTTCTGCCTTTAGTTTTCTTCCGTCCTTTATATGTATCAAACAAAGATCTCCTATAGAAGCAACCGGCCCCCTCGATTCAATCATTAAGCCAACAACCCGATTCACTTTGCCAAATCGCCGATATGTATCAATGCGTTCAATTTTCGACAGCAGCTCCAGTGCTTTCATTTACTAGTACCTCTAAATATTCCATCATTTTTTTCTTTAACTCTGTAAATTGGCTGTCCAGTCCGGCTTCTATTTTTCCAAATGGGTACTCTAGCATACAGCCGTATTCTGGTAACGTTTCATCAGGGTATATATAAAAGTCCGTCGTCTCCAGCAATAAATTTTGTAATTCTTGCCTGTGCATGATGGTAAACTCGTACCAATCCGGATGAACATATAATTTAATCTCATCATTTTCCCTTGCTTCTTTAATCAAGTCTTTAACGATATTCGTCCAACTATCCGGATTTTCACGCAATGTATCTTTAACAAGCTTTTTCGCCATTCTCACGGCAAGTCTTACAATCGCCGGTTCTGCCTCTTCCAGTTTAGCCATGTAATCCCGTTTTGCGGCTTCCGCCATTTTTTTTACTTGTTCAAGAAGGGATTGATAACTTTCATACCCCTCCTTCCTTCCTATTTCATATCCAGCCCGGTATCCTTCTTGTCTGGCACGCTCCGTTTCTTCTTCGATTTTAATGAGAAGCTCTTCCCGGCTTCGTTCAAGATATGCCTCGTGTGCGAGACGCTCCTCTTCCATCTTTTCTTTCCATTGCTTCGCCTGGCGCTCAGCGCTATGAAGGATTTCAAGCGAACGTTTTTCACGGTATTCAATTCGTTCTTCGTCTGACAGTAAGTGATCAGTTACAATCGTTTGATCGATTTGTTGAATTTCAATTCTTCGGTTTGTCCGATGATTTAATTCCGCATGGGAAGATTTAATAACTTTAGACAATGATGTCATCTCCTCCACCGCGAGCAATCACGACTTCCCCCGCATCTTCTAACCTGCGGATAATAGCAACAATTCTAGACTGTGCTTCTTCTACATCACGCAGCCTGACAGGACCCATAAATTCCATTTCTTCTTTGAAATTTTCCGCCATGCGTTCGGACATATTCCGAAATAACACTTCTTTTACTTCTTCACTTGAAGCTTTTAGTGCAAGCAGTAAATCTTCATTTTGGACATCTCTGATAACACGCTGTATCGCACGATTATCAAGGGTGACAATATCTTCGAATACAAACATTCTCTTCTTAATTTCTTCCGCTAAATCAGGATCTTGAACTTCTAAAGATTCAAGAATTGTCCGTTCGGTACTGCGGTCAACGCCGTTAAGGACATCGACTACCGCCTCAATCCCCCCAGCCTGTGTAAAGTCATTGGATACGGTCGTTGAAAGCTTTCGCTCAAGTATTTGCTCGATTTCATTAATGATTTCCGGCGATGTCCGATCCATTGTGGCAATCCGTTTGGCCACATCAGCCTGCATTTCTTGCGGGAGTTCCGATAAAATTTGCCCTGCCTGGCTAGCGTCCAAATAGGACAAAATTAAAGCGATCGTTTGCGGATGCTCATTTTGAATAAAATTGAATATTTGAGCAGGATCCGCTTTTCGGGCAAAATCAAACGGCCGTACTTGCAATGTTGACGTTAATCGGTTGATAATGGCCATCGCTTCATTTTTGCCGACCGCTTTTTCAAGAACCGTTTTCGCATATCCGATCCCGCCTTGCGCAATATAATCTTGCGCCAGAGCTATCTGATGAAACTGACTAATGATATTTTCTTTCACTTCAGAATCTACTTTCCGAATTTGCGAGATTTGCAACGTCAGCTTTTCAATTTCCTCTTCACTTAAATATTTGTAGATTTGCGCGGCTATGTCCGGGCCTAAAGAGATCATTAAGAGCGCCGCTTTCTCTTTCCCTGACATTTCCTTTACTCCCCTGGCCATAAAGCATCCCCCTAAATCTTGCTAGCGGTAAAATGAGTCAACTGCTCATTGTCAATTGCCAAAATATCGTTTGCAATTAATCTTCTGATAACCATGTTCTGAGCAGTTTAACGAACTCCTCAGGTTTTTCCTTTGCCATTTTTTCCAGTTGTTCTTTGCGAACCGTTCCTTCTGATTCACGATCTATATTCACATCCGGTACATCGAATCTTTCCTTTTCAAAATCAAACTCTTCGATTTCCGCATCCATGTCTTCTCTTTCACGTTTCTTTCGTATTAAAAGGATGGCTAAAAGAATGATGACGACGAGTAAAACTCCGCCAATAATGTAAACCCAGATCGGCAAGCTAGATGTATTTGTTTGTCCTGTTGCCTGTTTTCCATGAAACGGTTGGACAGATACCGAAATTTTGTCTTGCATTTGTTGAGTTGTTAGATTTTGTGCCGCTGTCTTTGAAATGGACGTACTTACGACACTGCTTAATAATTGTTTAATATCATTGATCCTGGCCTGCGGAAGAGAATTCGGGTCGTTTGGCTTCGGTGGTTCAACAACGACTTGAATTCCTAAATCCCGGATTTCATATGGGCTTTTTTCAATTTCCCGTTTAATTTTATTAATGGCATAATTGATTTTGTCATCCGCTTTATCATACGTCCCATTTGATCCATTTGTCCCCGCCGGGTAAGTTGGTATATCGGTTTGGCCCGTACCTGCGACCCCACCCTGATTGCTTTGATTACCACTGTAGCTTTCCCTGATTTTTTCGACGCTTACTTCCAACCCCTTCATTTTTTTCTTATCAACAGGCTCTACTAAATTTTCTTCTCTTTTCTCCTTTGTAAAGTCAACATCCGCCGTAACGATCGATACGACTTTATCAGGACCGATAATCGTTCCTAACATTTGCTGGACACGGCGCTGGAGGTCTTTTTCAATATCCTGTTTGATTTGCTGCTCTTCTTCATATGTTGAGAGCGAAGAATTGGATTTATGTTCATTTAGATCAAAATCATTCGAATATTGATCTGTAATCACGATATTTTCCACAGGCAAATTCGGTATACTGCGGGAAACAAGTGTATATAATGCCTTTACCTGGCTTTCATTCAAGTTGTATCCAGGTTTAAGCTTCAATACAACGGATGCGGTCGCCTTTTTGTCTTCATCTGAAACCCACACGCTTTCTTCAGGCATGGTAATCATGACAGTTGCATCCTCGATGCCATCAATGCTTTTGATTAAATTAGCGAGTTTCGTCTGGGTAGCTTCCTTATTCAACACTTGAAATTCATTGTCCGTCATGCCAAACCCGCTTTTATCACTGAATACCGAAAAGTCGATATTCCCGCTTTTAGGTATTCCTTCAGCCGCAAGATCTACTTTCAATTGATCAACAACATCCGATGGGACGGATATCGTTGTTCCCCCATTTGACAGTTCTGACTTGATCCCTTTTGAATCCAGGCTTTCTTTAATTTGTCCGGCTTCCTGAGGAGATAAATTTGAATACAACGGAACGTATTCAGTTCTTGTGATAAAAAACACTGTTAAAATACTTGCAAGACATAGAATGATAGCTGATCCGAATAGGATAATTTTTTGTTTTTTTGTAAGTTCTTTGTAGCGCTGTACCACTTGATTTTTGAAGTTTATTAATTTCTCTTTCATCTTTTCCCCCAGATAAGTTACACGCAAAAAAAATTTAATGAAGGGACCCATAAATTTAAACGATGATGCGAAACATATAATAGCACTATTAAACTTGTGTTCTCATAACCTCTTGATACGCTTCGATCACTTTATTTCGTATTTCAAGGGCAGTTTGAAGCGTGATATTCGCTTTTTCACTTGCGATCATCACTTGATGCAAATCAGTCGCTTTTCCGGTTACGAGTTGTTCGGCCGCTTGATCGGCCTGGATTTGCGAATCATTTACTTTATGTATCATTGTATTTAATATATGTGCAAATGAAGCAGGTGCTCCATTTGAATTGATCTTACTTTTGTTACTAACTGATAGAGTATTTCCTAAACTAGTGATGGAACTGATAGAATCCATGATTCTCCTCCTAACGGCCTATTTCTAATGCTTTTAAATACATTCCTTTTGCTGCATTTAAAGCAGTGACATTTGCTTCATACGATCGGTTTGCACCCATTAAATCGACCATTTCTTTAAGCGGGTCAACATTTGGCATTCTGACATATCCATTTTGGTCCGCATCCGGCGAATCTGGATCGTAAACGAGTTTAAACGGAGTCTGGTCTTCAACTATCGCCGTTACTTTAACACCATTTCCGCCTTGTTGAGCCGGCTTTAAGGAACTATTTAAAACAGATTGAAAAGTGTTATTCGGTTCCATGACAACCATTTTTCTTCGATATGGCTCCCATTTACCATTTACCATTTTTCCTCTTGTCGTATCGACATTCGCCATGTTCGACGATGCGATATCCATTCTCAGCCGTTCGGCCGTCAAGCCTGATGCCGAATTATTCAATGCTTGAAAAAACCCCATCGATTACTTACCACCTTTTGCAACCATTTTCAATCTGGTAAAATTCGCATTTAATTCTTGAATCAAAGCTTGATATAAAATTTGGTTCTTCGCCATTTCCGCCATTTCATGATCAATATCAACCGTATTTCCATTATTGTTCATTACCGAGTGGTCCGCTTCTTTTACCGTAAAGTTTCCTCTAGTAGAATTACTGAAATCGAAATGCCGATTGTCTGTTTTAAAAGCTTTTATAGAGCTTTCTAGTTCATCCCGAAACACAACTTGTTTTGCTTTGTAGTTTGGCGTGTCAATATTGGCAAGATTATTTGTTATCGTTTTCTGTTTGAGCGCAGCACCATCGAGCCCCCGTTCTAACATTTGGATTACCGGAGCTGAAAACATATCGTAGATCCCCCTCCTTCTTTTTTATAAATAGGAAAATGAAACTAAAAAATGGTCCGATATACCATATTCTACTTGATGTATACAAAATTTGTCTATGACTTTTTTACTAAATCGACATTTTTTGATATAAATAGGTCTATAGTCCTAATTATATCTTCCTATAATTTCATTTCCTATAAAAACAGATTACTTGAAAGTAACAAATTTTTCTTATATTCATTATTCTAATCGATGTTCGCAAAATTTGTCTATGATTTTTTTACTACATCACCGGCATTTTTTTAATCATATAGTCCTATAATTTTTCCAGTTTTTAAAGAATACTATTTGTTCGTTTTTCTACATACAAAAAGGCTTTTGACAGTTTCGACTGCCAAAAGCCTTTTTCATTCGATTAAGAAGTCTTTAATTTTGAAAGCTCATGTAAAAATTTGTCGTTTAATACTTTAATGTACGTTCCTTTCATACCTAGCGAACGTGATTCAATGACTCCCGCACTTTCGAGTTTTCGAAGCGCATTTACAATGACGGAGCGTGTGATTCCTACACGGTCGGCAATTTTACTCGCGACGAGAAGCCCTTCATTTCCTTCTAACTCTTCAAAGATGTGTTCAATCGCTTCAAGTTCACTATATGATAATGAGCTGATCGCCATTTGAACAACTGCTTTGTTTCTTGCTTCCTCTTCAATTTCCTCTGCTTTTTCACGAAGGATTTCCATTCCAACAACCGTTGCTCCATATTCAGCAAGGACTAAATCCTCATCATGGAATGAGCGAGATAAACGGGAAAGAATTAATGTGCCAAGACGTTCTCCCCCTCCCACAATTGGTACAATTGTCGTTAAACCAGTAGCAAACAGCTCCTTGTTTTCAACCGGGAACGCTGTATAAAGGCTGTTGATGTCAAGATTAGGCGTCGTTTGCGTTAAATTGAACAGCGTGTTTGTGTACTCATTCGGAAATTGTCTTTCTTCCAACATTTTTTTCATACGCTCGTTTTCGATCTCTTGTTTTAAAGCGATTCCGAGTAATTTTCCTCGTCGGCTTACGACAAAGATGTTCGCTTCAATCACATCACAAAGTGTTTCCGCCATTTCCTTGAAATTGACAGGCTTGCCTCCTGTTTGTTGCAACATTGCATTAATCCTTCTTGTTTTTTCTAATAAATTCATTGCTAATCTTCCTCCTAAAATATTGTCCAGCATCATGCGATAAACGTTGCATGCGCCTTAAGTTATTGCTATAAAATAAACTGGCTTAAATCTTTGTTCTTGGCTATGTCGGCCAGCTTTTCGTTAACGTATTCAGGCGTGATCTTTACGACGTCTAGTTTCACATCCGGCGCTTCAAATGAAAGATCTTCCAACAATCGTTCAAGAATGGTATGCAGCCTTCTTGCACCGATATTGTCTGTTTCCTGGTTAACCTCATAAGCTATACTTGCAATCTTAGCTATAGCTTCGTCAGAAAATTCAAGATTTATACCTTCTGTCGCAAGTAATGCTGTATATTGTTTTAATAAAGCGTTATCAGGTTCCACTAGAATTCTTGTAAAGTCATCGACCGATAAATTTTTGAATTCGACCCGGATTGGAAATCTACCTTGCAACTCCGGAATTAAATCCGATGGCTTAGCCATATGGAACGCACCCGCAGCGATGAACAGAATATGGTCGGTTTTCACGGAGCCATATTTCGTCATGACCGTTGAACCTTCAACGATAGGCAAAATATCGCGCTGAACACCCTCTCTTGAGACATCTGCAGAACTATTATGATTCTTACCGGCGATCTTGTCAATTTCGTCTATAAATATAATCCCCGATTGTTCCGCTTTATAAACCGCTTCGCTAGTTACATCATCCATGTCTATTAATTTTGCGGCCTCATCTTGTGTCAGCACTTTTCGAGCTTCCCTGACCGTAAGCTTTCTTCTTTTCTTTTTCTTTGGTACGAGACCGCCAAGCATATCTTGCATGTTTAATCCGATCTGTTCAAGCCCCGATCCCTGGAACATATCCATCATTGATTGCCCCTGTTCTTCTACCTCAACGGTAACGAAATGATCCTCCATCTCACCAAGGGCTAGTTTATGTGCCATTTGTTTTCTTTGCTGCCTTAAGGAAAGATCTTCTTCGCTTTGGGAATTGTTTTGAGAGCTCTGTCCTCCCCCACCGAAAAACATTTCTAATGGGTTTTTGTATCCGGTCTCCTTCTGTTTTCCCGGCACCAATAATTCAACAAGCCTTTTGTTTGCATTTTCTTCTGCTTTGTCTTTAACCGCAAGCATTTTTTGTTCTTTTACAAGACGAATGGACGTCTCCACAAGATCTCTTACCATCGATTCTACGTCACGGCCTACATAGCCGACTTCGGTAAATTTCGTCGCCTCCACTTTAATAAACGGAGCATTTACCAATTTAGCAAGCCTTCTGGCAATCTCCGTTTTCCCCACACCTGTAGGTCCAATCATTAAAATATTTTTTGGCGAAATTTCATCTCGTAATTTATCATCGAGTAAACTTCTTCTATACCGATTGCGGAGGGCAACTGCAACAGCCTTTTTCGCTTCTTTTTGACCGATAATATATTGGTCAAGCTTTTCTACAATTTCGCGAGGTGTTAATTGTGTATTCAATTCCAACACACTCCTTAAAAATTATGGATGTAAAAACAGTCGTGTCCGATCGTGAGAATTCTAAAACAGGCCGCTTACAGCTTTTCTAAAATAATTTGATCATTTGTATAAACACAAATTTCTCCTGCGATTTCTAAGGAAGCTCTTGCAATTTCGCTGGCTGATAAATGCGGTGCGTTTTTCTTTAAGGCGCGGCCGGCTGCCAGGGCATAGTTGCCGCCGGAACCGATTGCGAGAATCCCATCATCCGGTTCAATGACCTCGCCGGTGCCCGAAATAAGCAAGAGGTGTTCCCTATTCATTACGATTAACATCGCTTCAAGTTTCCTTAAAATTTTATCTGATCTCCATTCTTTTGCAAGTTCAACGCTCGCCCGCTGCAAATTTCCATTATACTCTTCCAGTTTTCCTTCGAACTTTTCATATAGCGTAAATGCGTCAGCTACTGAACCGGCAAAGCCGGCAAGGACTTTCCCGCCATAGAGTCTTCTTACTTTTTTGGCACTATGTTTCATTACGACGGCATTCCCAAAGGTGACTTGGCCATCGCCGGACATCGCCGATTGGCCGTTATGCTGGATGGCAAAAATAGTTGTTGCATGAAACGAATGAGTCATTGAAATACCTCCCTCTTCTTTATAATGGCAGACAAACGCTTCCCTCATTTTATAATCTACTTTGATAAACCGGATTTTAGAAGTTGCTTTCGTTTATGCCCTGGGATGTGCGTTATTATAAATATTTTTCAAATGTTCTTTCGTTACATGTGTATAAATTTGTGTCGAAGAAAGGTGGGAGTGCCCAAGCAGTTCCTGGACCGCCCTTAAATCCGCTCCACTCTCTAACATATGGGTAGCAAACGTATGCCTTAAAACGTGCGGACTAATATGTACCGTTAATGCCGTTTTTTCAATCAGTTGATTTAAAATATTGCGTACTCCCCTGCTTGAGAGTGCCCCGCCTCTATAATTGATAAATAAGTGATTGGAAGTTGAATGGTATTTTTCTACGATTCTTTTTCTTCCGTCATTTATATACGTTTGTAACGCTTCCATTGCATAGCTTCCAAGCGGAACATAACGTTCTTTTCTACCTTTACCACGAATTAAAACCGTTTCTACAACAACATCAAGATCATCCATCCGTATATCGCAGCACTCACTCACACGGATACCCGTTCCGTAAAGAAGCTCTAAAATCGCCTGATTTCGCTGTCCGAGCGGCTCTTCAAGATTGCTTACTGTAAATAATTGCGTAAGCTCCTGTTCATACAGAAAGCTTGGCAATAATCTCTTTTTCTTCGGCAGCGAAGAGTAAGCAAATGGATTTTCTTTCACCAGTTTCTCCCTTAAAAGAAAGCGGTAAAAGCTTCTTAAAGAAGATATTTTTTTGGCAACCGTTGTTCTAGCATATCGCTGATTATAAAGATCTGTTATATAGTGTCTGACCAAAACATAAGAAACAGCAGCAAATCCGTCGATTGCCTGCTGTTTCATAAACGTCATGAAATGCAAAATTGCCTGTTCGTAAGTTTCGATTGTAAGCTGTGAACTGTTTTTTTCAATTTGTAAATATTCCTTAAACAAAAGCAAATGCTCGCGGTTTGTATCCAACCTAAACACCTCACAAAGCCACTAAAGCTTAACACAAATTTGAGGTATTGACAAGTGGAATTCACAATTTTGTTAAAAAATTCTGAATTGTCTCCAATGCCCGTTTAGCAAGTGCTTCGTAGCGTTCTTTCTTATTTTTGATTTTTGTAGAAAGCGGCGGAATAAGGCCGAAATTTGCATTCATTGGTTGAAAATGATGAGGATCGGCCGTTGTAATGTAATGGGCCATGCTTCCAATCGCTGTCTCCGCCGGAAATTCAACCGGATCTTGCCCTTGAATGAGTCTTGCCGCATTGATGCCAGCGACCAGTCCTGACGCAGCACTTTCCACATATCCTTCAACACCGGTCATTTGCCCTGCAAAAAATAAATCTTCGCGGGTTTTCAACTGGTACGTTTTACGAAGCAATTTTGGCGAATTGATAAACGTATTCCGATGCATCACACCATATCGGACGATTTCAGCATTTTCAAGTCCCGGAATCATTTGAATGATTTCTTTTTGCGGTCCCCACTTCAAATGGGTTTGAAAGCCAACGATATTATATAATGTTCCGGCGCTATTATCCTGGCGCAATTGCACGACCGCAAAAGGCCGTTTGCCTGTTCTGGGGTCTTCCAGGCCGACCGGTTTCATCGGTCCAAATAGAAGAGTCTTTTTCCCTCTTCGTGCCATTACTTCGACCGGCATACAGCCTTCAAAAAAGATCTCTTTTTCGAACTCTTTAAGCGGCACTGTTTCGGCAGAAATGAGCGCTTCATAAAAACGGTCAAATTCTTCCTCGGTCATTGGACAATTTAAATAGGCCGCATCGCCTTTATCATAGCGGGATTTTAAGTAAACTTTTTCGCGGTCGATACTTTCCACTTCGATAATCGGCGCCGCCGCATCATAGAAATAAAGATATTCTTCCGATGTTTCTTTTTTTAAGCTTTCTGATAAAGCGGGCGATGTTAACGGACCTGTTGCGATGATCGAAGGCCCTTCCGGAATGGAAGTCACTTCTTCGTGATAAACCGTCACGTTCGGATGATTTTTCACCCGTTCAGTAACAAGGGCAGCGAATTCATGCCGGTCTACTGCAAGCGCACCTCCTGCCGGTACTGAACAATCATCCGCCGATCGAATAATAACGGAATCAAGCCTGCGCATTTCTTCTTTTAAAACACCGACCGCATTCGTCAGGGAATTTCCCCGCAATGAGTTGCTGCAAACGAGTTCAGCAAACTTATCCGTATGATGGGCCGGAGTTTGCACTTTGGGCCTCATTTCATATAAATGTACATTAATTCCTCGTTTGGCAAGCTGCCAGGCTGCCTCACTTCCAGCAAGCCCGGCCCCGATAACCTTCACAACATTACTCATAAATTTTTTAGTTTCCTTCCTCTTCTGCATAATCACATGAAATACATTGAACGACTTTTCCTTTTTTCGTTTTCTTTTCAACGAGAATTTGTCCGCATTTCGGGCAGTTGCGCCCAACCGGCTTATCCCACGATACAAATTCACAGTCCGGATAACGGCTGCAGCCGTAAAAAATGCGTCGTTTTTTACTTTTTCTTTCGACAATGGTACCTTCATGACAATTCGGGCATGTAACGCCTGTATCTTTTACGATTGGCTTCGTATTACGGCAATCCGGGAAGTTGGAGCACGCCATAAATTTCCCATACCTGCCCATCTTATAGACCATTTCATGACCGCATTTTTCGCATGTTTCGCCTGCCGGTTCATCCTTTATTTCTACTTCTTTCATTTCTTCTTCAGCAATTTTCAGCTTCTTTTCAAAGCTTTTGTAAAAAATATCGATAACTTCTTCCCACTCTTTATTTCCTTCTTCAATGGCATCAAGATCATCTTCCATTTTAGCGGTAAACTCGACATTGAATATTTCCGGAAAGAATTCTAATGTCTGTTCTAGAACGACTTCACCGAGTTCTGTAGGAACGAATTTTTTGTCATCTAAGGCGACATAGCCCCTTTTTTGAATGGTATCGAGCGTAGGTGCATAAGTTGACGGCCGCCCGATGCCGAGTTCTTCCATCGTTTTGACAAGTCTTGCTTCCGTATACCTTGGCGGCGGCTGGGTAAAATGCTGCGATGGCTCGATCTCTTTTTTCTGAACAGCCATGCCTTCCTTTAAATCCGGGAGAAGTCGGTCCTCATCTTTCTTCCCATCATCATTTCCTTCTATATAAACTTTCATAAAGCCAGGGAATTTTACTTTCGAGCCATTCGCCCGAAAAATAACACCATTATTATCAATATCAACCGTCATCGTGTCAAGTACGGCGGATGCCATTTGGCTTGCGATGAAACGTTCCCAAATCAAACGGTAAAGACGAAGTTGATCACGGCTTAAGTAGTCTTTTAGCAGCTTAGGGTGCCGCATCGCTGAAGTAGGGCGGATCGCCTCATGCGCATCCTGTGCATTCTTCCCCGCTTTCTTTTCTGTACGCTCTCCTTCAAGGACGTACTCCTTCCCAAATTCTTCAACGATATAATTTTTCGCCTCTTCTTTTGCGAGGTCAGAAATGCGAGTTGAGTCCGTTCTCATATAAGTAATGAGACCAACCGTTCCCTCTTTGCCAATATCAATTCCCTCATATAACTGTTGGGCGAGCATCATCGTTTTCTTTGCCCGAAAGTTTAACTTTCTTGCCGCTTCTTGCTG
Organism: Fictibacillus sp. Mic-4; assembly: GCF_049843615.1. Classification (NCBI taxonomy): domain Bacteria; kingdom Bacillati; phylum Bacillota; class Bacilli; order Caryophanales; family Fictibacillaceae; genus Fictibacillus; species Fictibacillus sp. Mic-4. The sequence continues at coordinate 313,419 of NZ_JBBHZM010000001.1, read as the reverse complement.
AAGGGAGGAAGTGATAAAAGGCGGAGCAGGATTTCTTTTCCGTTCTTTCTTTTGTACTGAGCTAATTTTAAATTTCCTGCCCTTTATGCGAGCCAATATTTCTTTTACCTCTTCTTCATTGGCCAGATCTTTTTTCTTGCCATCCGCTCCGTAAAAACTCGCTTCAAATTCATCGTTATTAGCTGAAAAAACGGCTTTTATTTTCCAATATTCCTCCGGTTCGAACGATTGAATTTCCCGTTCTCTTTCGACGATCAAACGGACAGCGACGGTTTGAACCCTTCCTGCGCTTAAGCCTTTTTTTACTTTTTTCCAGAGGAGCGGACTAATGTTGTAACCGACTAGCCGGTCGAGAATGCGTCTTGCCTGCTGGGCATCGACAAGATCCATATTGATTTTTCTCGGCCGTTTGAACGAGTCTTTTATTGCATTTTTCGTAATTTCATTAAAAACAACACGGCAATCGGAATCGAGGTCCATGTCAAGGCTATGGGCCAAATGCCACGCAATGGCCTCTCCTTCGCGGTCAGGGTCAGCCGCGAGATAGATTTTTTTTACTTTTTTTGCAGCCGTCTTTAATTCTTTTAAGACGGGGCCTTTTCCTCGAATCGTAATATATTTCGGTTTGTAATGATCTTCTACTTCTACGCCCATTTGGCTTCTCGGAAGATCTCTTACGTGTCCCATCGAAGCTTTGACGATATATTTATTGCCAAGATATTTTTTTATCGTTTTTGCTTTAGCGGGAGATTCAACGATAACTAAATACTCTTCCATTTTCTGTTTATCCCCCTTTAAGGGTTTATTAAATCTTCCCTATTATTAAATAAGGCTCACCTTTTTGTCAAACTGTAAAACAATATATTTTAAATCCATTGTCGCCTAAATCGTCGAAATCAATTCGTCGATAATGTCTTTCGTCTCAAGAACTAGCTTTGCGCCTTGCTGGATTAATCGATTCGTTCCCATAGAATGTTCATCGATCATCGCCCCAGGCACGGCAAACACTTCCCTTCCTTGTTCCAGCGCCTGATCAGCTGTAATTAAAGACCCGCTCTTCTCGCGGGCTTCTATGACTAATAGGCCCGGAGCCAAACCGCTTATGATGCGGTTTCTCAATGGAAACTGCCATTTTTGCGGCCGGGTATGGAAAGGATACTCTGAAAGCAATAAACCTCTTTTCGCTATCGTATGCGCAAGCGGCTCATTTGATTTTGGATAAATATGTCCAAGCCCTGAGCCTAATACTGCGATTGTATTTCCATTTAATGATAAGGTCAAATGATGTGCATACCCATCAATTCCTTCAGCCAGCCCGCTGACGATCGTCCAGCCTTCTTCAATAAGCGGAGGCAACAGCTTTCTGGTGGCGGCAAGGCCCCTATTGGAAGGCTTCCTTGTCCCGACTACACTTAGCGATTTTTTGCTTAATAAAAGTTCTTTGTTTCCTTTCATATATAATACCCATGGCGGATCATAGATGTTTTTAAGCAAAGGAGGGTAGTTTGTATCAAAGTATGTAATCATTTCAATTTCATGTATGTAATATTGTTTCATGATGGAGTGATAGGACAATTTTCTTACATCTTGCAGGAATGCTTCAGCATGGTGTTCTCTCATTCGAAAATATTGCATAAGCTCTTCTTTTCCCATTAAGAAAATCGATTGGAGTGTAGAATCAAAGCGGATAAATAATTGCATCGTCTTCCAACCAACACCGCGGCAATGATGTAAAAGGATGAGGCGTTCGATATCCATATGATCCTCCTATCATTTTTTAAAAAAGCTCCCCGAATAGGGAGCTTTTTTACTATTAAACATTCGCTTTATGTGTGATGCAGCGCTCGAGAAGTCCTTTCTCCTTTAAAACAGAAACGAGTGTTTCACCCATAACAGAAGGTGTTTCTGCTACTTTAATGCCACAAGCTTCCATCGTTTTAATTTTTTCAGCAGCTGTACCTTTACCGCCGGAAATAATGGCGCCAGCATGTCCCATACGTTTTCCTGGAGGTGCCGTTTGGCCACCAATAAAGCCGACGACTGGTTTCTTCATGTTCGCTTTAATCCACTCGGCAGCTTCCTCTTCAGCTGTACCGCCAATTTCACCGATCATAATAACAGCATACGTATCTTCATCTTCATTAAAAGCTTTTAAAACATCGATAAAGTTTGTTCCGTTAACAGGGTCGCCGCCGATACCAACAGCCGTTGATTGACCGATGCCGCGCTGTGTGAGCTGGTGGACCGCTTCATATGTTAATGTACCAGAACGGGAAACAACCCCAACGTGGCCTTTTTTATGAATGTAGCCAGGCATAATGCCGATTTTACATTCTTCAGGAGTAATGACACCAGGGCAGTTTGGCCCAACGAGGCGAGTCTTTTTCCCTTCCATATAACGTTTTACTTTAACCATATCCATGACTGGAATATGTTCTGTAATACAAATGACTAGATCAAGTTCGCTGTCTACCGCTTCAATGATCGCATCTGCTGCAAATGGAGCAGGCACGTAAATAACAGAAGCATTTGCCCCGGTTGCTTTCACCGCTTCTTCAACCGTATTAAATACAGGCACTCCTTCAACTTCAGAACCGCCTTTACCTGGTGAAGTACCGCCTACAATTTTTGTACCGTATTCAAGCATTTGTTTTGTATGGAATAATGCTGTAGAACCTGTAATCCCTTGAACGATTACTTTTGTATCTTTATTGATGAAAACGCTCATGTTTGTCCCCTTCCTTTCTGTTTACTTTACGAGTGATACGATTTTTTGAGCTCCATCTGCCATTGATTGTGCAGAAGTAATGTTAAGACCGGATTCTTCTAAAATCTTCTTGCCTAGTTCAACGTTTGTTCCTTCTAAACGGACAACGAGCGGAAGGTTAAGGCCGACTTGTTTCGTTGCTTCAACAACACCTTCGGCAATAACATCACATTTCATAATTCCGCCGAAAATATTGACGAAAATACCTTTTACATTCGGATCGGAAAGAATGATTTTAAACGCTTCCGTTACTTTTTCTGCAGTCGCACCGCCGCCTACATCAAGGAAGTTTGCAGGGTCTCCACCGTAATGTTTAATGATGTCCATCGTCGCCATTGCAAGACCGGCACCATTTACCATACAACCGATATTGCCATCGAGAGAAATATAGCTTAAGTCATACTTAGAAGCTTCGATTTCCTTTGGATCTTCTTCTTCTAAATCACGATACTCCATGATTTCCGGATGGCGGTAAAGCGCATTTGAATCAAAGTTTAATTTTGCATCAAGCGCCATTACATTTCCGTCTCCTGTTACAACAAGCGGATTGATTTCAGCAATTGAGCAATCGTTTTCAACGAACGCTGTGTATAAGCCTAACATGAATTTAACAGCTTTATTCACTAATTCTTTTGGAATATTAATATTGAATGCTAAACGGCGAGCCTGAAAGGGTTGTAGGCCAATCGCAGGGTCAATCACTTCTTTGAAGATTTTTTCCGGAGTTTTTTCGGCTACTTCTTCAATTTCCGTTCCGCCTTCTTCTGATGCCATCATAACAACGCGGGAAGTCGCACGGTCGAGAACGAGGCCAACATAGTACTCTTTCTTAATGTCACAGCCTTCTTCGATAAGCAAGCGTTTTACTTCTTTACCTTCAGGTCCTGTTTGATGTGTAACTAAGACTTTGCCAAGAATTTCTTTTGCATATGTACGCACTTCATCAAGGCTTTTAGCTACTTTTACTCCTCCTGCTTTTCCGCGGCCACCGGCGTGGATTTGCGCTTTTACTACGGATACAGCGCTTCCTAATTCTTTTGCCGCTTCAACAGCTTCTTCTACAGTAAAGGCAACTTTACCATTAGGAACAGCCACTCCGTATTTTCTTAGAATTTCTTTCCCTTGATACTCGTGGATATTCATTCTCCATCCTCCTATCATGTTGAAAACTTAAAGTACCGTTATTCATTGTATATAAACAATCGCCTACTGTCTAGCATTCGACATTATTTTTAACAGAGGCAACATTCTTAAAATGCCTTACTTCGGTAAAAGTAATGTATTATATACGTTTTTTTCTTAATTGGCGTATTGTTTTACAGGCGCAAACGACTTTCTATGCTCCTCTGTGATTCCATACTGCGTAAGCGCCTGCAAATGTTCTTTTGTCCCGTAACCCATATTTGTAGAAAAGCCATATTGCGGATATTTTTCATGGAGTTTTTTCATTAATCGGTCCCGCGTCACCTTTGCGATAATCGAGGCAGCCGCAATCGACACACTTTTCGTATCGCCTTTAATAATTTTCGTCTGCGGAATCGGAATCGGCACTTCCATCGCATCAATAAGCAGGTGATCCGGCTTCATCTTTAACGCTTCAACGGCTTTCATCATCGCTTTTTTCGTTGCTTCATAAATGTTCATAGCATCTATCTCATGTGGTGGAATGATCCCTACTCCAACCGCCGCAGCGTTATTCATTATTTCTTCATAAAAAAATTCACGTTTCGTGTCCGTCAACTGTTTAGAATCATTGAGCCCCGGTATGTAGGCATCTTGTTTCAAAATGACGGCTGAGGCAACAACGGGGCCTGCAAGCGGTCCACGTCCAACCTCATCAATTCCCGCAACAAGCGTTTTTCCTGTTAGCCAGCACTCTTTCTCATATGTGAGCATTAAATCGTACGCTATTCGCATTTTTTTGTTTGCTAATTGCTCTCGCTTGAATCTATCAACGAGCTTCTTTACTCCGATTCTCGAGTCGTTTTTTAACTTCTCTATGTAAGTTTCTCTCTCTTCAAAAGCAAGTGACCGCAACTTCTGTTCAATCTCTTTAATGGTTTCGATTTTCATTTTACTAAACTCTCTTTCTTTATATGGATCGGACCCGCCCTTTTAATGAAAAAAGGCACGCATAATGAAAGCGTGTCTTTTTCTAGTTTGGCGGTCTTTCATATGAAATTTGTCCGAGTTTTTCGGAACGTAAATCACGAAGGATAATTTCGGCAGTTTTATCGTAGTCAATTTGTCCCCCGCCCATAAGACATCCTCTTTTTCTGCCGATTTCATCAAATAAATCCAGCGGTTTTTCGGGTATTTCGATAAGCTTATACCGCTCCTTTAATTGATCTGGATACCATTCTTTTAAATACGTTAAAGCGAAAAGGACAACTTCAGAAAAATCAAGCAATGTTTCTTTAATCGCACCAGTAACAGCTAATTTTAAACCGATCTCTTCATCTTCAAACTTCGGCCATAATATTCCCGGTGTATCTAACAGCTCAAGTTGATCGCCAACTTTAATCCATTGCTGTTTTTTTGTTACTCCCGGCTTGTCACCGGTAATTGCGATATTTTTTCCGGCAAGCCTGTTAATCAACGTTGATTTGCCGACATTTGGTATACCGAGGATAAGAGCTCTTACCGCTCTTGGTTTAACGATTCCTTTCGCTCTCATTTTAGCAAATTTCTCTTTAACAAGTTCTTTCGCCATTCCTTCGATTTTATTAATTCCTTTGCCTGCTTGTGAATTCAATGCCAACACTGGGATATTTTGATGCGCAAAATACGATTCCCATTTTTTTGTTACATCCCTGTCTGCCATATCTGCTTTATTTAAAAGCAAAAGGCGCGGCTTTCCGCAGATGATTTCATCAATCATTGGATTTCTTGAAGCAAGAGGAATTCTCGCATCTACTAATTCAAATACTACATCAATAAGCTTTAATTTCTCAGTTATTTCCCTTCTTGCCTTAGCCATGTGGCCGGGAAACCATTGTATCGTCATATTCTCACCTACTTCATGACACCAATATCAGATATCGGCCAAATCCGAACACTCGCTTTACCAATCACACGATCGATTGGGACAGTGCCAATATTTCTCGAGTCAGTGGAGTGGCGGCGGTTATCCCCTAATACAAATAATTGCCCTTTAGGGACGCGTTTTTTCCCCGTGATCTCTTCCAATGTAAAATCATATGTTAAGTTTCCGTCTTTCGTTATCTTTTTATTCGGCTCTAAATAAGGCTCTTTTACCTGTTTTCCATTCACGTAAAGCACGTCATCTTTATACATGATTTCATCGCCAGGCAGGCCGATTACTCGTTTTATGTAGTCTTTAGTTGGTGTTGCTTTAAAAACGATAATATCTCCTCGTTTCGGCGTTGCGATCTTGTTTACGATTAAACGGTCTTTATTGTGTAACGTAGGCATCATCGATTCGCCGTCCACGACGATCGGAGCAAAGAAAAAATATCGGATTACTCCGGCAAGGAGCAGTGCGATAATTAATGCTTTGACCCATTCCCACGTTCCATTCTTCTGACGCGCCATATTTCTTCCTCACCATCCAATTTTCTCTTTTTCTAAATTCATACTTTAAAACATGCCCTTATTTTGGAACATTGATTAAAGTAATGAAAAAGGAGCTTGAGTGAGTCAAGCTCCTTTGCCAAATTATTTACGGATTTCTTTAATACGTGCTGCTTTACCACGAAGGTTACGCAGATAATAAAGTTTCGCACGGCGAACTTTACCATGACGTACAACTTCAAGTCCAGCGATCTTCGGAGAGTGGACAGGGAATGTACGTTCAACACCTACACCGTAAGAAACTTTACGGACAGTAAATGTTTCGCTGATTCCAGAGCCACGTCGTTTAATAACAACACCTTCGAATAGCTGAATACGCTCACGAGTACCTTCAACTACTTTTACCTGGACACGTACAGTGTCTCCAGGGCGAAACTCAGGAAGATCTGATTTCAATTGTTCTTTCGTTAATTCTGCAATAAGCTGTTGCATGTTATTGCCTCCTTCCCACAGATGTTCTTGCTAATTCGACAGCAGCGGAACACCGTATTCAATAGCCTAAGCCACAAAATAAATCTTACCATAGAGAAAGGCCATTGACAAGTCATCTATTGATGTTTATGTTCCTTTTTTATTTCTTGAAGCCATTGTTGCTCCTGCTCGGATAGTTCGGCGCCAATCAACATATCCGGCCTTTTTAGCCATGTCCGTCTGAGAGATTCTTTTATTCGCCATTCGGCGATTTTTTGATGGTTCCCCGACAGCAGCACATCAGGAACTTTTAACCCCCGAAAATCCGCAGGCCTTGTATAATGGGGATGTTCAAGTAGTCCCGAGCTAAAAGAATCTTTCACCGCTGATTCTTCATTTCCGAGCGCACCAGGCAAAAGCCTTGTCACGCTATCAATGATGACCATAGATGCCAGTTCGCCTCCTGTCAGGACAAAGTCACCAATCGAAATTTCGTCAGTCACCAGATGTTCGCGAATGCGTTCATCATATCCTTCGTAATGACCGCAAATAAACAGGAGGTGGCTTTCTGCTGCCAGCTCTTCCGCCTTTTGTTGTGTAAATCGTTCTCCCTGGGGGCAAAGCAAAATGACTCGAGGCTTTTCTTTTGCTTGTCCGGATAATGCTTGAACGGCGTCAAAGATAGGCTGGGGTGTAAGCACCATTCCCGCTCCGCCTCCATATGGATAATCATCGACATTTCGATGTTTATTCGTAGAAAACGTTCTAAAATCGGTCACATGATACTCAACCAGCCCTTTTTCTTCTGCTTTTTTTAAAATAGAGGACCCGAGAACACCAGTGAACATCTCAGGGAATAAGGTTAAAATATCGATTCTCATCCTATATCAGACCATCCATAACATGAATCGTAATTGTTTTTTCCGCTAGATCGACATTTTTTACGACTTGCGGGATGTAAGGAATTAAAATATCAGGACCAAATTCCTTTCGTTTTACAACCCAGACATCGTTTGCGCCCGGGGAAAGAATTTCTTTCACTTTTCCTAATTCTTCCCCTTCTTCTGTCACTACTTTGCAGCCAATAATGTCATGGTAAAAAAATTCTCCTTCTTCAAGCTTTACTTCCTGATCAGGAGAAGCTTTCAGCAATGACCCTTTAAATGGTTCGACATCATTAATATTGTTATAGCCTTCAAATGTTAATAAATCAAATTGTTTATGCTTGCGATGGCTCTTAACGATCACCGGAATCTGCCGGTTTTCTCCCGCGACGTCAACGAACAGTGTATTTCCTTTTTTATAGCGTTCTTCTGGAAAATCCGTCCGCGAGATGACGCGAACTTCGCCATGAATCCCATGCGTATTCACAATTTTCCCGACATTAAGCCATTTCGTCATGAAAATAAAACCTCCTTTTCATTGCTTATGTATCACTAGTTTGCCTTACATGCCGCTTAAGTATTGAAAAAAGGGGAGGTTTCCCTCTCCCTTTTTTTTCGATACTTATATAATTTCCAATGAAATTCGTTTGCTTTGATTCGTACCAGCAGCATTGACAACGGTTCTGATCGCTTTGGCTACCCTTCCTTGCTTGCCGATCACCTTACCTGTGTCCGAATGATGAACAGATAATTGGTAAACGAGCTTCGAACCGTCAGCCACTTCTACGACTTTCACTTCGTCTGGATGATCTACAAGAGCTTTTACAATCGTTTCGATTAACTCTGTCATCTCATATCACCCATTTTATTTTTGAAGTTTAGCGTTATGAAACTTTTCCATTAAGCCAGCTTTTGAAAAAAGATTACGAACAGTGTCAGAAGGTTTTGCACCGTCAAGCATCCATTTAAGCGCTTGTTCTTCATCAATTTTCACTTCTACCGGATTTTTTAATGGATTGTAGTATCCGATTTCTTCAATGAAACGCCCATCACGTTTCGCTCTCGAATCTGCTACTACTACACGATAAAATGGAGCTTTTTTAGCACCCATACGTTTTAAACGAATTTTTACTGCCATTGTAAAAAATACACCTCCGAAATTAGTTCACACAAATTAATATTATACTATATTTTAGGCTTGATTTCAAGCCAAAATACCTTACATAAATGGAAGCTTAAAGCCTTTTTTCTTTCCTTTAGTCATGCCAGCCATTTGTTTCATCATTTTCTTCATATCTTCGAATTGCTTGATCAAACGGTTCACCTCTTGAACGGTCCGGCCACTTCCTTTTGCAATTCGTTTTCTGCGGCTTGCATTAATGATTTCCGGCTGCTCTCGTTCATGCTTCGTCATTGATTGAATAATCGCTTCGACATGGCCGAGCTGCTTTTCATCGATTTGAATGTTCTTCAAGCCTTTCATTTTAGCCGCCCCGGGAAGCATCCCCAGAAGTTCATCAAGCGGCCCGAGCTTTTTCACCTGGCCCATTTGCTCCAAAAAGTCATCAAACGTAAATGACATATCGCGCATTTTCTTCTCAAGCTCTTTCGCCTTCTCTTCATCGACCGAAGTTTGCGCTTTTTCAATAAGGGTCAGCACATCTCCCATTCCGAGAATTCGGCTTGCCATGCGATCCGGATGGAAAGGTTCAAGAGCATCCATCTTTTCCCCCATGCCGACAAATTTAATCGGCAGTCCGGTGACCGCTTTTATTGATAGCGCGGCACCCCCGCGTGTATCTCCATCAAGCTTTGTTAAAATGGCGCCAGTGAGTGCAAGCTGTTCGTTAAAGCTCTGGGCGACATTTACGGCGTCTTGACCTGTCATTGCATCAACGACGAGGAAAATTTCATGCGGATTTGCCATTTCTTTTACCTGACTTAACTCATCCATCAATTCTTCATCGATGTGCAGGCGACCGGCTGTGTCGATAATGACATAATCGTTATGGTCTTCTTTCGCCTTCATTATCGCCTGGCGGGCAATTTCTACCGGGCTCACTTTGTCGCCTAATGAAAATACCGGTATGTCTAATTGCTTGCCAAGCGTCTCCAATTGGTTGATCGCAGCGGGACGGTAAATGTCAGCCGCAACGAGCAGAGGCTTTCGATTATGTCTTTTTCTCAAGTGGTTTGCCAGTTTTCCTGACATCGTCGTTTTACCGGCCCCTTGAAGCCCAACCATCATAATAATGGTAGGCGGACGATTGCTGACGGCAATTTTACTTTGCTCCCCGCCCATTAATGAAGTGAGTTCATCATGGACCACTTTAACGACTTGCTGTCCAGGCGTAAGGCTGGAAAGCACTTCTTGTCCGACAGCCCGTTCTGTCACTCGTTTAATAAAATCCTTGACGACTTTGAAGTTCACGTCCGCTTCAAGAAGGGCAAGGCGAACTTCACGCATCATTTCTTTTACATCCGCTTCTGATACTTTTCCTTTTCCGCGGATTTTCTTTAAGGTATTTTGCAATCGGTCGGCTAATCCTTCAAATGCCATTGTATGTGTCGCCTCCTCAAAATGCTTATAGGCTAAGGCCCTTTAACCATTTGTTCCTATTCGATTTTTTCAAGGCGATCGACGATTTCCAGAACCGCATCAGGCTGGCCTTCAAGCAATTGCTTTAATCGGGAAAGCAACTGATCGCGTTCCTGAAATCTTGCAAAAAGCCCGAGTTTTTCTTCATATTCTTCAAGCATCGCCTCGGTACGTTTAATGTTATCATAGACGGCCTGGCGGCTAATATTAAATTGTTCAGCGATTTCTCCAAGGGAATAGTCATCCAAATAATACAATGCCATGTAATTCTTTTGCTTTTCCGTTAACAATGATTGGTAGAAGTCGAATAAATAATTCATCCGCATTGTTTTATCAAGCATTTGCCGCACCCCTTGTTAAGTGAAATGCCTTTACGTTAATTTATAGTACACGACTTTAGGTTTTTATGTCAAGTCTATTTTCTTAACAGAAAAAAAGCGGAGGATTACTCCGCTTCTTCCTCAAGGCCTGCAAATAAACCGTAAACAAATTTATCGGGGTCAAACGGTTCGAGATCGTCGATTTTTTCGCCGAGACCGACAAATTTAACAGGAATATCAAGTTCGTGGCGAATGGCAAGAACTATTCCGCCTTTTGCCGTCCCGTCAAGTTTCGTTAAAATAAGACCTGAAACGTCCGTTGACTCGCCGAAAATTTTCGCCTGGCTCATTGCGTTTTGTCCTGTCGTCGCGTCTACGACGAGCAATACTTCATGAGGCGCGCCCGGAACCTCGCGTTCGATCACCCTTTTTACTTTTTCCAATTCTTTCATTAAATTCACTTTATTTTGCAGCCTTCCTGCCGTATCACAAAGAAGCACATCGACATTTCTCGACTTTGCTGCCTTTACGCTGTCATAAATAACGGCTGCCGGATCGGAACCTTGCTGGTGTTTGATCACATCCACGCCCGCGCGTTCTCCCCATACTTCTAATTGTTCAATGGCGCCTGCACGAAACGTGTCTCCCGCGGCAAGAAGCACTTTTTTCCCTTCGTTTTTAAATCGGTATGCCAATTTCCCGATAGACGTCGTTTTGCCGACTCCATTAACACCGACAAATAATATAACCGTCATTCCGGATTCCTGCATATTTAAATGACCATCTTGATCATCTTTATGAAGCATTTCCGCAAGTTTTTCAGAAATCACCGATTTTAATTCATTCGTATCTTGAATATTACGGCTCCTCGCGACATCTTTTAACTCATCGATTAAATCCATAACGGTATGAACACCGACGTCAGAGCTAATTAAAATTTCTTCAAGCTCTTCAAAAAATTCTTCGTCAACCTTACGATAGCGTTTCATTAAATCATTCACTTTAGAAGCGAACGAATTTCTCGTTTTGGAAAGACCGCTTTTAAATTTTTCGGTTACAGAATCAGATTGTGTCGTAAATTTTTCTTTTAATTTTTTTAAAAAACTCATTAACGTCTCCTCATTTCTAGTTCATATTGCCTACCAATTCTTTCGTCTCTTCCAATCTTACCGAGACAAGCTTTGATACTCCAGATTCCTGCATTGTTACTCCATACAACACATCAGCTTCTTCCATTGTTCCTTTTCGATGTGTGACAACGATAAACTGCGTTTCTTTGCTGAACTCACGCAAATAGGCTGCATATCGGCTTACATTGGCATCATCAAGAGCCGCTTCTACTTCATCTAATATGCAAAATGGGACAGGCCTTACTTTTAAAATCGCAAACAATAAACTGATTGCCGTCAGCGCCCGTTCGCCCCCTGACAATAAGGCAAGGTGCTGCAATTTTTTCCCCGGTGGCTGAGCGAAAATGTCGACACCCGTTGTTAGTAAATGATCAGGGTCTGAAAGTGAAAGATCCGCTCGCCCGCCGCCAAATAATTCTTTAAAGATGCTGCTGAAATGCGAGCGTATATTGGTAAATGTTTCTTCAAACCGTTTCTTCATCTCTTCGTCCATTTCGTGAATGACATGATAGAGCGTTTCTTTCGCTTCGGTTAGATCGTCCCTTTGCCCTTTTAAAAACTCATAACGTTCTGCGACCCGTTCATATTCTTCAATTGCCCCGAGGTTTACAGTTCCTAATTCATCAATCGAAAGCTTAATTAATTTTACCTTTTTGCGTGCTTCATTAGCTTCGACCGATAAAGTAAACTTTTCTTTCGCCCCTTCAAATGACAGTTCATATTCCTCTCTTAAGCGGGCAAGTCGATTTTCGAGTTCGACATCAAGGCGATTGATCGTTACTTCCTCCTCGCGAAGCCCATCACTGAGTTGCTTTAAGAGCCGTTTTGATTCTTTCAACCTGCACTCCTTCTCTTCGACCTTTTCATATAAAGACTTCCGCTCTTGTCTTTTCGAAGTTATAAGTTCAAGCGCCCTCTGTTTTTCCTTTCGCTTTTCCTTAATTTGCGAATCAAGCGATTCCTCACCGGAAGAACTGCTATCCATTTCCTCTTCCAACAGCCAATAATCTTCTTCACTTTCTTTTAATTCCTGATCAATTTCTTTTAATTCCTGGTTGAGACGTTCAAGATTATCCTTCTGGTTGGATACTTGCTGTTCAACTTCAGCAATCTTAATTTTAAAAGAAACTGTCGCCTGGTGAATTTCCTCTTTGGACGTTGCCTGAATTTTTTTCTTTTCGCCAAGATGTTCAATATTCCTCTCAAGCTCATTGATATTGCCCGTTATCTGTACTAGTTTGCCTTCCAGTTCCTTTATCCGCTCCTGGATGGTTGTTTGCTCTGAATGGAACGAATTTTTTTCCCTGTCATACAGTCTTAAACGTTCGTTCACATTTTTTTCTTCTATTTCAATTTCTCTCAGGTTGCTTTGGAGCGATTGCTGGTAAAGACGGCTGTTACTTCCTTCTTCTCTTAATTGTTCGAGCTTTTCTTTTAAGTTGTTGATTTCCTCTTTTAATGTTTTTACACTTTCTTCCAATTTTCGTGTTTGGCCTTCCATAGCTGTCAATTTTTCTGTAATCGACTCAAGCTCCCGTTGCCTGCCGAGGAGAGAATAGCTTTTTTGCTTGACGCTTCCACCGGTCATCGATCCGCCCGGGGCGACCACATCACCTTCTATCGTCACGATCCGATAACGGTAATTTGTCATTTTTGCCAATTCATTTGCTCCTTCTATAGATTGGGCAATGATAATATTCCCGAGCAAATTGGAAACCACTGAAGCATAACGATCGCTATAAGAAATAAGATTTGATGCAATGCCGATAAACTCGCGGTGAGTGGATAAATTCTTAAGCTGATGTTCGGGAAAATCTTTTTTCTTCATAACAGATAACGGCAAAAATGTAGCTCGTCCAACCCGCTTTTTTTTCAAAAAAGCGATCGCGCTCATGGCATCCTTTTCTGATTCAACAACAATATGCTGCATGGCGCCGCCTAATGCCGTTTCAATAGCGGCCTCCAGATGAGCCGGGACTGTGATAAGCTCCGCTACGGCTCCTTCTATCCCGGAAAGAGATGTACTTTTTGCTTTTAAAACCTCTTTTACTCCTTGAAAGAACCCGGCGTATTCATCTTGCATCGATTCAAGCATTTCTTTTTTTGATTGAAATTGCTGAATAAATTTATATGCCTGGTAAAGGTCGCTTTGTTTTCTTTCATACTTGCGCTCTTTTTCTCCAAGCTCTTTTTTGACATTGTTGTACGCTGTAATCCGTTTTTCAATTTCTATTTCAGCCTCTTTGATTTTCCCAAGCAATTCACGTTTTTGCTGATCGACCACTTTTCTTTCTTGAAGGTATTCTTCATGCTCGCGATCCAGCCGTGAACTCTTCATCTGTTGTTGATTTTGCTGGTCCGTTAAATACCTGATTTCATTTTTTATTGCAGCCTGCTCGTTTAACCGTTCGATATATTCGCCTTTAAGACGTTCTAGTTCCGTTTCTAAATCCATTTCAATAAGCGCAAGACGTTCTTCTTCTTTTTTGAGCTTATCCTTTAACGACTTGAGTAGCCCTGTTTTCTTTTTTAATTGTGCGGATTCCGTATTTAAAACAGACGTTAATTCTTCCTTCTTTTTTTTCAATCCGTTGATTTGCTGCTTTAACGTTTCTTTGTTTTGAAAATAGTTTTTCTTTCGTTCTTTTAAAACTTCGCGCTTTCCTTCAAATTTTTCAAGTTCTTCACTGACCGATAGCAATGATTGCTGCAACTGGTCGATGGAGGCATCCAACGTTTGGATTTCGGTACGTATTTGTTCAAGAAAGGTTTCCTCGTTTTTCACTTCAGTGGCCAAATGGTTTTCCTTGTCTTTTAACTCATCAAGCCGGATCGATTGTTTTTCCCACCGTTCATGCAGTTCCTCTATTTCGTGCACAATTAGCGCTACTTCGATTTGTTTTAGCTCTTCTTTTTTTTCAAGGTAGTCTTTTGCGATCGAAGCCTGGATTTTCAATGGTTCAACTTGCCCTTCCAATTCATGCAGGATATCTTCAACCCGATTTAAATTATCCTGTGTCTCTTCAAGCTTTTGTTCGGCTTTTTGCTTTCGTATTTTATATTTTAAAACACCGGCTGCTTCCTCGAAAATTTTCCTCCGGTCCTCCGCTCTACTACTTAAAATTTCCTCTATCTTTCCCTGGCCGATAATGGAATACGCTTCCTTGCCGAGACCTGAATCCATGAACAGTTCAACGATGTCTTTTAGACGGCATTGCTGTTTATTAATTAAATATTCACTTTCCCCCGACCGGTAAACCCGCCTTGTTACACTTACTTCATTATAATCAATCGGCAGATGCTGATCCTCGTTATCTAACGTTAATGTTACCTCAGCTACATTTAACGGCTTTCGATGATCGCTTCCCGCAAATATAATGTCCTCCATCTTAGAGCCACGAAGCGATTTAGCAGATTGTTCGCCAAGGACCCATCTGACGGCATCCGATATATTGCTTTTTCCGCTTCCATTCGGTCCGACAACAGCTGTCACACCGGGAACAAACTCTATATTGATTCGCTCTGCAAACGATTTAAATCCTACAACATCCAAACGTTTGAGGAACATTCAATTATCCCCCTTTGACTTGCGGCATTAAACGAAAACATTTTCTTGTCTTATACCTTTATTTGCCGCACTTTTTTTCTTATGTATGTTAACTTGTTTATTTTATCATAGATTTACAAGACGTTTGAAGGTATAATTGTAAGAACAAATGTGGCGAGAAAGGGTGTTACTTTTTGGATTTATCCACTAGAAGTTTAGAAAATATGGAATTTATGATTGAACAAATGAAAAAGAAGCTTCAGCTTGTTAACTCCGGTATTATACAGGCAGTAGATTACAAATTAGAACAATATGATGAAATTAAAGAATTATACGATGTCGTCATGAAAATGCCAGGCTTTACTGTAAGAGATTTAGAAGGAATCGTTGAGGAGCTTGGCTCACTAAAAGCAAAATAAGATTCTTGAAGATAATGAAAACACCCATTGCGGGTGTTTTTATTGTTGATTGATTTTTTGAATGGCTTCTTGAGCCGCATGCTGTTCCGCTTCTTTCTTCGAACGTCCAAAACCAATGCCAAACGTTTCATTGTTAAGACGCACCTCTGAAACAAATTCCCGATTATGCGCGGGACCTTTCTCTTGAACGATTTTATAATCGATCGTTCCTATGCCTTCACGTTGAACATATTCTTGCAGTTGACTTTTAAAATCCATCACATGAGAAAAAGCACCTTCGTTTATTTTAGGAACAACATGTTGATCCAAAAATTCGATGACTTTATCAATTCCCTGGTCCAAATACAAAGCACCGATAAACGCTTCAAAAACATCAGCAAGCAGCGCCGGCCTTGTTCTCCCGCCAGTATGTTCTTCTCCCTTGCCTAACAGAACATACTCGCCAAAATGAAGATCGTTTGCGAACTTAACAAGTGACGGTTCACAAACAATCGCCGCGCGAAGCTTCGTTAATTCCCCTTCGCTCATTGTCGGGAATTTCGTATAAAGGTATTGGGAAATCGTTAATTCCAAAACAGCATCTCCCAAAAATTCAAGGCGCTCATTGTCTTCGTGAGGACGTCCCCGATGCTCATTCACATATGATGAATGGGTAAATGCCTGAACGAGCAAGTTCACATTATTAAATGTAATATTGATGCGCTCTTGCACAGGTTCAACCTTTTGTTTTCTTGCCCGGTCATCCATTGTTTTGCGAATATGGTGCTTATATCGGTTTTTCGTATGTTTTTTAATTGACGGTTGTTTTTTTGAATTGGTCATAATTTCCTCCCGCATAAAAACGGCCTGTAAAAAGCCTTAAGGAAATAAAGTCCCGTAACGAATTACGGGACTTTTTGATCTAAACTTATTTGTTGTGGCTGTTTATGTAATTTACAACATCACCAACTGTTGTAATTTTTTCAGCATCCTCATCGGAAATTTCCATATCAAATTCGTCTTCTAATTCCATAACAAGTTCCACAACATCTAAAGAATCCGCACCAAGATCTTCTTTAAAAGAAGCTTCAGGCTTCACTTCTGAAGCGTCAACACCAAGACGGTCAACGACAATCTTTGAAACTCTTTCTAAAACGTCTGCCATGCTTGTCACCTCCTTTCAATAGTATATGTTATTTTTCATAAAAAAACTAGGAAAAATTGCTCTAGCCATCTTGCTAGTTACATTACCATTCCACCGTCAACATGGATCGTTTGCCCTGTAATATAACCGCTGTTGTCTGATGCTAGAAAAACGACAAGCGCGGCGATATCGTCCGGCTGGCCGAAACGGGCAAGCGGAATCGTCTTTAACATTTCAGATTTAACTGTTTCTTCAAGAACATGTGTCATATCGGTTTCGATAAACCCCGGGGCAATGCTATTCACCGTAATGTTTCGGCTTGCCAGCTCTTTTGCAGCCGTCTTCGTCAGGCCAATGACCCCGGCTTTGGCCGCCACATAATTGGCCTGTCCTGGATTGCCAGCCACACCGACGATGGAAGCAATGTTGATAATTCTGCCGCTTCGCTGTTTCATCATTTGGCGGGACACTGCTTTCGTACAAAGGAATACTCCTTTTAAGTTTGTATTGATTACGGCGTCCCATTCTTCTTCCTTCATCCGCATAAGCAAATTATCGCGGGTAATTCCTGCGTTATTTACAAGAATATCGAGTGAACCGAATTCATCAATCACTTGTTTGATCATACTATTCACTGATTCGCTATTCGAAACATCGGCCTGGATGGCAATAGCCTCCCCGCCATGCGCGCGAATTTCATCGACCACTTCATTTGCCTTTGCTTCACTGCCCGAATAATTTACCGCAATTTTCGCACCTGCTTTCGCAAGGTGGAGCGCGATGGAACGGCCGATGCCGCGAGATGCTCCGGTAACAAGTGCCGTCTTTCCATTTAACATATGTTTATTCTCCCTTCAACTTTTTAACAGCCGCTTCAAGTGTCGCATGATCGCCAATCGGAATTGTAATGGCGCGGCGGTGCACTTTTTTCACAAGTCCTGACAATACTTTGCCCGGACCAATTTCAATAAATGTATCAACACCTAAATCAAGCAATTCTTGAACGGTCTCTTCCCAGCGAACCGGAGAAAAGATTTGCTCGACGAGTTTTTCTTCAATTTCACTTGCTGCCGTTACTGATTTTGCTGTCACGTTCGCGATAACAGGGATATTCGCGTCACGAATTTCAATTTCTTTAAGCACATTATGCATCTTTTCGGCAGCCGGCTTCATTAATGAAGAATGGAAAGGCCCACTCACTTGAAGCGGAATAACTTTCGCCCCCTCTTCCTTTGCTCGTCCGGAGGCAATTTGTACGCCTTCTGCTGTTCCTGAGATGACAATCTGACCCGGACAATTTAAGTTGGCAATTTGAACAACCGTTCCATTTCCCGAAACGTCATCGGTGATCGCTTTAAGCGCTGCTTGATCCATGCCAAGAACTGCTGCCATTGTGCCAACTCCTGCGGGTACAGCTTCTTCCATAAAAAGGCCACGCTGTCTAACAGCATATACCGCATCCTCGAACGAAAGGCTGCCGCTCGCAACAAGGGCCGAATATTCTCCAAGACTATGTCCGGCAGTGAAATCCGCTTGAATCCCATATTGTTTAAGTACTTCTAAAATAGCAATACTTGTTGTTAAAAGGGCAGGCTGTGTATTTTCAGTTAATTTTAATGTTTCATCAGGCCCATTAAAAATTATGGACGATAGCGAAAAACCTAACCTTGCATCCGCCGCATCAAAAATCTTTTTCGCCTCACTAAAAGATTCATAAAGGTCTAATCCCATACCGACAGTCTGCGAACCCTGTCCTGGAAAAAGAAAAGCGATTTTACCCATTATTGTTCCTCCTGGCTTTCTTTTAGTTTCAATTCTTGCATTTTTTCCGTAATGATCGGCACGACATTTTTCTCGACCATTGCTTTTGTTTGGCGGATCGTATGAAAAATTGCATTTTCGTCAGCCGAACCATGCGCCTTAATAACCGGGGCTGCCAGACCGAAAAGAAGTGCCCCGCCATACTCGGAATAATCCATAACTTCTTTGATCGCTTTAAAGCGTGGCTTTAAAAGAAGAGCAGCAAATTTGCTTAAAGCATTCGATGTCAATTCTCTTTTCAATACATTCATGACCATCATCGCTGTGCCTTCCATTGCTTTCAACGTAAGGTTTCCGGCAAACCCGTCACAGACAACGACATCACAAACACCATTGGTTAAATCTCTCGCTTCAACATTACCGATAAAAGAAATGGGGGCCTCTTTCAAAAGTGGAAAAGTAGCCTTGCATAATGCATTTCCCTTTTCATTTTCCGTGCCGACATTCAGCAAACCAACTTTCGGATTTTCGATTCCCCGAACTTGTTCTGCATAAGTTGAACCCATGATCGCATACTGCAGCAGGTGTTCAGGCTTAGCATCCATATTCGCTCCGGCATCGAGCAGCAAAAATCCTCTGCCGTCGATTGTCGGCAACGTTGGAGAAAGAGCCGGGCGATCGACTCCTTTTATTCTCCCTACAACAAACAAGCCGGCAGCCATTAACGCTCCCGTATTTCCGGCCGAAATGCAGGCATCGGCACGTTGTTCTTTCACTTCTTTCGCGCTAAGTATCATTGATGAATTTTTCTTTTGGCGAACAGCACGCACCGGTTCATCATCGCTATTGATTTTTTCATCCGTATGGATAATGTCAATATTTTGAGGGCTTGTTAAATGCCTTTTAATATCAGGTTCGCTCCCGATCAACGTAAATTTCAGATCGGAAAATTCGCGAACAGCTTTCATTACTCCTTTTATAATGACCTCTGGTGCGTGATCTCCACCCATGGCGTCAATTGCAATTCTCATTTATGTATTTCCTTCCTTTGCATCATTTGTGGAGCGGAACATGATAAATTCGCCGGAAAATACTGGCTCTTGATCCACATAACTGGTGACTTCTACGGTTGTCCTGTCTTCTTCGATTTTCAGCACTCTCGCTTTTGCAACAACCCGTTCACCTTCCATGACTTGTCTCATAAAACGAATATTTGCTTTCGCAGTTAAGGCTAACTGATCATTAATAATGGCAACGGCAAGTGAATTGGCCTGAGCAAATAGGTGATGGCCACGTGCAATCTTATTTCGGGAAAACACGTGCTCTTGTTTTATATCAAGAATCGATATGGCTGTTTCATCCAATTGGAGATCGATAATTTCTCCGATCACTTCTTCGATCGAGAGCGCCTTTACTTCATCCAATTGTTTTTGCGCAACATGTTTGATCCGTTCTCTTAATTCAGGAATCGATAGTTCAAGCCTGTCCAGCCGTATCGTTTGTACACTTACCCCGAATTTTTCTGCCAAATCTTCGTCTGTAATAAACGGAGTGTCCTTTATCGTCGTTTTTAATAATGCTTGTCTTTCCTTTTTGCTTCGTCTCATAATTACACCGTCCGAAAAATCTACTATAGAGCATTTAGGAGCAGGTACTAATAGTAGTATATAATAGCAGTTCTTATTATTCAAGAATGTCTTCTTTAATCAAGGCGCTCTCTATTTAATATTCCTTCTTTCTCCATATACTCTCTTAACGGCTTATATTCGGGCGCTACCCAAAAGCGCTCTGAATGTATGAGTTTTGCAGCATCTTGTCTCGCTACTTCAAGAACTCTGTAATCATGAACGATGTCCGCCATTTTAAAATCCGGAAGACCGCTTTGTTTATGGCCAAAAAAATCTCCCGGCCCGCGCAGCTCAAGATCTTTTTCCGAAAGGGCAAAGCCGTCATTTGTTTCAGTCATGATCCTCATCCTTTCTTTCCCCTCATCGGACTTTGGATCGGCAATTAAAAAGCAATACGATTGGTCTCTTCCACGACCTACCCTTCCACGAAGCTGATGAAGCTGCGAAAGGCCGAATCGTTCGGCATCATAAATGACCATAACTGTCGCATTGGGAACATTTACCCCGACTTCCACTACGGTGGTTGAAACAAGAATTTGACATTGGTTTTCAGCAAACTTTTTCATTACTTCTTCTTTTTCTGATGGATGAAGGCGGCCATGCATTAACCCGATTTGGTATGATGTGAAATATTGGCTAAGTTGAAAGTGGACATCAATTGCATTTTGCACATCAAGTTTTTCCGATTCTTCAATAAGAGGACAGATCACATACGCCTGCCTTCCTTTTTTCAGCTCTTTTTCCACAAACGCGAGCACCCGGTCTAAGCTTGTATGCTTCGTCCAATAGGTTTCAATCGTTTTTCTTCCAGCAGGCATTTCATCAATCGTTGAGACATCCATATCGCCAAATACAGAAATCGCAAGCGTTCTTGGAATTGGCGTGGCGGTCATAAACAAGACGTCAGGATCAAGGCCTTTTTCTCTTAAAATCCTCCGCTGGCCAACGCCAAAACGGTGCTGTTCATCTGTAATGACGAGTCCGAGCCGCTTAAATTCGACCTCCTCTTGGATTAACGCATGTGTTCCAACCAATATATCGATTTTGCCATCTGCAAGCTGATCTAAAATTTCGGCTCGTCTTTTGCCTTTAATTGAGCTTGTTAACAATTCTACGGTAATATCATGCCTGGACAAAAAATCGACAAGCGACTGGTAATGCTGTTCGGCCAATATTTCAGTTGGTACCATTAAAGCCCCCTGAAAATGGCTGTTTGCTGCAGCAAATAAACAAATAGCAGCAACTACCGTTTTTCCTGAACCAACATCACCTTGAAGGAGCCGATTCATTCGATAGCTCGATTTGAGGTCGCGCAATATTTCATCTGTGACCCTTTTTTGCGCCTTTGTCAATGGAAAAGGGAGAGATGAAATAAATTCATCCACATTTTCTTTAGAAAAAAGCTTTGCTTCTCCCTTTGATTGCTCTCGATTGACTTTTCTAAACGCTTGCATCTTTAATTGGAACAAAAGTAATTCCTCATAAACCATTCTTCTTCTTGCCTGTTTTAAGATCGTATAATTTTTAGGAAAATGCAGCCAATATAAAGCCCTATTTCTTGGAAGAAGCCGGTATGACTCCAGAAGTTCAGGCGGGAGTAATTCTTCAATATCCCGGCCAAACTGGACGAAACCTTGCTTGATCATTCTCCGTAAGCTCTTCATATGAATCGTTCCTTTAACCGAATAAACCGGATCGATGCTTTCGTCCTGTGGCTGGACGCCGAACTTAACGTCGCTTGCGGTTAGCGTCATCCGATGTATATCCCATTTTCCCGTTACGGTAATCGTCGCTCCGGGGGATAATTGTTTTTTCAAATAGGCACGGTTAAAAAATACGACGGTAATCAAATATCGCCCAACAAGCACTTTAACACTTAATTTTGATTTTTTCCTTGAGTAAAAGGCTAGAGAAGGCTCGCTATGAACCTTCCCTTCTAACGTAGCCTTTTCTTCATGCTTAACATCTCGTAAATCTTTTAACTGATGGTCTTCATAGCGGTATGGTAAATATTCAAGCAAGTCCTTGACGGTGGATACTCCTAGTAGTTTCAAATCTTCCGCCTTGCTTTCTCCGATTCCCTGGATGCTTGTTACCGGCAATTGATCGATACTCACTGTTGGTGTATAAACCTCCCTGAAACGTCGGCATTCGCTAGTTGGATATGGCGAAAAAACCTGGTTTTCTATTGCTCTGAATAAATTAAAAATATTCCCCCCCATACTGTAACATATCAGCAAGAGAGAGAATATAGTTTGTTTATTCAACTGAAATAATATAATCGTAAATCGGCTGCTTTCCTGAATGGACTTCCACTTCCAAATCCGGGAACTGTTCTTCTATAAACGATACGAGCTGATCCGTCTGTTCTTCGGTTGCATCTTCCCCTGCAAAAATGGATACAATTTCCGAATCGTCATCAATCATCTGCTTTACTAATTCGATTGCCGCTTCATGTTTTTCTTCTTTTGATGCAATGATTTTGCCGTCTTGAATTCCCATATAATCGCCTTTTTTTATTTCGACGCCTTCTATAGAAGTGTTCCTTACGGCAACCGTGACTTGCCCTGTTTTAACCTCATGTATAGCATTTGCCATTTTGCTTTGATTGGCGGCAGTATTATCTGACGGATTGAAAGCGAGCAATGCCGCAATTCCCTGAGGTATCGTTTTCGTCGGGATGATCACAACTTCCTCATCAACTACGCTCGCCGCTTGTTCTGCAGCCATAATGATATTGCTATTATTCGGCAAGACAAATACGGTTTTTGCATGTGTACCGCTAATTGCACGTGCAATGTCTTCCGTGCTCGGATTCATCGTTTGGCCACCTTCTAATACGCTACTTGCCCCGAGTGATTGAAACAAATCTCGTATCCCGCTCCCCATCGCAACTGTAACGATCCCATACGCTTTCTTTTCTTGCTTGAATGTCGGATCATTCGAACGTTCAGCCGATTCTTGGCCAACGATTGCGCTATGCTGCTCTCTCATATTTTCAATTTTAAGGTTAATAAGGCTACCATAACGTTGTCCAATGTTTAGCATATCGCCCGGTTTTTCAGTATGAATATGCACTTTTACTAATTCATCATCGCTAACGACAAGTAGAGAATCACCGTGTCTGCTTAATTCATTCCGGAAACGTTCTTCGCTAAACGATAATTTGTTTGCTTTATTTTTATCGAGCTTTACCATAAACTCTGTACAATAGCCGTACTGAATATCTTCGGTCTTCATATGTAACTGTGCTTTATGATGCATGCTATTAACCATTTCTTGCATCGATGGAGCGCTATCTGAAACAGCCGGTTCTTTACCTTCCAGTGCGTTTAGAAATCCTTCATAAACAGCTACAAGGCCCTGGCCCCCTGAATCAACAACTCCGACTTCCTTTAAAACAGGCAGCAAGTCGGGTGTCCGATTTAACGATCTTTTGGCTTCTTGAACAATTTCAGACATAACGAGATGAATGTCGTCCGTTTTTTTAGCCATTTTTACGGCATGTCTCGCAGCATCTTTCGCAACCGTAAGAATGGTCCCTTCAATAGGCTTCATTACCGCTTTATAAGCCGTCTCTACTCCGTTTTCAAACGCTCTTGCAAATTCGACCGAGAGAAGAGTTTTTTTGCCTTCAACCGCTTTTGCAAAACCACGAAATAGCTGGGATAAAATGACTCCAGAATTCCCACGCGCCCCCATTAATAGCCCGCGGGAGAAAGCGTTTGCGATAATACCGATCTCAGACGATGGATTGTTTTCAACTTCCTTACTTCCAGCCACAATCGTCAAACTCATATTCGTGCCGGTATCACCGTCTGGAACCGGAAAGACGTTAAGCGCGTCAATCATCGCCCGATTTTTCGCTAAATTTGCTGCTCCCTGTTGAACCATAGCGCTAAACTTTTTTCCGTCTAAAACCTTTAAAGACACTAAAGCTTCCTCCTAACGTAACTATGGGGTCGTCACCCTCACACCCTGGACAAAAATATTTACAGAATCAATCGATAATCCTAGCATTTGATCAAGCGTATATTTTACTTTTGTTTGGACATTATGAGCCACTTCAGAAATTTTCGTTCCATAGCTTACGATAATGTACATATCAATATGAATCTCATCTTCTTCTAAACGCACGACAATGCCACGGGAAAAATTATCACGGCCTAACAGTTCCGTAATTCCATCTTTAATTTGTTTACGGGACGCCATACCCACAATTCCATAACAATCGATTGCTGCACCTCCGCTAATGGCAGCGATAACTTCAGTCGAAATATCAATATGGCCATACTTATTTTTAATTTCTATGGACATGAATAGAACCCCTTTCGTGAAACCATTGATTAACACTCATTTTACTATACAATATGTTTTTTTAAAAGCTACCAGACAGTAAGGATAAAAATATTGTCAAGGATTTTTACTTGAAATACTTAATTTAAACTATTGCATTCTTCCTCCTCTCATGCTACTATTAGTTAGTATTTAACATACTACTGAAGTTTTTTCGATCTGCTGTAATAAAGGAGGTACAACGATTATGGCTCGTAAATGTGTGATCACTGGAAAGGGTCCTAAAACTGGAAATAAGCGTTCTCACGCAATGAACAAATCTAAAAAAAGCTGGGGCGTTAACGTTCAAAAAGTTCGCATTTTAGTAGACGGTAAGCCTAAGCGTGTATACGTTTCTGCTCGCGCACTTAAGTCTGGAAAAGTTGAGCGTGTTTAATAAAAAAACTGTGGCTAGCCACAGTTTTTTTATTAAATGCAAAAAAGCATCCGATTAGAGGATGCTTTTTTGTGTTACCCTTTTTTAATCGATCCTAAGATTGCCCGTATAAATCCTCCTAAAAACTTAGGTAGCTTAATGGTATAAAACTTCATCTTCCCCCTCCTCCAGGCCCTGTATAAATAATAAGACATTCACTACTAATGTATTCTCTTATAAAAAAAGCGTACCAATGGACCTGCCATCTAAGGATGTATTATGAATCACGGCTCTTTATCATCATTAATATGCCGCTTGAGAAAGAATAAGTACCATTTTTCTTTACAAGCTCGTTTGAAATGCAAAGCGTCGATCCTTTTTTAAGCGTTGCATTTTCCAGTGGGTATTTAAACCCGGAAAGGGTAATTCCTTCGACAATATTAGTAAATGCAAGGAAAGAAATATACCGAAAGTATTCATCCCCTTCAATGATGTAGTCACCCGGGGCAAATAATTCAATTTTGTTCTGAGAATCGACAATGCTCATCTTTATGCCGTTTTCCAGTCCTTTTAACAACAGTTGAACATTGACTAACTCATGATCCAATCGTCCCCCCGTTGCCCCGAGCAAAATAATTTCCTGAGGAGTTTGCCCGAACGCCCAGTTAAGCGCAAGCTCCAAATCCGTTTCATTTTTTTCGTCAGGGTAAACAAATGTTGTTATCCCCCGCGCCTCAATCGTTTCTTTTTCCGTACGTGTTATCGAATCAAAGTCACCGAACGCACAAGATGGAGTGATTCCATTTTCCAATAATGTCCACACACCTCTGTCCACTCCGACCCAGACCGTATTTTCCTGTTTTACTTGCGATAAATCCGGCAAACGATGGACCGGCCCTCCGGCCACAATATAAATCATCATGCTGCGCTTGATACTCCCTTATTTGATCCGTGCAAGATTTTTGGAGCTGTGTTAGTAAGAAATAGAAAAGTGATAAGGGTGATCATTGCTACCGGAATCATGTACGATATATTGTAGAGCAGAGAATAAATGTATGGGTTCATGTTGTCAGGTGCATAGCTTCCAAAAAAGACAACACCGGAAATATAATGGCAAACAAGGCGTAATAAACTGCCGAAAATAATGCCGAACACAATAGACTTCGTTCGCTGTTTCGTAGTTGCATTTGGAGCTACGGAAAAAAGCCCGGCAAATCCTGCGGCCATGAAAGCCAGCGGGTAATCAAGCAAAATGGAAACAGGATGCGCTCCTGCAATAGGGTTTAAGAGCAGTTGCAAGAGCCCGACAACAAGTCCTGTTAAAAGCCCTCCTTTTAATCCCCTGCGAAAGGCCATTAAGAAAATGGGGATCATTTCTAGTGAAACCGATCCTCCCTGCGCCCATAAACCTCTAAAGCTAATCAGGCCAAGAATGATCGAAAGAGCGGACATAATTGCAACTTCCGCTAAAAAAACGACCCGAGAATTCATGATAAGACCCTCCTAATAAATAACCGGCATATGAAATGCCGGTTGTTTTTATTTTCCGCGAATAGAAGCTATGGCACGCTCTACATCTTCTTTGCCGTAAATGGCGGAACCGGCGACGAGTACGTTCGCACCAGCTTCCACGCACAGTTTCGCCGTTTCTGCGTTGACACCGCCATCAACTTCGATGTCAATCGTAAGATTACGTTCACGAGCCATGGTTGCTACCGCTTTGATTTTCGGCAATACGTCATG
Source organism: Fictibacillus sp. Mic-4 (assembly GCF_049843615.1). Lineage (NCBI taxonomy): Bacteria > Bacillati > Bacillota > Bacilli > Caryophanales > Fictibacillaceae > Fictibacillus > Fictibacillus sp. Mic-4. The sequence goes on along the minus strand of NZ_JBBHZM010000001.1, from coordinate 286,782 downwards.
GATAAACGACTGCCCGCCAAAGCCCGGGTTCACCGTCATTAAGAGCACAAGATCCACATCTTTGAGAACATGTTGAATCGTATCGACAGGAGTAGCCGGATTAATGACGACACCTGGCTTTACGCCAAGTTCTTTAATTAAATGGATCGTACGGTGTAAGTGCGGGCAAGCTTCCACATGAACAGAAAGAATATCGGCACCCGCTTTAACAAACTCCGGAATGTATCGATCGGGATTTTCGATCATTAAATGGACATCCAGCGTTTTCGCTGTTAACGGCCGAATGGCGCTCACAATAAGGGGCCCCATCGTAATATTTGGAACGAAATGGCCATCCATTACATCAATGTGAATATAATCTGCTCCAGCGTTTTCTACTCTTTTAATTTCTTCCCCGAGTTTTGCAAAATCTGCGGAAAGTATGGATGGTGCAACTTTAATCATGTCAGTACCTCCGTTTTTGCTCTTTTATTTCTTGTAAAAATTCCAGGTAATGCTCATATCGGGATGTTGCGATTGCTCCATCCGCCACCGCTTCTTTAACGGCGCATTTAGGCTCTGAACTATGGGTGCAGCCTCTGAATTTACATGATGGCCGCCTGTCCCTCATCTCTGGAAAATAATCCGATAGCTCTTCAGGCTCTATGTTAATAAAATCGAGTGAGCTAAATCCCGGAGTGTCAGCAACAAGGCCTTCCCCGAAAGGAATAAGTTCCACATGCCTTGTCGTATGTTTACCTCTGCCCAATGATTGAGAAATGTCGTTCGTCTCCAAATTCAAATTAGGATTGATCGCATTTAATAAAGACGATTTGCCTACTCCTGACTGGCCGGCAAAAACGGTAATATGATCTTTAAACAGGCTTTTCACTTCATCCATACCGACATGCAGGATTGTCGAAGTGGTTAAAACATGGTATCCCAATTTCTCATATTCTTTAATGTAGTCTTCTATTTCAAGTTTTTTTTCATCGAGAAGGTCAATTTTTGATATACAAATGATCGGTGTAATCTCATTGGCTTCAATATGGACGAGAAAACGGTCAAGTAAAAGCGAACTAAAATCAGGCCGATTGGCGGAAAAAACAAGAATCGCCTGATCGACATTTGATATGGGCGGGCGAATGAGCTCATTTTTCCGTTCTTTTATCTCCAATATATAGCCATCCGTCTCGCTCGATGATTCAAATTCCACCCAGTCACCGACAAGGGGGCTTATTTTTTTCTTGCGGAAATTCCCTCGTCCTCTGCACTGAAATACTGTCCCATCAGATAAAACATAGTAAAATCCTGCAAGTGATTTTATAATTCTGCCTTCACTCATTTTAATCACCGTGTTTCCCTTTAAACTTTCCTTTTTTCACATCTTCATAATCAAATGTTTTAGAAGCCACTTTTTTATCGTTCAAGTAAACGGTATAAGAAGCTTCACCATCAGGCTTAACCGTCAGCGGCAACATATACTCCGTTGTTTCCGTTATATCTTCCTCTTTAAACACGCTGTCTGTGGCATTTGCATCACTGTAAACAATTTTCACATGGAATGTTTTCCCTTTATCTTCATCTGAAACTTCAACTTTTAGTTTATTATTGAATGTAATTTCCTTATCTTTACCATCTGGTTTCGTTTTTTTTTCAGGATCCTCGCCTTTTGAAATCGTCACTTTAATGGTCGACCCTTTTTCAACGCTTGTATAAGGCGATGGCGATTGATTGATGACTTTTCCATTTTCTACTGAATCCGAATACTCATAAGTGAATTCAACTTTAAGACCATTGTTGTCGGTATATTCTTTCACCCTGCTCTGCCACTGATCGTAAAAATTCGGCAATTGGATCGATGGGGCTCCCTTAGATACTCGCAATATAATTGGATCCTCTGATGGATTTACTTTTTCACCCTTTTTAGGCTTTTGTGAAATGATATTATCTTTTGCCACTTCTTCAGATTCAACCGGAACGACTTCAATATTATCCGTGTCATATCCATTCTCGTCCAACTGCTTTTTCGCTGAATCAATATTCATTCCTGTAACATCAAGCATATCTACTTTTTTAAATCCTCTTGAAACATAAAGGGTAATGGAACTTCCTTCTTTTGCGCTCGTCCCTTCACCCGGCGATTGGCTGATAACATGTCCCTGAGCCACTTTATCATCATAACGAATTTTTCGATTGACTTTAAATTTATGCTTTGCAAGTTCGTCAAAAGCATCTTCATATGGTTTATTTACGACATTTGGAACAGTAACTTCTTTAACAGCAAATAAGCTAGGAAAGACGGTAAAAGCAGCAACGGTTGAACCTCCAACTAGCAACACCGCAAGAAGGATGATAAGCCACCATTTTTTCTTCTTTTTCTTCGTTTTTTTCTCGGGCTTATCCGGTTGTTCCTCTATCTTCTCTACTTCAGCACCAGTTGTGTTCGCCTGCGGGCTGGAAATAGGCGTCATAACGCGCGTGACATCCTCTTCGTCATCATACGATTGCCATTTATTTTCATTGACACGTTCAGGTAGTAGAGCTGTATCTAAGTCTTCAAGCAATTCATCCGCACTTTCATATCGTTGCAACGGATTTTTTGCCAGTGCTTTCAAAATAATATTCTCAACACTTTGAGGAATCTCCGGATTTAATACTCTCGGCTCAGGAATTTCTTCCTGCAAATGTTTTAATGCGACAGAAACAGGAGATTCACCTGTAAATGGAACAGATCCTGTCAACATTTCAAATAAGACAATGCCTAAAGAATAAATATCGGATTTGGCGGTTGCTCCCCCTCCTCTTGCCTGTTCAGGAGAGAAATAATGGACGGAGCCTAAAACCGAATTCGTATGTGTAATCGTAGCGGACGTAATGGCAAGAGCGATGCCAAAATCGGTTACCTTCGCAACTCCCTGTTCGTCTATTAAAATATTATGGGGTTTTATATCCCGATGAATAATCCCATGGCGATGGGCAACAGCCATTGCTGATGCAATCTGTTTGATTATGCGGATTGCTTCATCAACCGGAAGACGGCCATGTTCTTTAATGTAGCCTTTTAATGTTTTCCCCTTTACGTACTCCATAACAATAAAGTACGTATTGTTTTCTTCGCCGACGTCAAAAATATTAACGATATTTGGATGGTCTAAACTTGTCGCAGCTTCTGCTTCCCTTTTAAATCTTCTAATAAATTCTTCATCACTAGAAAACTCCGGCCGGAGAATTTTAACGGCAACATCTCGGTCGAGGATTAAGTCTTTAGCACAATAGACAATGGCCATTCCCCCATCACCGATGATGTCTAGTAATTTATAACGACCACTTATTCTTCTTCCAATCATTTAGCTTCCCTTTCTTGCTCTTCGCGATCATTGGAAATTAGGACAATTGTTATGTTGTCCTCACCTCCAGCTTCATTCGCAAGGCTGACGAGCCGCTCTACTTGTTCATGTATCGTCAATTGGTCGTTATTTAGCATTTCTTCCATCGTTTCTCTAGACACTTTATTCGATAGTCCATCAGAACATAATAAGACAACATCGCCTTTTTCCCATGTAAACGAAAGAAGATCAACATTGATCGTTTCTTCCGTGCCAAGCGCCCGCAAAATCCAATGTTTCCTCGGATGGTTCTCCGCTTCATCTTCAGACAGTTGCCCTGAACGGACAAGTTCATTAACAAGTGTATGATCTTCCGTCATTTTAGTTAATGAACCTTGTTTTAAAAGGTAACAACGGCTATCTCCAATATGTAACAATGAAACGGACGCCGGGGTACAAATGGCTGCAACTAAGGTCGTCCCCATTCCATCACATTCTTTATTCTCTTTTGCATGTTGAAACAGCTTCTGATTCGTATCTTCAACCGCATCGAGCAGCCATTTTTCAGCTTTTTCCGGCGTATCAACTTCGCCTGAGTCTGTATCTTTCCACTTTTCATTTAGTAATGAAACCGATTTTGAACTGGCGACGTCTCCCGCCTTATGTCCACCCATGCCATCTGCAACGATGGCAAGAAAGTGTTCACCTTTCGTGAACACTCCCCCGCTGTCTTCGTTATGCTGCCGTACTTTGCCTGTATCAGTTTTCAGTGCATACTTCATGAAAGTCACCTCGTTTCTTCTTGACGCTCCTTGGCCCGGAGCTGCCCGCAGGCCGCATCAATGTCATGCCCTTGCTCGCGGCGAATCGTAGCATTTACCCCGCGTTTTTTTAGCGTCTCGAGAAATTTAAAGATTTGCTTCCTCGGTGTCCTGACATAGTTGCGTTCCGGAACATAGTTGACTGGAATTAAATTGACATGGCATTTTACATTTTTAATTAATTCAGCCAATTCTTCCGCATGTTCAACCTGGTCATTGACGCCGCCGAATAGACCGTACTCAAAAGAGACACGTCTTCCCGTTTTTTTAATATAATATCGAATCGCATCCATTAACTCATTTAAAGGATACAAACGATTGACTGGCATAAGCTTGCTTCGGAGCTCTGTATTCGGTGCATGGAGGGAAATCGCAAAATTAATTTGCATTTCCTGGTCAGCAAATTGATAAATGGCTGGTACAATTCCACTCGTCGAAACCGTAATATGCCGGGCCCCGATGTTTAAACCTTTATCATGGTTAACGATCTTTAAAAACTTTAGCATCCCGTCAAAATTATCAAACGGTTCACCGATGCCCATAATGACGATTGAATCGACCCGTTCATTCGTTTCGTCCAATGCCCGTTGCACTTGAAGGACTTGTGAAACAATTTCCCCGGCGTGCAGGTTTCTTTTTAGGCCTCCAAGTGTTGATGCACAAAATGTACAGCCAAGACGACATCCTACCTGTGTTGTCACACAAACGCTGTTGCCGTAGTTATGGCGCATTAATACGGTTTCAATCGAATAACCGTCTTGCAATTCAAATAAAAATTTGATCGTTCCATCCGATGATTCCTGGCGAACGACTTCTTTCATCGGTTCAATATAAAAAACATCTTGCAGCTTTTCTCTTAATCCTTTTGGCAAATTGGTCATTTCATCATACGATGTGACACGTTTTGTGTATAACCAATCAAAAATTTGAGCCGCTCTGAATTTTGGTTCATGAATATCTTCGAGCCAATTTTGTAAATCCGAAAGCTCCAATGAAAAAATGGAAGGTTTAATATCCGGATTCGCCTGTTTTTCACTTAATGGTTTCAGCATGCCAACTCACCACCTATTGTCTTTTCTAGCTTTTTTTAAAGCATGCTAAGTAAAAGCCGTCGCTGTTAAAATAATGGGGCAAAATTTGCACCTGGGCTTTTCCCGCTTTTACATAGGGCTGCAACGGTTCTGGAAGTCTTTTAATAAATGCGTCATCCCAGCTGAATTCCGGATGTTCATTCAGAAATTGAACTGCCATCTGTTCATTCTCTTCTTTATCGATCGTACATGTACTATATAATAATAGACCCCCGGGCTTCAGAAGACCAGCGACTTTATCTAAAATCTCTCGTTGAATATCGGTAATTCTTTCAACATCTGATTCTTTTTTCGTCCATTTTAAATCAGGCTTCTTCCGAATAACACCAAATCCTGTGCAAGGAGCATCGACTAAAATGCGATCAAATGATTCCGGTTCAAATACATCAGGCGCCTTTCGTGCATCTAACGCTTTCGCTTCAACATTCGTTAAATGAAGGCGACTTTTTAGTTCAAGGATGAGCTTCACTTTATGTGGATGAAGGTCAAGCGCAATCACTTCACCTGAATGATTTAACAATTCTGCGATATGCGTCGTTTTCCCTCCCGGAGCGGAACATGCATCCAAAATTTTTTGCCCTTGTTTAACATCGAGCGCCGGGGCAACGAGCATCGAACTTTCATCCTGAATCGTCAATAGCCCTTTTTTATAACTTTCTGATTGGGGGAGGCTGCCTTTTACAATTTTAATAGCACTCGGGGAAAGTTCTCCACGACTTGCGATAACCCCTTCGTTTTCCAACAATTTGATGGCCTCTTCCCTTGTCGTTTGGTTGCTGTTGACTCTTGCTGCAACCGGTGCCGGGATTGTATTTATTTGGCACATCTGAATCGTTTCTTCTTCTCCATACTGCTTGATCCATCGTTTCACCAGCCAGCGTGGAGTGCTATATTCAAGGGCGATACGGTCGATTTTATCGTCGATCTCTTTAAAACTTCTGACCCCTTCTCGCTGAATTTTTCTAAGGACACCATTGACGAATGACGCAATTCCTTTATGGCCGCGTCTTTTTGCAATTTCGACGGCCTCGTTCAAGATCGCATGGTCGGGAATTCTGTCTAAATAATGCATTTGGTACAACGACATGCGAAGCAATACGAGCACCCAGCGGTCGACCTTGTCCATCCCTTTTTTAATGAACGGCGTAAGAAAGAAATCAAGCGTGTTTTTTCTTTGAATGGTTCCATAGACAAGTTCGGTTAAAAGTCCAATGTCAGTTTTGCTTAACTCGCTCTTCTTGATCGACTGGTTAAGAAGGAGGTTGCTGTAGGCCTGGTTTTGTTCAATTTTAATAAGGATATCAAGGGCAATGTTTCTTGCACTATTTTTCAAAAGATTCACCTAACTTTGTTCCAATGGATAAATTGGCACCTTGTAGAAACTGCTTTGCCGCCATTCGTTTTTTGCCGGCCGGTTGCAATTCCGTTACGAGTATCGCCGTTTTGTTTCCGGAGGCAACGACAAAACCGTCATTTTGGATTTCTACAATCGTGCCGGGTTCCATCGGTTCCTTCCGCTTAACTTTTAATCCCTGCCATATTTTTAGCGGTTTACCGTTTAAGCTAGTATAAGCGACAGGCCATGGATTTAACCCGCGGATTTGATTGTAAATATCTTCGCCATCTTTCCCCCAGTCAATTTTCTCCTGCTCCCTGGAAATATTGCTGGCAAATGTCGCTTTCTCATCGTCCTGCTTTACCGGACGTATCTTTCCTTCGATAAGGTCAGGTATTGTTTGCGATAATAATTTTGCCCCGGCCGCGCTAAGTTTATCATGCATCGTACCGACAGTGTCATCCTCTTCAATCGGAACGACAACTTGAGTGAGAATATCTCCGGCATCCAGCTTTTCGACCATATACATGATCGTAACACCTGTTTCTTTTTTTCCATCGATAATGCATTGATGAATCGGCGCTCCGCCTCTATATTCCGGAAGCAAAGAGGCATGTACGTTAATGCAGCCATATTTGGGAGCTTCCAATACCGCCTTCGGCAAAATTTGCCCATATGCCGCCGTCACGATCAAATCTGGCTTTAATTGAATGATTTCTTCATATTCTTCCCTTAATTTCCGCGGTTGATAAACAGGAATTTGATGACGCAAAGCTTCTTCTTTTACAGGTGTCGGTTTAATGATCTTTTTGCGCCCCTGCGGCTTGTCCGGCTGTGTGACAACCGCCTGCAGTTCATAGCCATCCATAACTAATTGGCGTAATATAGGGACGGAAAAATCCGGTGTTCCCATAAAAACAATTTTCACTCCAGGCACCTACCTTTCTCGTTCCAATTCTTCTTCTGTATAAAATTTTGTCACTTTTGTCGTAAATAAAATACCGCCTAAGTGGTCGATTTCATGTTGAAGGGCTCGCGCTAAAAAACCTTCCGCCTTTAAAATAAATTCTTCGCCAAAACGGTTTTGCGCTTTAACCGTTACCTTTTGCGCCCTCGTTACATCCCCAAATAAACCGGGAAAGCTTAAGCATCCCTCTATTCCGGTTTGTTCTCCTTCCCTTTCGGTAATCGTAGGATTGATCATTTCAATTTGCCCATTGTCATCACCGATATCGACAACGGCGATTTGCTGGCCAATCCCGATTTGCGGAGCGGCAAGGCCTACACCTTCCGCCTCATACATCGTTTCAAACATATCGTCTAACAATCGGTGTAATTCATTATTAAATTCTGCTACTGGCTTGCATTCTTTTTCTAAAATATCATTTGGATGACAAACGATGTCTCTTACTGCCATTTAAAAACTCTCCATTCATTAATTAATCACTGAGATGCTACATCATATTTAGTGCATTCATATCGATTGATAGTTGCAATTCGCCGGATGAAATTTCACGCTGATAGTGATGAATCAGGTCAGAAAAATATTCATCCAGCCGCGGTTCATTTCTGTATTTTACCATGACTGCATACCGATATCTATCTTTAATGCGCGAAAGTGGCGATGCAACAGGACCGAGCACGATCGTTTCGTTCGTCATCTGGCGTTTTAAAAATGCCGCGATTTTTTCACTTACACTAACAACCTTCATTAAATCCGGATGAGAAATCGTCACTAAACTTAAATAGTAGTATGGCGGGTATTGATGGGCTTTTCTTATTCCCATTTCTTTTTTGTAAAAAGATAGATAGTCGTGTTCGGCAGCAAGTTGAATGCTGTAATGGGAACACGTATAGCTTTGAATGACAACTTCCCCTTTTAACGCGTGCCTGCCCGCTCGCCCGCTTACCTGGGTTAACAACTGAAACGTTTTTTCTGAAGCCCGAAAATCCGGCAGATGGAGCATCGTATCCGCTGCCAGTACACCGACGAGCGTAACTTTAGGAAAATCAAGCCCTTTAGCAATCATTTGTGTGCCGAGAAGTATATTGGCCGCACCGCTACCAAATTCATTCAGCAGCTTTTCATGGCTTCCTTTCCGGGATGTTGTATCAACATCCATCCGAATGACTTTCGCCTCTGGCAAAATTTTGGCCAATTCTTCTTCAACCTTTTGCGTCCCTGTTCCAAAAAAACGGATATGTTCACTATAACAGGACGGACAGACAGAAGGCATTCCTTCCTGATAACCGCAATAATGACATTTTAATAGATGGTGTTTTTTATGATAGGTTAATGAAATATCACAGTGCGGGCAGCCTGCTACATAGCCGCAATCACGGCATAAAACAAAGGTAGAATAGCCGCGGCGATTAAGAAGCAGTACAGATTGTTCCCCTTTTTCGATCCGCTCGGAGAGCTTGCTATAAAGCTCTCGTGAAAACATCGAACGGTTTCCCGCGCGCAGCTCTTCCCGCATATCTATTACTGAAACGGCAGGAAGTTCTCTATTATTTACACGTTCTTTCAATTCACATAAGGTATAAACGTTTCTTTGCGCCCGCGCATAGCTCTCTAATGAAGGAGTGGCACTTCCTAAAACGACCGGACATTGATGAAACTTTCCTCGCCAAATGGCCACATCTCTGGCATGATAACGCGGATTTTCTTCCTGTTTGTAACTCGATTCATGTTCTTCATCGATAATAATCAATCCAAGATTTTCAAACGGCGCAAATACAGCTGACCTTGCCCCGACCACGACGGACACTTCTTTACGATGAATCTTCCGCCATTCATCATACTTTTCACCGATGGATAATCCGCTATGCAATACAGCAACATGTGAACCGAACCGCTCCTTAAAACGGGTGACCATTTGTGGCGTTAACGCGATTTCCGGCACGAGCACGATCGCTTCTTTCCCTTTAGTTATTGCTTCTTGTATCGATTGCAAATAAATTTCTGTTTTCCCGCTTCCCGTCACCCCATGAATGAGCAGCGTTTCATGCTTACCGTTTTCGATGTTTCGTAAAATCGGTTGAATGGCCTTTTGCTGTTCTGTCGTAAGCATCAGCGGTTTTGAAGGATGATAGTTTTTATCATACGGGTTTCGGTAGACTTCCTGTTCAACTAAAACAAGAAACCCTTTTTTCACCATCGCCTGAATCGTCGATCGTGTCGTATCAAACATATCGATCAAATCACCGATCGGAACAGCTTCATTATGACTTAAAAAGTAGTTTAATATTTCTTTTTGTTTTAAAGCCTGTTTCATTAAAGAATCCAAGTAACGTTCGATTTCTTTGCGGCCGCCATTGGCTTTCACTAGCTTTACCGTTTTTACCGCTGCTTTATCTTTTATTTGATAAATGACTTCAAGCTTTTTTTCTTTTACGAGTTTTTGAAAGAGCGAAAGAGGCGATGGCGTTACCGATAATACATCTTCTAAAGGTACACTCTTTCGATGTTTAAACCATTCGCTTATTTCAGCCGGCAGGCTTTCATTTTCATTTAGCAAGCGAAATTCTTTCTTGTACGTCGCCTTCATAGCTGAAGGAAGCATCACTTGATAAGCGGAAATTAAAAAGCAAAGGGTTTCTTTTGCGAGCCATTTTCCTAACTCGATTAGTTCATCTGTTAAGACAGGTACAGGATCAAGGAGTTCATCAATTTCTTTCAGCCGCTTTGCCTCCGACTTCCCGCAAAGTTCGATGACGAACCCTTGCAGTTTTCTCGGTCCAAACGGAACGACGACTCTCATTCCCGGTTGGATCGTATCCGTCCATTTTTCAGGAACCTTGTAGTCAAACGAGCGATTGACCGTATTTGCCGGAACATCGACGATGACTTTCGCAATCATTTGGCCATCAAATCCAATATTTCTCGCAACAATCGATGAGCAACTTCTTCTTTACTTAATAGCGGAAATTTTTTCATCTCACCATCTTTTCTTATGATGGTCACTTCGTTTGTTTCCGTTCCAAACCCGGAACCAGGGCTAGCCACATTATTGGCAACAATCATATCCAGATTTTTCCGCTCGAGCTTGTCCTTTGCATATTCTTCAACATTATCTGTTTCTGCAGCAAAGCCAACAAGAATCTGGTGCTGCTTATTTCTTCCCAGGGCATGCAAAATGTCGACTGTTTTCTCCATTTCAATCGTCCAGCCTTCATTTTTTTTCTTCACTTTTTCCTGATATTTTACTTTTGGCGTATAATCGGCAACGGCCGCGCATTTTATGACAATATCCTGTTTCTCATATCGTTCCATTACAGCATGATACATGTCTTCCGTTGAAGTGACCGATACGAGCTCGACTCCTTCAGGCGCCTTTAGCGCTGTCGGACCGCTCACTAAAGTGACATCCGCCCCGAGTTCGCGGGCCGCGCGGGCAATTGCATAGCCCATTTTTCCGGACGAATGGTTCGTAAAATACCGGACGGGATCAACCTCTTCACGCGTTGGTCCTGCCGTTACGAGAAGATGTTTTCCTTGTAAAGGCAAATCCGGTTTCTTCATAAAAAAGGAATCGATTGCCTCGATGATCTCTTCCGGCTCCGCTAATCTCCCTTTTCCAATATACCCACAGGCAAGAAGCCCTTCGCCAGGTTCGATAAATTGGTAGCCAAAAGAAGCAAGGGTTTGCATATTTTTTACAACGGCAGGATGAGTATACATATGAACGTTCATGGCAGGAGCGATGAAAACTGGTGCCGTACTTGCCGTCAAAGTTGTTGTGATCATATCATCAACGATTCCATTGGCCAGCTTCCCAATTATATTTGCAGTAGCCGGAGCGATAACAATTAAATCCGCCCAATCGGCTAAATCAATGTGGGCGATTACGTCAGGCCTTCTTTCTTCAAATGTATTTGTATATACTTCATTACGTGACAAGGTTTGAAAGGTAAGGGGAGTGATAAACTCTTGCGCTGATTCACTCATCATCACTTTTACCTCGTAACCTTTTTTATATAAGTGGCTTGTAATGGTCGCTGCTTTATAAGCGGCTATTCCACCGGTTACGCATAATAAGATTCGTTTCCCCTTCATTTCCATAGCAGACCGCCTCCATTGATTCATTCATCATCTTAAAAAAATAACAACCTATAACTAGGTTGTTATTTTTCTTGCTCCTTCTTTTTCACCGACAATAATCCAGCATTAATCTCTTCTAATGCTTTTCCGACATATTTATGAGAGACTGGCTTTTCGATCAAACTGTTAGAGTATTTTTGAATTTCCCTTGCTCTTTTCGAAGAGAGCGTAACAAGGGAATATTTGGAATCAATTCTTTCCATTAACTTATCGATCGATGGATAAAGCATGTTATTCAACTCCTAATAAATTTTTATAGCGGTTCGTCACACGATCCACACGACAATGCTCGGTCGTGATAATGGCTTTAATCCGGTTGCATGCACATTCTACTTCATCATTGACAACAGAATAATCGTAATGCTGCATCATCTCAATTTCTTCTCTTGCCACTTTCATTCGATTGCTGATTAAGTCTTCAGTCTCCGTCCCCCGGCCGACAATCCGATTGCGCAACTCTTCCAGGCTCGGCGGAGTGAGGAAAATAAACACGCCTTCTGGAAAGGCCTTTTTTACTTGAAGTGCGCCTTGAACTTCGATTTCAAGCAAGACATCTTTTCCTTCATCCAGCGTTTTTTTCACATACTCAATTGGCGTACCGTAATAGTTCCCGACATATTCCGCCCATTCAAGCAGTTCATTGTTCTGAATCATTTGTTGAAATTCTTCATGTGTTTTAAAAAAGTAATCTACTCCGTGCTTCTCTCCGGCGCGAGGCTTTCTCGTCGTTGCCGACACTGAGTAGTTAACTTCAATGTTCTGCGCCCGTAATGCTTTGCAAATCGTACCTTTACCAACTCCGGAAGGACCTGAAAGCACGAACAATATGCCGCGTTCTGTATTCATATAAACCTCCTAAAACAACCTTCCATTCCTTAGTCCTCGGTGCCTTCTTCAATTGAAAGCAAGCGTTGTGCTACCGTTTCCGGTTGAACAGCGGTTAAAATGACATGATCACTGTCGGTTATAATAACAGCTCTTGTCCTCCGTCCATATGTCGCATCGATTAACATATTCCCGTCTCTAGCCATCGTTATTAATCGTTTGATTGGTGCAGATTCTGGACTGACGACTGAAACGATGCGGTGAGCTGCAACAATATTTCCATATCCTATATTTATTAATTTCATAAAATAACCGCCCCTAACCCTGGTAGTTCTATTCTAACCATTTCCTGTCCGAGCCATAATCTATGTATATGAAAAACGTTTGTCCGCACCCTGATTGCTTTCATTTTACCATACCATTATGTAATTCTAAACAATTTTGTCGAAAGATACAACAATATTGCTAAAGCAATTTTGTTGGTGATAAAAGGATGAATATTTACTCACCCTTTTATCACCTCTTATTCATCCCTTCATTACCTCTTAAAGACCTGGAATCCGGCGAGCGCAAATGTTGGAATGGAAGCCATACCGATGACAAGCAGCCAGTCGCGCAAATTGAGCGGAATCGTATGGAAGATGGATTGCAGGAATGGAATGTACATCGCGACGAGCAAAAGCAAGACCGATGATAAGACGGCTAGAACAAGGTATATATTTTGAAAAGGATTACGATGGAAAACGGATCGCTCGCTCCGGCAATCAAACACATGGATCAGCTGGGCCATGACAAGTGTACAGAAAGCTATTGTCTGTGCTCTGATGAGAAAATCCGGATTTTCCTTAAGCGCAATCCAAAATGCTAATGTTGTCACCGCTCCAATCATAAATCCCCTGGAAATTATTTTCCAACCCAATCCCCGTGAAAAAACGCCTTCATTTGATTTTCTCGGCTCACGTTTCATTACATTGTCTTCAGCCGGATCGACACCGAGCGCCATTGCCGGCAATCCGTCTGTTACGAGATTTACCCATAATATTTGAATCGGCAAGAGCGGAAGCGGCATTTTTAATAACATCGCGAACAACATAACAAGTATTTCCCCAACGTTAGAAGCGAGCAAATAGCGAATGAACTTTCTAATGTTTTCATAAATATTTCTTCCCTCTTCAATCGCCGCCCGGATCGTCGCAAAATTATCATCACTAAGGACGAGGGACGATGCTTCTTTCGCCACATCCGTTCCCGTTATGCCCATCGCCACACCGATATTGGCGGATTTAATGGCGGGTGCGTCATTCACGCCGTCCCCCGTCATCGCCACGACATGTCCACGTTTCTGCAATGCCTTGACGATTTTCAGCTTATGTTCCGGTGAAACACGGGCATAAACATAAATATTTTCAACTTCCCGTTCTAATTCTTCCTCGCTCATCGCCTGCAAAGACGCGCCATCAACTACTTTTCCGTTTGGCGGTAATATGTCAAGTTGTCTCGCGATAGCGCTTGCGGTAACGACATGGTCACCGGTTATCATCACCGTTTTAATGCCGGCTTTTTGACAATCTTTAATGCTCCTGCGCACTTCTGGCCTTGGCGGATCGATCATCCCTTGCAATCCGACAAATGTAAGATGGCTTTCAGCTGATCGCGCCGAAGTTGCATCATCTGCCGATTTTAACGGTTTATAGGCGACAGCGATTGTCCGAAGGGCCTGGCTGCCAAGCGACATGATGGCCTCTTTTACTTTTTCAATATGTTGTTGCCTGATCAATTGGCGTTTTCCATCCCATATAATATAGTCACATTTTTGCAAAAGGACATCTGGTGCACCTTTTGTAATCACAAACTTTTCACTATTTTTGTTTTGGATGACGACACTCATCATTTTCCGCGTGGAGTCAAACGGAAATTCGTCGAGAATTTCGATTTGCTCCAGCAATGATTCTTTTGTGATTCCTGCCTTCAATCCACTCACGACAAGGGCAGCTTCTGTCGGGTCGCCATTAATCGTATACGAATCTCTATTTTCCGAATAGACAAGTTCTGCATTGTTGCACAGAATGGAGTAAGATAGCAGCTGCAAAAGCGTTTCATCGTTTTCGATATTGCATTTCTTCCCCTTTCTTAAAAACTCGCCAGTAGAGTCCCCGCTTCCTGTCACATTCCATGTTTGACCTTCTTTCCATAAATGTGTAACGGTCATTTTGTTTTGGGTAAGCGTGCCTGTTTTATCCGAACAAATGACGGTTGCACAACCAAGCGTTTCAACAGAAGGCAGTTTTCTCACAATCGCTTTTCGCTTAATCATTTTTTGTACGCCTAATGCAAGCGCGATCGTAACGATAGCAGGAAGTCCTTCAGGTATCGCCGCAACTGCAAGCGACACTCCGGATAAAATCATGCTGTATAAGTCATGCCCTTCATAAACCCCGACCGCGACTACAAGAACGGTCAATAATAGCGCGATTACAATTAAGATTTTCCCGAGCTGTTCAAGCTTTAATTGAAGCGGTGTTAAAAGGGTTTCGGCACTTTGGATTAAATGCGCGATTTTCCCCATTTCCGTTTTCATTCCCGTGCCGATGACGATCCCAACGCCGTTTCCTCTCGTCACCATCGTCCCCATAAACGCCATGTTCGATTGATCACCAAGTGGAAGTTCCCTCCCTCTTATGCTATCAGATGATTTATGAACAGGAAGGGATTCGCCGGTCAATGCCGATTCTTCAATATATAGCCCTTTTGCCGAGATGAGTCTCAAGTCGGCTCCAACCCGGTCTCCGCTCGAGATTTTAACGACGTCTCCGACAACCAACTCTTTCGCCGGAAGGTTCGTCCATGATCCTTCTCGTAAAACGGTAACGGTCGGTGCGGATAACTCCCTGAGCGCCGCAAGTGACTTTTCCGCTTTCCTTTCTTGAATGAACCCGAGAATTCCGTTCATGATGACAATTAAAATAATGGCGATCGCATCTAAATACTCTCCGAGCATTCCTGATAAAAGTGTGGCAGCTAGCAAGACAAGGACCATAAAATCTTTAAATTGTCCGAGAAATACGAGAATGGCCGATGGCTTTTTCGCCTCTTGCAACTGGTTGTAGCCGAATTCCTTTAACTTCCTCTCGCTTTCTTTGTCCGAGAGGCCCACTTTCGTATTACTGTTCGTCAGCTTTTCAACCTCTTCCTGCGATAATTCATACCAGTTCATACTTCCACCTCTGCTAGATTAGTTATAGTCAACTATATGCGGGCATGTCCTTAAACATGCTATACTTAATTGAGTAGAAAGAGGTGAATGATGATGAGCTTTGACGGAATTGTAACAAGAGCGGCTGCGAACGAATTGAGCGAGCGGCTTCTTTCGGGCCGGATTACAAAAATCTATCAACCTGATAAAACAGACTTATTGTTTACTGTTCGTGCGGGCAGAAAAAATTACAAACTATTGATTTCAGCTAATTCCTCGTTTGCCCGAATCCATCTAACGGAAAAATCGTATGATAACCCTCAAGTTCCTCCCATGTTTTGCATGCTATTGCGCAAACATCTGGAAGGGGCAATCATCGAAGAGATCGATCAAATTGAAATGGAACGGATCATTGAAATCAGATTGAAAAACAGGGATGAAATCGGTGACGAGACATATAAAAAGCTAATCATTGAGATTATGGGGCGACATAGCAATATTATTTTAATAGATGAAAAAACAGGGATGATCCTTGACAGTATTAAACATATTCCGCCATCTTTAAACAGGCACCGGACGATCCTTCCCGGGCAAGCTTATGTTGCGCCACCATCTCAGCATAAAGTTTCCCCGCTTGAGGAAACCGAAAGTGGACTCGTGGCGAAAATCGATTGGAATGCGGGACAAATTGACCGTCAGCTCGTTCAGCTTTACAGTGGAATCTCTCCGCTGATCGCTGCCGAGATTACATCAAGAGCTGGCCTGCCAACAAAAGAAAGAATTGCCAGTGCTTTTTTCAATGTATTGGACAAGATATGCCGACATGAATATGAACCGCAAATGGTGGCCACAAACGAAAAAGAGTACTTTTCCGTTATTCATTTAACCCACCTGCAAGGTGAAGTGAGGTCATTTGAAACAGTTAGCGGGCTCCTTGACCGCTTTTTTTACGGAAAAGCGGAACGGGACAGAGTCAAACAACAAGCGGCCGACCTCGAACGGTTTATTCAAAATGAAATAGATAAGCTGAAAAAGAAAATCAAAAAGCTGAAAGCCACACTTCAATCGACGGAAAAAGCGGATCAATATCGGATCTTTGGCGAGCTTATAACCGCTCATATACATTTGATTAAAAAAGGGGACAAAAAAGTCGAAGTGATGAATTACTATGAAGAAGGGCAGCCGGTTGTCACGATTGACCTTGACCCGTTAAAAACTCCATCAGCAAACGCCCAGAGCTACTTTAAAAAGTATAACAAGCTGAAAAGTTCCATCTCTGTCGTCAAGGAGCAAATTCAAATTGCACTAGAAGAGTTAGAGTACTTTGAAAGCTTAGGGCAACAAATGGAGTCGGCTTCCGTTAAAGATATTGCCGAAATAAGAGAGGAACTGGAAGAACAAGGGTATCTTAAACAGCGCTTAACGAGGCAAAAGCGGAAAGCAGGCAGCAAGCCGGAATTAGAATCTTATCTTTCCTCTGAAGGGATCCTGATCTATGTCGGCAAAAACAATAAACAAAACGATTATTTAACCCATAAGGCGTCCCGCCAAAATGAAACGTGGCTTCATACGAAAGACATCCCGGGATCGCATGTCGTTATAAAAGCGGAAAAGTTTGGCGAGAAAACATTGCTTGAAGCCGCGAACCTTGCCGCCTATTTCAGCAAGGCCCGCCAATCAAGTGCCGTGCCGGTCGATTATACTTTGATCCGCCATGTAAAAAAGCCGAGCGGAGCAAAGCCCGGTTTTGTCATTTATGACAACCAGCAGACCATTTACGTGACCCCAAGTGAAGATTTAATGCTTAAATTAAGGCAGAAATAGCGCGGACGAATGTCCGCGCTATTTGCTGTCGGGCAATACTCGAAAGGCAAAGCCAGACGCTGTTTGTGCCGCGGCTATTTTTTTGCGACCGTAATTAGCGCAAGACCGCCGAGCACTTCATGATGGCGGACGGATGATAAGCCAAGTTCATTCAAAAGAGCGGTTAACTCCTCGCTCGAGTAGCGATGGCGTCTTGTCGAGACGTTCGCCCATTTTAACATTGCCTCCTGTTCAAATCCGCTAATTCCATTTTCCAGGCAATATTGAAACGCCTCGGACTGCTTCATATGTAATGATGGATTTAACATCGCAAGACTGCCATCTTTTTTTGTCACTCGCACCATTTCCGACACGCCTTCACGCGGTTCAGGAAGCAAAAACATGACACAAGTCGATAGTGAAACATCAAACGTTTCATCCGAAAAAGGAAGCTTGCAAGCATCTCCAACAAGAAATTCCCCTTTTTCGCTGCGATTATGGAGAAAAAAGTTTTGCCGCGCAGCCTTTACCATTTCCGTGGAAAGATCAACGCCGGTCAGCTTTTCCGCTTCATCCGCCCCTCTTAAGAGAAGCCTGCCTGTTCCGCAGCCGACATCTAGCACCCTTTTTTCTTTCCAAGTGCCTGAAAGCTCTTTTAATGTATCGTGAATTGAACCTAACCATGTTGTTCGCGCCATTCCATCAAAAAATGAAACAAGCTGATCAAATTCCTCGCCATTCATCTTTCTCAAAAAATACACCCCCTATTAAAATAGTAAACTCCAGTGCATTATTATTCATTATGCACTGGAGTCGTTCTTATGCTTCAAACCAATTTTCCGGATCTTTTTTCCACTCTTGCAACCTGGCTTGATGTTCCTCCGTAACATAACCTTCTTTTACGGCTACATCTATTAATGTACTATAATTTGTTAACGTTTGCACGTTAAGTTCGGCATCCGCAAGTTGCGCATTCCCTTTTTCAAGTTCGTATGTGAAAATGGCGGCAACACCTACAACATCGCAACCTGCTTCGCGCAATGCTTTAACGGCTGTTATACTGCTTCCGCCCGTAGAGATTAAATCTTCGATGACGACGACTTTCATTCCCGCATGTACTTGCCCTTCAATTTGCTTTCCTTTTCCATGGGCTTTTGCGCTACTTCTGACATAACACATTGGCAGATTTAACCGCTCGGCAACTAATGCCGCATGTGGAATTCCAGCCGTTGCCGTTCCTGCAATCATTTCCGCTTCCGGGAAGGATTCCTTTACAAGTTGCGTTAAGCCATCGGCAATTTTCCCGCGCACATCCGGGAATGAAAGCGTCAGCCGGTTGTCACAATAAATTGGCGACTTCAGCCCACTTGACCATGTATATGGCTCATCGGGAGATAATGTAACAGCTTTTATTTCAAGCAATTCTTTTGCAATTAGTTCTTTCATTCAGGCTTCCTCCACTCGCTTACTATTGTTTCATAGCTTTTTACCGGATTGTGTGAATGTGTAATGCTTCGTCCAACAACAATGAAATCAGAGCCTAATTTTCTTGCTTCAGATGGCGTTGCCGTTCGTTTTTGATCGTTTTTTTCATCGCCTTCCATGCGAATGCCTGGAGTGACCGTCAAAAACGCGGAGCCGCATTTTTCTTTAATTAAGCCTGCTTCAAGCGGTGAACAAACGACGCCATCCATCTTGCTTTCTTTCGCAAGAAATGCGTACTCGGCGACAACGTCGTTCATCGCTTTCGAAATAAGAAGCTCTTTTTGCAACATTTCTTGCGATGTGCTTGTCAATTGTGTAACCGCAATGCAAAACGGCCGTTTTTGCCCCTTAGCGATTCCGGACTCGAGACCTTCCACTGCCGCTTCCATCATCTTTTTCCCGCCGGCAGCATGCACATTGACCATGTCAACACCGAGTCCCGCCAGACGGTTCATTGCTTTTTGAACTGTCGTCGGGATATCATGCAATTTTAAATCAAGGAAAATCGAATAATTTTTTTCTTTTAATTCAGCGATCAACCCCGGGCCTTCCTGATAAAAAAGCTCCATTCCGACTTTAACCCAGAGATGTCTGTCCCCAAACGGCTCTAGAAATTGATTGACCTGCCTTTTATCCTGAAAATCGAGCGCAATAATTACTTCATTGTTTGTCATTATTTCCAGCTCCCTCCAATGATGTCCGTTATTTTTTCTACTCCCATCCGATCTAAGAGAGCGGGCAATTGTTCGATAATCATCGGGCAAACAAACGGGTCAACGAAATTCGCCGTTCCGACCGCCACACAAGAAGCGCCGGCAAGCATCATTTCGATGACATCTTCCGCACACATGATCCCGCCCATGCCAATAATTGGGATCGATACTTTTTGGCTTACTTCATAAATCATTCGGATCGCCACCGGTTTTACAGCCGGGCCGGAAAGGCCGCCTGTTTTGTTCGCGAGAATCGGTTTTCTCGTCTTTAAATCGATTCTCATTCCGAGCAATGTATTGATCATCGAAAGTCCGTCCGCACCGGCTTCTTCCACCGCCACGGCCATTTCGACAATATCAGAAACATTCGGAGAAAGCTTCACATATACCGGTTTTTCTGACACTTCTTTTACTTGTTTCGTGAGCTCATGGGCCACCTTAGCCTGTGTCCCGAATTGGATTCCGCCTTCTTTTACATTTGGGCAGGAAATATTTAATTCCAAAACGGAGACGAGCGGATGTTTTGATAATTCACGTGCAACGTGAACATAATCTTCAACTGTTGTTCCAGCAATGTTAGCGACAATCGGGATTTGATATCGTTCAAGCGCAGGCAGCTCGTTTTTAATAACTCCCTCAAGACCCGGGTTTTGCAGGCCGATTGCATTAAGCATTCCAGCATTCGTCTCTGCGACCCTCGGCGTCGGATTGCCGAAACGCGGCTCAACGGTTGTTGCTTTAATCGCAATGGCTCCAAGTACGCTTAAATCATAAACTTTCGCATATTCTTTTCCAAAACCGAAACAACCAGATGCCGGCATGATCGGATTTTTCATTGTAAGACCGGGTAAATTCACTTCAAGCCGGTTCATAGTTCCACCTCTCCAATCGGGAATACTGGCCCATTACTGCAAATTTTCACATAATCGAACGGTTCTCCATTTTTCACATGACAAACACATGCAAAACAGGCGCCGACTCCACAGCCCATTCTCTCTTCCAGAGAAAAATATCCTTTTTCCGGCTGGATGTTCGTCTCAATCGCCTTTAACATCGGCGTCGGACCGCATGAATAAAGCATGTCATAATCGAATGGGTTCTGTAAGATGACATCCGTCACGAATCCTTTGGTGCCTTTTGAGCCGTCAACTGTTGATACGTACACTTCACTGAATTCAGCAAACTTCTCTTCGTAAAAGCAATCTGCTGCAGATTGAAAGCCTAAAACGGAAATGATGCGGATACCGCGCTTTTTCAATTCTTTCCCTAAGTAATAAAGAGGGGGAACACCGATGCCGCCGCCAACAAGAAGCGCCGTTTGTCCTTTCTTTAAATCATTGACACCAAACCCATTTCCTAAAGGACCAAGCAAATCGACAACATCCCCCGGCTTTTTTTCGCTTAAAAGAGCAGTTCCGATTCCTTCTTTTCGGTAAAGCATCGTTAATTCATTTTTTTCGAGATCGACATCGCCAATCGAGATCGGGCGCCGCAAGATCGGATGATATCCATCACTTACTTTTAAATGGACAAATTGCCCGGGAGATGTCATCATTTGGACGACATCTCCTTTCACGACTAATTGAAAAATGTCGCGGGCGATTTTCTTCTGGGAAACGACTTTTACGAGTTCTTTTTTCATACGGATACCTCTTGATTCATTTGAAATGCAGGCATCGAACGAGCTGTAAAGGTTAATGATTCAAGCACCCCAAGCAGCGCTTCTGCCGTATCGAGGCTTGTCAAACAAACGACCCCGTTTTCTGCAGATTCACGGCGAATTCTAAATCCGTCACGCTCCGGCGCTTTTCCTTTCGTCAACGTATTGACGACAAATTGCGCCTCTCCCTGGCGAATGACATCGAGCAAGTTCTTTTCGGCTGAGCCGATTTTATGGACGACTTTCACCGGAATATGATGGTCTGATAGGAAACGTGCCGTTCCTTCTGTCGCCATAATCGTATAGCCGATTTCATAAAAGCGTTTCATTAATTGGAAGGCTTCTTTCTTATCTTTATCCGCTACCGTGAAGAGTACAGATCCATATGTCGGAATCTTCATACCTGAGGCAATAAGCCCTTTATATAACGCTTTTTCGAGCGTAACATCGCGGCCCATTACTTCTCCCGTCGATTTCATTTCTGGCCCTAAAAATGTGTCAACGCGGCGCAGCTTTGCGAATGAAAAGACCGGTACTTTAACAAATACTTCATCTTTTTCTTCGCGATAGCCCGTGCCGTATCCTAATTCTTTTAATTTTGCCCCTAAGATGACTTTTGTCGCGATATTGGCCATTGGCACACCGGTAATTTTGCTCAAGAACGGCACGGTACGGCTTGAACGAGGATTGACTTCTAATACGTACACTTCACCATCATGAAGGACAAATTGAATGTTGAGAAGCCCAACAATGCCTAATCCTTTTGCCAACTTAATCGTACGTTCAACCAATTTTTCCCGTTGTTCGTTCGAAAGATTTTGCGGCGGGTAAACGGCGATCGAGTCACCGGAATGGACGCCTGCACGTTCGATATGCTCCATGATGCCCGGAATATAAACGTCTTCGCCGTCAGAGATGGCATCAACTTCTACTTCTTTTCCTTCTAAATAACGGTCAATTAACACTGGGTGTTCAGGATTAACGTTGACCGCATTTTCCATGTAATGAAGCAGTTCTTCTTCTTTATAAACAATTTCCATTGCCCGCCCTCCGAGTACATAAGATGGGCGAACGAGAACCGGATAGCCAATTCTATTCGCGATGTTTACAGCTTCTTCAACTGAAAACGCGGTTTTCCCTTCCGGCTGCGGAATTTGAAGTTCTTGCATCGCTTGTTCAAAACGGTCGCGGTCTTCCGCACGGTCCATATTATCAAGCGATGTTCCTAGAATTTTCACGCCTCTTTCTTCTAAAGCAGATGCAAGGTTAATGGCCGTTTGCCCGCCGAACTGAACGATAACCCCTTTCGGCTGCTCAAGATCGATCACATGCATTACGTCTTCAATCGTGAGCGGCTCAAAGTATAGTTTATCGGATGTGCTGAAATCAGTTGATACCGTTTCCGGGTTGTTGTTAATGATGATCGCTTCATAACCCGCTTCTTTAATAGCCCATACGGTATGGACGGTCGCGTAGTCAAACTCGATCCCCTGTCCGATGCGAATAGGTCCAGAACCAAGAACAAGTACACTCTCTCTTTCCGTTTTTTCGGATTCATTTTCTTCGGCATACGTCGCGTAAAAATAAGGTGTTGCGGATTCAAATTCGGCCGCACACGTATCAACCATTTTATATACCGGCATGATTCCATTTTCTTTTCGAAGGTTGTATACATCGATTTCCGCCATTCCCCATGCTTTTGCAATCCATTTATCGCTGAACCCTTTTTCTTTCGCCTGTTTTAATAGTTCAACGTTCCCGACATTTTCAAGCAGCTGTCGTTCAAGTTCAACGATGCCTTTAATCTTCACAAGGAAGAATCGGTCAATTTTCGTTAAGCTCCAAACGTCTTCGATTCCCATTCCTCGTCTGAAACTTTCCGCTACACAATATAATCGTTCATCATCGGCAGTCATTAAACGCTTGTTCAACTCTTCGTCCGTCATTTTTTCAGCGTTTTTCACTTCTAAATGATACGTTTTTGTTTCAAGCGAGCGTACAGCTTTTAACAGCGATTCCTCAAGGTTGCGGCCGATCGACATGACTTCTCCTGTCGCTTTCATTTGTGTACCGAGCTTGCGATTGGCGCCTTCAAATTTATCAAACGGCCAGCGCGGAATTTTTGACACGATATAATCGAGTGCCGGTTCAAAGCTTGCATACGTTGATCCTGTCACCGGGTTGATGATTTCATCAAGCTGATAGCCCACCGCAATTTTTGCCGCGATTTTCGCAATCGGGTAACCGGTCGCTTTTGAAGCAAGTGCTGATGACCGGCTGACACGTGGATTGACTTCAATGACATAGTACTGGCTGCTATTTGGATCAAGCGCAAGCTGAACGTTACAGCCTCCCTCAATTTTAAGCGCGCGGATAATTTTAAGCGACGCATTTCGCAGCATTTGATAGTCTCTGTCACTTAACGTCTGGCTCGGGGCAACCACGATCGAGTCCCCTGTATGGATGCCGACAGGGTCGATGTTTTCCATATTACAAACGACAATCGCCGTATCGTTTTTGTCGCGCATGACTTCATATTCAATTTCTTTAAAACCGGCAATGCTTTTCTCAAGCAAAATTTGATGGACCGGACTTAAGTGCAAACCGTTAGAAACGATTTCTTTCAATTCTTCTTCATTCGTCGCAATACCGCCGCCGGTTCCGCCTAACGTAAACGCCGGGCGAATAATGACCGGATAACCGATTTCGTTGACAAACGTGTATGCTTCCTCAAGCGAATGGATAATCGCGCTTTCCGGCACCGGTTCATTTAATTCGCGCATTAGTTCACGGAAAAGGTCGCGGTCTTCCGCCTGTTGGATGCTTGAAAGTTCAGTCCCTAGAAGTTCCACATTGCATTCTTCCAAAATGCCGCTTTCTGCAAGTTCAACCGCTAAGTTCAAGCCGGTTTGGCCGCCAAGTGTTGCGAGTAGTCCGTCCGGACGTTCCTGGCGGATAATGCGGCTGACAAATTCAAGATTTAAAGGTTCGATAAATACTTTATCGGCCATCGTTGTATCTGTCATGATCGTTGCAGGGTTCGAATTCACCAGGATAACTTCAAAGCCTTCTTCTTTTAACGCCTGGCAAGCCTGTGTTCCGGCATAGTCAAATTCAGCAGCCTGTCCGATCACAATTGGACCGGATCCGATCACAAGGATTTTTTTTATGTCTTCGCGTTTAGGCATTTTTCAAACCTTCTTTCTTGTTGTTTTTCATTAAAGCAATAAATTGATCGAACAACGGATTCGCATCATGCGGCCCGGGCGACGCCTCTGGATGATATTGGACGGAGAAAGCCGGCTTATATTTATGTTTTAATCCTTCCACCGTCCCATCATTTACGGCAATATGCGTCACTTCAAGGTCCGTGCCCTTAATTGAATCCATATCAACGGTGTAGCCGTGATTTTGCGCCGTTATTGAAATTTTGCCAGTCGAAAGTTCTCTAACAGGGTGGTTGGAACCGCGATGTCCGAATTTTAATTTTGTTGTGTTCGCACCTGATGCGAGTGCAAATAACTGATGGCCCATGCAAATGCCGAAAAGCGGGATTTCTTTCTCCAATATCGCATTGATCATCGGAAGCGCTTCAGGCACGTCTTTCGGATCTCCAGGACCGTTGCTTAAAAACACGCCGTCCGGATTTAACAAGGAGATTTCTTCCGCAGTCGTGTTATACGGTACGACGATAACATCACAATCTCTGTCCACGAGTTCGCGCAAAATGCCGCTTTTTGCGCCATAATCGACAGCAATGACGCGCAAGCCGCGATTCGGAATATGATAGGCATCTTTTGTTGAAACACTTGCAATCTGGTCTGTTCTCTCAGGCATATTTTTCAATTCTTGAACAACTTCTTGAGCATTTCTTTCTGCGGAACAAATCTTTCCTTTTAACGTACCGTAGTTGCGGATAATGCGGGTTAATTTCCGCGTGTCGACTCCTTTCAGACCAGGAATGTTTTTTGCTTTCAACAGTTCATCCATTGTCGATAATGCTTGAAAATGGCTCGGGCTATCGCATGCTTCATGAACGATGAGCCCGGCTGCCGCAGGTGTGATCGATTCAAAATCGTAGCGGTTCGCCCCGTAGTTTCCAATTAGCGGGTAAGTTAATGTCACGATTTGACCACAATAGGATGGATCTGAAAGAATCTCCTGATACCCGGTCATTCCCGTATTAAATACCACTTCGCCATCACGTTCTTCTAAGCTACCAAACGCTTCGCCGTAAAGTACATTTCCGTCCTCTAATACCAACATTCTTTTCATGCGTTTACACTCTTCCTTTCAAACTTGATGTTTCCTTCTACGATGGTCATGACCGGCCACCCTTTACAATTCCATCCCGCAAACGGCGTGTTTTTCCCTTTTGATGCAAAACGTTCCGGGTTAATAGCCTCTTCATGCTCAAGATCGATGACCGCAATGTCTGCCGTTTTTCCTTCTTCAAGCGAGCCGAATGGGAGATTGAACGCTTTTGCCGGATTGATGGTTAAATGGTCAACGAGTTGTTTGAGCGAAATAACGTTTTTCAAAACGAGATTCGTATATAGCAATGGAAAAGCAGTTTCAAGACCAACGATTCCAAACGGCGCAAGTTCCATTCCTTGATCTTTTTCTTCCGCAGTGTGCGGTGCATGGTCAGTCGCGATGAAATCGATGACACCTGTCTTTAATGCTTCAATGAGTGCATCCCGATCTTCTTTCGCTCTTAGTGGCGGATTCATTTTAAAGTTTGGATCAAGTTCAGGTATGTCGTCTTCGCATAATAAAAGATGATGTGGAGTAACCTCTGCCGTAACTTTAATGCCAGCCTCTTTTGCATCTTTTATGACGCGAACCGATTCTTTCGTGCTTACATGGCAAACATGGTAGCTGCTGTCCGCTGCTTCTGCGAGCAATACATCTCTTGCAATTTGAACAGCTTCACATACGGAAGGTATTCCGTTAATGCCGTGCTTTTTGGAAAATTTCCCTTCATGTACGGAACCTTTGTTAATGAGCGTATTTTCTTCACAATGAGCAACGATTACCATCTGATGTTCCGCTGCTTCTTTCATTGCATCAAGCATCATTCCTGCCGATTGAACACCTACTCCGTCATCAGTGAAAGCAAAAGCACCAGCTTCTTTTAACTGTGCAAAGTTCGTCAGTTCACGCCCTAATTGCCGTGTTGTAATCGAAGCATACGGCAACACACGTACATGTGCCGTTTCCTTAATTCTTTTGTTCAACCATTCCAGTTGTTCTTTCGTATCTGGGACCGGGCGCGTATTTGGCATGGCCGCAATTGTTGTAAATCCACCGTGGGCGGCAGCTTTCGTTCCAGTTTCGATCGTTTCTTTATGTTCACCACCCGGCTCACGTAAATGGACATGTAAATCAATCATTCCCGGAATGACGAGCTTACCACTTACATCAATGACGTCATGGCCAGTCCCATCAATTTCTTCAGCGATTTTCGCAATTTTCGTTCCATCAACAAGTATGTCTTTTGATTCAAGATTTCCTTGATCGTTTAATAATTTCCCATTTTTTAACAACGTTGCCATTTTAAATCCTCCTTCATGATGGATGTTAATGCCCATTTTAATACTGCCATGCGGATAAAAACGCCATTATGCATTTGCTTGAAAATTCTCGAACGCGGCCCTTCTACAAGTTCACTCGCAATTTCCACATCGCGGTTAAACGGTGCCGGGTGCATAATGATGCTATGCTTTTTCATCCTTCTTTCACGTTCAATCGTTAATCCGTACCGCTCGTGATATTCTTCCTTTGAAAGCCCCATTTTTGCTTCGTGGCGTTCATGCTGAATGCGGAGCATCATAAGGACATCGGCCATTTCAACCGCTTCATCAATCGAAACATAAGGAAATTCTTTCATCGTTTCATCAAACCATTCAGGCGGTCCCGAGAAATACACGTTGGCTCCGAGGCGGGTTAACACTTCGGCATTCGACCTTGCTACCCGACTATGTTTAATGTCACCGACGATCACAACGTTTAGGCCCTGAATGACGAGGTACTCCTGCTGGATGGTCAATACATCAAGTAACGATTGAGTTGGATGGTTTCCGCATCCATCTCCGGCATTAATCAGAGGTATATTGATTTTTCCAACGAGATCATCAAAATAACGATCCTTTGAGTGACGAATGACAACTGCTGAAGTTCCGATTTCCTCTAATACGCGAATCGTGTCATAAAGCGTTTCTCCTTTTTGCACGCTTGAGACATCCGCTTGAAAGTTTAGCACTTCAAGCCCTGCTTTCTTTTCAGCGACTTCAAAGCTAAATCTCGTTCGAGTGCTTGGTTCAAAGAAGAGGTTCGCCACAAAGGTTTGCCGTTTCGGCGTCCATATTTCACCTTTTGAAAAATGATCCGCATCCCTTAAGATCTCTTCGATATCATTTGTCGGTAAATCTTTCATTGTCAACAAATTGTTCATTTAAAACCTCTCCTTTTATGTTTTAAAAAAACCACCCTAAAGGATTTTAGGGTGGTTTAAAGAAAGAGACGCTATGGTTGCTTCCCTTTTTTATTCACCCTTCTAAGTCTCTCGTACTTAGTTAAAAGGCTGTTTATGCAGCTGTTTCATCATTTCCATCTTTTGGTCCAAACATGTTTTGCCCGGCTTCATCTTTTTCCCGTCCCGGCAGAACAAGATTTAGTAAAACTCCGATGATGGCGGCGAGCGCCATTCCTCTCAGTTCAAATGCGCCAATCTTAAACGCCGCTCCCCCGATTCCCGTTACGAGAATGACAGAAGCAATGACAAGATTTCGCTTGTTTCCAAAATCTACTTTATTATCAATCAGCATCCGTACACCGGCAGAGGCGATAATCCCGAAAAGAAGAATGGATACGCCGCCCATAACGTTTTGTGGGATCGAGCTAATTAATGCCGTTAATTTTCCGATAAAGCCAAACATGATTGCAAATACAGCGGCACCGCTTATGACAAAGACAGAGTAAATTCTTGTAATGGCAAGCACCCCGATGTTTTCTCCATATGTCGTTACCGGAGGGCCTCCGATGATCGATCCTATAATAATCCCGATCCCGTCACCAAGCAATGAACGATGCAAGCCCGGCTCTACAAGGAAGTTCCGGTTGACAATTTTCGAAAGTACCATCTGATGTCCGATATGTTCCGCGATTGGCACAATCGCAATCGGCATCATCATTAGCGCAATCGTCCAGGTAAAATGCGGCGTGTAATTGACAAATGGAATGAAGAAATCAGGTACGGCAATCCATGATGCATTTTGTACGGCCGAAAAATCGACAAGTCCGATGAAATACGCATATGAGAAACCAGCAATGATTCCGATTAAAATTGGAATTAAGCTGAAAATCCCTCTTAAATAAATCATGCATATAATCGTTACACCAAGCGTCACTAATGCGACCGAAAAGTGTGCCAGACTATAGGCTTTTGTTGCAGGGTCGTTCATCGCCATTGAGACCGCATTAGCCGCAAGTCCTAAACCGATAACCATAATGACCGGACCCACAACGACCGGGGGCATGATTTTCATTAACCAGTTTAACCCGAACGATTTTATAATAAGGGCCACAATTCCATAGACTAGCCCGGCAAGGAAACAGCCGACCATCGCCATCTCCTGGCCGCCAAGAGTCTTCGCCAAAAGAATCGGCGTGATAAAAGCAAAGGACGAACCAAGATAAGCCGGAATTTTCCCTCTTGTAATGATCTGATAAGCGAGAGTAGATAAACCGCTTGAAACAAGGGCAACCCCCGGATTCATATGGGTTAAATAAGGGACAAGTACAGTAGACCCGAACATAGCAAACAAATGTTGGATGCTTAAGATGATCCAACGGTTCCACTTCGGCACTTCATGTACATCAAGGATCATATTTTCATTTTTCATCATTTTCCACCTCGCTAATATTAAAGAAAAAGCCTCTTTTGCAGGAGGCAAAAGAGGCGTTAAGATGTATACGGGTAGTATGTGCGTCACCCGCATGCTCATATTCGCCCTTTGATAGCCTCTCTGGACTATATTTAAAAGGGTTTAGCGGTAGTTCAAAAAGTCCGGGAAACATTGCCTGCGAATTTCTGCGTCAGCTTGCTCCTTCGCTCCTCACGTATTAAGATACGCTCCGGTGCTCGGAGACTACGCTTCCTTGAACTTCTTGGCTCTGTTTGTCATCCTTTTTGAACACTCATTTACTATTCATTTATCGAAACTTCATCTTTTCCGTCTACTTCCGAAAGCGAACAGGCAATGACTTCCGTTTGCGATGTTGGAACGTTTTTTCCGACATAATCGGCCCGGATTGGCAGTTCCCGGTGTCCTCTGTCTACTAAAACGGCAAGTTGCACAAGGGACGGTCTTCCTAGATCCATGATCGCATCCATCGCGGCTCTTACTGTACGTCCTGTATAAAGGACATCATCGACTAAGATGACTTTTTTGTCCGTTAAGTCAATGGGGAAATCCGTTCCTTTTAATTCCGGTTCTTGATTTTGTGTTTTCACTTTCAAATCATCCCGATAGAGCGAAATATCAATAACCCCAACGGATACGGGTTTGCCTTCAATGGTTTCAATCCGCTCAGCAAGTCGGCGGGCCAGAAATTCTCCTCTCGTTTTAATCCCGGCAAGAACAACGTGATCAATACCTTTATTACGTTCAATAATTTCATGAGCAATCCGGGTCAGTGCCCGGCGTATCGCCTGATCGTCTAAAATAACTGTTTTCTTCACCGTAATCACCTGCCTGAAGGTTTATACTCGAATAGCCTTAAAAGAAAAGTCCCCTCGCCGTACGACGAGAGGACATGGGTTGACTTACTCCACCTAAAAACCGTTTCCTTCTCAGTCTCACGGGACTTGAGTTAAAGGACTATTCATTTCACTATTGATTATTACAAAAGTACGTCTGATTGTCAACTTATTTTTGCCGCAACTGGTCAATGAGCCGCTGCATATCATCGGGAATAGGCACTTCAAATTCCATATATTCACCGGTCCGAGGATGGTCAAAGCCGAGAAGACCGGCGTGAAGCGCCTGTCCATCGATTGGCAATGTCTTTTTCGGGCCGTATTTCGGATCGCCCGCAAGCGGAAAACCGATATACTTTAAATGAACGCGTATTTGATGTGTTCTTCCCGTCTCCAGTTTGCACTCAATGAATGTATAATCGGAAAAACGCTCTAAAACATTAAAATGGGTCACCGCTTCTTTGCTGTTTTCTTCGGTTACCGTCATTTTTTGCCGATCGCTTTTATCCCTGCCAATCGGCGCATCAATCGTTCCATAATCATGTGGAATGACGCCATGGACAATCGCTTTATATTTTCTTGTCGTTGTTTTCGCTTTTAATTGATTAACTAGCGATTCGTGCGCCATATCATTTTTTGCGACCATTAATAACCCTGTTGTGTCTTTATCAATTCGGTGAACGATTCCCGGCCGAAGCACCCCGTTGATTCCTGATAAATCTTTGCAATGGGCCATCAACCCGTTCACAAGCGTTCCTGTATAATTGCCGGGAGCGGGATGGACGACCATTCCGCGCGGTTTATTGACAACAAGGACGTCAAGGTCTTCATATACAATATCAAGGTCCATCTCTTCCGGAATAACATCAAGCGGTTTCGCCTCCGGGATCGTGATTGATATGACATCCCCCTCGCTACATTTATAATTCGTCTTTACTTCTTTTTGGTTAACCGTAACAACGCCTTCTTTAATCCAGGCCTGAACTTGGGAACGTGACCATTCCTCGTTCAATGATGATATGAGCTTATCTATTCGCTCGCCTGTCTGGTCTTTTTCTATTCTGATCTCTATTTCATCCATGAAGGCTCTCCTTTTTCCGTTTACTTTCTAAATACGTGTGAATAAAAATGAAAATAACGCCAATCGTCAGCGCTGAATCCGCTATATTGAAAACAGGAAAATAGTAATGAACAATAATTACACCTATAAAATCGACAACTTCCCCGCGGAAAATTCGGTCGACAAAGTTTCCAATGGCTCCGCCTAAAACGAGTCCAAGCGCAATTTTTAACAGCAGCTGATTTTTTGGCACTTTTCCCATGTAGTACATGACGGCGATGATAACGATAATCGTAATAATGATAAAAAACCACATTTGATTTTGTAAAATGCTGAATGCAGCTCCCCGATTTCGTTGTGATGTAATATAAAAAAGATGACGTATAACGGGTATTGTTTCACCGTATTCTAAATGTTTGACAATCCACCACTTTGAGAGCTGATCAAGCCCGAGCACAAGCGCCGCTAACAAATAATAATACAATATACTTCTTCCCCCGACTCTGATAAATTTGAAAACACATTAAAGTGCCCTTTCTATGTACTTAAAAAATTTTAGCATAGGACGAAAAGATACACAATGAATTGTAAAGAAGATGAATATGAGAATTACTCCTCATATTCATCTTCTCTATCTTCAGCATTCATATATTGATCATATTGGATATTTCTTTGAAATGACACGCTGTCGTCACCTCTGTAACCGTATATATCCGTTGAAGCGATCGCCTCGACCTGTTCGACATAGCCCATTCCGTCCTGGCTATCAATATTAGAAGAATCATCAAACGTCATGCTGTTATCGTTATAAGAAGCAACAATATCATACGCATTTTGTTCGTTGTATTCCGCTTCATCACTGCCCGTATAATATTCTTCTTCCATATCATGAATTACCTTTTCCTCAATGGGGCGATCATACCATTCGGCTTCATCATTCGGTGAAGCTTCTACCACCGTTCTTGCCGTAGGAATCGCTTCTAATCGCTCCATAGGAATAGGTTTGCCGGTCACTTCGCAAATTCCGTATGTCCCATTATCGATCCGTTGAATAGCGTCTTTTATATCCTCTAATTGTTCGCGCAAATGCTCACGCAGGCTCAAGTCTTTTTCTCTTTCATACAATTCCGTGCCTGAATCAGCCGGGTGGTTATCATATTGTGATAGCTCGCTCGTTGATTGATTTAAGCTTAATCCATGCCCAAATTCATCGTTATCTTTAAGCCTTTCTTCAATCCTCTTTTTTTCTTCCAACAATTGTTGCTTGATCTTGTCATATTTACCCATGTACGATCTTCCTTCCGCCATCAATAGTCTGTTTTAGTTTGACCACATATGCGGAAATTATGAACCCCCTGCAAATACATGCAGGGGGCTAGTTTTTACTGATAATGTTTGGTTACGATATCAGCACATGAAACACAAAGTGTAGGATGATTCGGATCCTCACCGACCGTATTCGAAACCACCCAGCAGCGCTCACAAGTCTCACCGCTTGCCGGTTTTACCTCGATGGCAAGATGGTTAAATGATTTCGCAGCCTCAGGTGCTTTATTTTTCTCAGGGCCAATTTCCACTTGTGAGACGATAAACAATTTCTTTAAATCTTCCACATTTTCTAGCCATGTTTTAAGTTCCGGAGTCGGATATAACGTAATTGAAGCCGTCAATGATTTTCCAATCACTTTTTCATTTCTAGCTTCTTCAAGCGCTTTAAGTACTTCATCACGTGCTTCCATAAATAAATCCCACTCTTTTTCAAGCTTTTCTGTGTTTGGAAGCTCTTTTACCTTCGGCATATCGGTTAACTGTACGCTTTCCTCTTTTACCCCCGGGATGTAGCTCCATACTTCGTCAGCAGTATGTGCGAGGATCGGGGCAACTAATTTAGTAAGCGAAATTAACGTTTCATAAAGAACAGTCTGGATGCTCCGGCGTTTAGGATCATTTTCGGCATTAATGTATAACGTATCTTTTGCAATATCAAGGTAAAAGGCGCTTAAATCAATCGTACAGAAATTGTGGATCGCATTATAAACCGTTAAGAATTGATAATCGTTGTATCCGTTAAGCACTTTTTCTACCAGTTTATTCAATTTTACAACCATATATTTGTCAAGATCGCTTAATTGTTCAAAAGGCACTGCATCTTTTTCAGGATTGAAATCATTTAAATTTCCAAGCAAGAAGCGAATGGTATTACGAATCTTCCGGTATACTTCAGCGACTTGCTTTAAAATATCATCCGAAACACGGACATCTGCCTGATAATCGACGGAGGATACCCAGAGGCGGATAATATCGGCTCCTAATTGTTTCATTACTTTAATCGGATCAATCACATTACCAATCGATTTGCTCATTTTCCGCCCTTCACCGTCTAATGCAAAGCCATGGCTGATGATCGTTTTATACGGCGCTTTTCCGGTAATCGCAACTGAAGTGGATAGGGATGAGTTAAACCAGCCGCGATATTGGTCAGAACCTTCCAAATAAACATCGGCCGGACGCTTGAGGTCATCACGCTCTTCCAATACGCTCCAGTGAGAAGATCCTGAATCAAACCAGACATCCATAATATCCGTTTCTTTTGTGAATTTGCCATTTGGGCTGTGCGGCGATGTAAAGCCTTCCGGCAGAAGGTCTTTCGCCTCGCGCTCAAACCAGATGTTTGAACCATGTTCGCGGAAAAGTTTCGCAACATGGCCGATCGTTTCTTCCGTCAAAATCGGCTCGCCATCTTCGCCGTAAAATACCGGGATCGGGACTCCCCATGCACGCTGACGGGAAATACACCAATCTTCGCGGTCTTTAATCATATTATAAAGCCTTGTTTCACCCCATCCTGGATGCCAATTTACTTCTTTAATGGCGGCGAGAATTTGCTCGCGAATGCCTTTAATCGAAGCGAACCATTGGGCAGTCGCCCGGAAAATTACTGGCTTTTTCGTCCGCCAATCATGCGGGTAGGAGTGGGTGATAAAGCTCAGTTTAAGCAGTGCACCCTGTTCTTTCAGCTTTTCAGTGATCGGCTTATTTGCTTCATCATAAAATAGCCCTTCAAATCCCGGTGCTTCTTTTGTCATATACCCGCGGTCATCGACAGGGCAAAGCACATCGAGATTGTACCGCCTTCCGACAAGGAAGTCGTCTTCCCCGTGTCCTGGCGCTGTATGGACACACCCTGTACCGGCATCTGTCGTGACGTGTTCCCCGAGCATAACAAGGGAATCGCGATCATAAAACGGATGTTTTGCTACGACATATTCCAGTTCCTGACCTTTTACAGTCTGGATCACTTTCGCCTCTTCCCACTCAAGCTCTGCTCGAAGCGTCTCAAGCAAAGCTTCGGCAACTAAATATTTCTGTTCATTTACTTCAACAATCACATAGTCAAGGTCAGGATGAACTGAAATACCAAGGTTTGCTGGAATCGTCCAAGGGGTCGTTGTCCAGATGACGATGTTAACGTCAGTACTTAATACGCCTTTTCCGTCTTTCACCGGGAAAGCAACATAAATGGATGGGGACTTCTTGTCATAATACTCAATTTCCGCTTCAGCAAGCGCCGATTCTGAAGATGGCGACCAGTATACGGGCTTTTGCCCTTTATAAATCAATCCGCGTCTTGCCATTTCCCCAAACACTTCAATTTGGCGGGATTCATAGTCTTTCGTTAATGTAATATAAGGATTCTCCCAATCTCCGCGAACGCCGAGACGTTTAAACTGCTCGCGCTGACGATCGACCTGGCTGAGCGCATATTCGGCGCATAAGCGACGAAATTCCGCGATAGACAACTCTTTTCGTTTCACTTTCCCGCTTTTTGTAAGAGCTGTTTCAATCGGAAGACCATGAGTATCCCAACCGGGTACATATGGGGCATTGAATCCCGTCATCGATTTAAAACGAACAATGATATCTTTTAAAATTTTATTTTCCGCATGTCCAATATGAATATCGCCATTCGCATAAGGAGGTCCATCATGAAGGACGAACATCGGACGTCCCTTCGTATGCTCCTGAACCTTTTTATAAATGTCCATTTCTTCCCATTTGCTTTGGATTTCTGGTTCCCTCTGTGGCAAGTTGCCGCGCATTGGAAACTCTGTTTTTGGCATCAATAACGTATCTTTGTAATTCATAAAATCCTCCTAAAAACGATTAAATTATTTATAAAAAACAAAAAACCTTCTCGCCACTCAAGGGACGAGAAGGTTACCCGCGGTACCACCCTAATGAGCTTTCTATGTAAGAAAACCCGCTTGAATTCGTATCGTGAATGAACGTCTACACTTACTAAGGATTTGGCTTAATTCGAAAGCCTTTTCTACTGTTCGGCATAGAAACTCCGGGGTGATCTTCTGCACTCCGTCCTGCCGGGCTCACACCATCTCCGGCTCGCTAAAAAAAACAATTGAATGCATACTCTCCCCATCATAGTCATCACTATATAATTTTAATAAGATGTTTTAACAAAGTATATTCTATAAAAACGGAAATCGTCAAGAATTTATTTAATCTCCAATTTCAATTCATCAGATTCTTCCATTTGCTCAAGTGCGTCCCAATCCTCGTTTTTTACCATTTCCAGCTGCGCTTCAATCAACATTCTGAATCGCGCGCGATAAACGGACGATTGCTTTTTCAATTCTTCAATCTCCATTTGAATCTTTCTTGATTTCGCAAGTGCATCATTAATGATTCGGTCGGCGTTCTTTTCCGCTTCTTTAATAATAAGCCTTGCTTCTTTGTTGGCGTTGCGTTTTACTTCCTCCCCGGTTTCCTGGGCAACAAGGATCGATTTATTTAACGTTTCTTCAATATTTTTGAAGTAAGCAAGCTGTTCTTCAAGTTTCTCTACTTTTTCTTCAAGGTCTTTCTTTTCACGAATGACACTTTCAAAATCTTTAATCACTTGATCTAAAAAATCATTCACTTCATCTTCATTATATCCACGAAATCCTCTTGTAAACTCTTTATTATGAATATCCAACGGTGTTAAAGGCATAGTATGCCACCTCCACTAAAGCTTGGTGTTAATACGTTATTTCGACAATATTATCGGCAATCCTTCTATT
This sequence comes from Fictibacillus sp. Mic-4, assembly GCF_049843615.1. Classification (NCBI taxonomy): domain Bacteria; kingdom Bacillati; phylum Bacillota; class Bacilli; order Caryophanales; family Fictibacillaceae; genus Fictibacillus; species Fictibacillus sp. Mic-4. Next base: position 250,538 of record NZ_JBBHZM010000001.1, on the reverse strand, counting down.
AGTCTTAAATTATTTTAATATCCCATATTTAATCCGCCATTTTTCTTTCTTTGTTTTCCCTTCAATCGCAATCAATTTCGATCGGCCGAATCCGCGCAAAGATAAATAATCGCCTTCTTCCACTTGAAAGGAAGGCTCATCAATAATTTTCCAATTGACTTTTACTTTACCCTGTTGAATGAAGGGAACAACCCTGGAGCGCGATAAATTGTAAATTTCCGCAAGGACTCCATCGAGCCTTAAAGATGAGACCGTCCCCTCATTTTCTTCAAAGGTTTCTACTTTTTGTATTAATTCACTCTCATCAATATCGAAAAGCTTTACAGTTGCCTTTCCGATTTTTTGCAAATTCATTTTGACATAATCAAAAATTTCACGGGCGACAATCAATTGAATCTTTTCATCTTCAAGTAAAATATCACCGAATTTTTCTCGTTTTACTCCGATGTTCAAAATAGCTCCAAGGACGTCGCGATGGTTGATTGTAACGAACCTGGCGGGATAATGAACTTCGATAGCGGCCACCTCGTAATCGCTTTGTTCTGGTTCATAGTACGAGGGATAAATTAACGCCCGTTTTCGCTCACAATAAGAAGAGCCTCCCCAAAATGAGAGGCGCACATCCGCATCTTTGCCGATTATCTGTGTAACGATTTGCTGCTGTCTTGGATCAAGAAAATCGGTTAATTTCATTGCATACCGATTCATGGCGTATTCTTTCCATTCTAGAACTTGATCGACGAACGCATATTCATCCGGACGGAAATGTTGATATATGCTCATAAGCTACCCCTTATCCAAAATGAGTGTAATACATTTCCACTAATGCTCTTACTCCGGTCGATGCCAGATTTAACACCAAAAAGGCTGCAATTGGCGAAATATCGATCATCCCGCCAATCGGAGGTATGATTCTCCGGAAAGGAGATAAAAAAGGTTCAACAATCCTCGCTAAAAATTGACCGATCGAGCTATTCTGGGCGTTCGGAAACCACGATAACAGTATGTAAGCAATCATGATATAGGAATAGATTTCCATTAACCGTATCATCCAACTCCCGATCTCTGCTACTAACAAAACACATCACCCTTGTTATTTTTCGTCATCAATTATTTCTGAAATGGAACCAGAAACATCCACATTTTCAGGCGTACATAAAAACGTATTAGGCCCAAGCTTTTGAATGTCGCCTCCGATGGCATACACTGTACCGCTTAAAAAATCGACAATCCGTTTCGCCTGGTCATGTGGCATTCGTTGTAAATTGATAACGACCGAACGACGATTTTTTAATTGGTCAGCGATATCTTGAGCCTCGGAATATAGCCGTGGTTCAACAAGAACAACTTTTGATTGCTGGTGAACGCTTTGCAGGCTGACGACATTTTGTTTTCCTTTTTTTAAAGGGACAGCTGGCCGCACTTCTTCCTCTTCTTCTACCATATTGCCCTCATCATAGCTTTCTTCATACTCGTATTCTTCTTCGTCAAGATCAAAAAAGCGCTTGAATTTCCCTTTTAAGCCCATTCTTTACACCTCCTAAAATTCTTTTCCGACTAAACTTGTCCCAATTCGAACAAAGGTTGCCCCTTCTTCAACAGCGATCGTATAATCGTTAGACATTCCCATTGACAATTCCGTACAAGGAGCATATTCGTAATTCTTTTGTTGAATCATTTTTTGAAGCTGTTTCAATTGGTTAAAAACAGACCTTAGTACATCTTCATTTTCCGTAAATGGCGCCATCGTCATCAAGCCGACAATCCGTATGTTTGGATAGTCCTTCATACGATCGATAAATGCCCCCACCTCGTGGGTAGGAAGTCCATGTTTTGATTCTTCTCCTGAAACATTGACTTGAACAAAACATTGGATGATGCGATCGGCACGCTTATTAATTTCTTTTGCGAGCGAAAGCCGGTCAAGTGAATGAATATAATCGACATAAGGGAGAACTTCCTTCACTTTTCTTGATTGCAAAGTCCCAATGAAATGCCATTTTACGTCGCCTTCTATCGCCTTATATTTTTCCATCAGTCCTTCAGGGCGGTTTTCCCCAATATGGCGAATTCCTGCAGATACCGCCTTCTGTGCAGTTTCGACACTCACATACTTCGTTACCGCAATGATTTTAACGTCGTCTGTCGTTCTGTTTTTTTTTCGGCATGCTCGCTCGATATTTGAATTGATTTCCGTTAAATTTTCTTGAATATTCAATCTGTATGACTTCTCCTTTCAAAACAAACCGACATAACTCATTATCCGGCCCGTCCGCCCGGATTCCGCCCGATGCGAAAAAAACACATCATTATTGCAGCTTGTACAATAAGACGTAACCGCAATGTTCTCAGCTAAAACGCCTTCATGGATTAATAAAAGCCTGTTTGTTTCTTGCAAGCTTAACTTGTATGTATTTTCATCTGTTTGTTTGTATGGCTTTGGCAAAACTCCGCCAAGTGCCTCATCCACCTTTCGAATGACCAGAGAATCAACTTCGTAACAGCATTGTCCGATAGATGGTCCAATAGCAACATGAATTTCTTTTGCTTCAACATGCTCTTTGGTAACCCATGTCCTGATCATTTTAGGGCCAATTAAATCGACCGTCCCCCTCCAACCGGCATGTGCCAGACCAATAAGCTTAAGCCGAGGAGCAAAAAAATATAGAGGGACACAATCTGCATATAATGAGGTGAGCAATACTCCATGCTCGGAAGTATAAATTCCGTCCGTTCCACGAATGGCGCTATCCAGATCGCGTGCCCCGAGTCCCGCATGCTCTTTTGTTACTTTTGCAATCTTCGACTTATGCACCTGCTCCGTTCCAATCCACTGATCAAGAGGGAAGTTTAACATTCGACTTACTTTTTCCCGGTTAAGAAGGACATGTTGCTTATTGTCCTCTACATGAAATCCCATATTTAAGGATGAGAAAGGCTTTTTGCTAAATCCTGATTGTCTTGTTGTAATACCCGCAATGATACTCGGATCAATTGTTTTCCAAAGATCCAATTCATAAACGAGACCATTTTTTCGGAATGGCTCTGACATAGTGACACTCCATTCGTTAAAAAACCCGAAATAAGATTATTATTACGGATATTTTAACATATTTTGCTGAAGGAAACGTAGAAAATTCAATTATTTTTTCACTTGATCAAACGGTTCTTTTATATATTCATTCATATCTTTTGTATCCATATGCCTTACTAAGATCACGTCCGTTCCTATTTTAACAATGTTTTTCCACGGAATAACGATATCGCTCTCCCGCGAAAAAAATCCGAGCATTTTTCCAGCGCCAGGAATAATCAGTGCCTCAATTTTACCGGTATTTAGATTAATTTCTAAGTCGGCAATATGGCCAAGTTTTTTCCCATTTGCTACATTAACAACATCCTTCACTTGAAAGTCCGATATTTTAATCATTTTATCCCCGCCCTTCTATAACTACTATATGAGCCGAACAGGCTAAAATTACTTCGCAATTTTCTGGGAATCAGCTTTTGCCGATTCCTCATAAAAAAAACCCGCATTAGCGGGTTTTAGGTTAACTGCTTTGGATATTTTTATTCATTTGTGAAATGGCTGCTTTTTCAAGCCGTGAAACTTGCGCTTGAGAAATTCCGATTTCATCTGCGACTTCCATTTGTGTTTTGCCTTGAAAGAAACGCATTGTCAAAATCAACTTCTCTCGCTCATTTAATCTTCGCATCGCTTCTTTTAATGCAATTTCTTCAATCCATTGAAAATCTTTTGCTTTCTCATCGCTTATTTGATCCATTACATAAATTGGATCTCCCCCGTCATTGTAGATCGGTTCGAATAAAGACACCGGGTCTTGAATCGCATCGAGGGCGAAAACAACTTCTTCTTTTGGAACATCTAATACTTCAGCAATTTGTTGGGCGGTCGGTTCTCGTGACAGCTTGTTCATTAATTGATCACGCACTTGCAGCGCCTTATAGGCAATATCCCTCAATGATCTTGAGACGCGAATCGGGTTATTGTCCCTTAGATAACGCCTGATTTCACCAATAATCATTGGAACAGCATAAGTTGAAAACTTAACGTTTTGTCCAAGGTCAAAATTATCTATGGATTTCATAAGACCGATACAACCAACCTGGAACAAATCATCCACAAACTCCCCGCGATTATTAAACCGTTGAATGACACTCAAGACGAGCCGTAAATTTCCATTGATTAATGTATCGCGTGCAGTAGGATCCCCGTTTTGCATTTTCTTGAATAGTTCGCGCATTTCAGGGTTTTTTAAAACCGGAAGCTTAGATGTGTCTACTCCGCAGATCTCTACTTTATTTCGGGTCAACGTATTTCCCTCCTACCAGGAGTTTTTTGTCAAAATTAAGTATCTCCTTAGGCAGGATTTTTATGCACGACCCAAAATGACTTTATTGTAATTTTTTTACACCATTTTGTTGAACTCTTTTTGCAATCGCTTTATGATTCGTTTTTCTAAACGAGAAATATACGATTGAGAAATGCCTAACATATCCGCGACATCTTTTTGTGTCTTTTCTTCTCCGCCGGATAAACCGAAGCGAAGTTCCATAATTTGTTTTTCTCTGTCATTTAATGTGAATAATGCTTTTAATAAAAGTTTTCTGTCTACATTTGCTTCGAGGCGTTTAGTAATGATGTCATCTTCGGTGCCGAGAACATCGGACAAGAGGAGTTCATTCCCATCCCAATCCACATTTAGCGGCTCATCAAAGGAAACCTCTGAACGTGTTTTATTATTTCTCCTTAAATACATTAAAATTTCATTTTCAATACATCGCGAAGCGTATGTCGCAAGCTTAATTTTCTTTTCCGGATTAAACGTATTCACTGCTTTAATCAAGCCAATTGTGCCAATGCTAATTAAATCTTCAATATTGATTCCCGTATTTTCAAACTTGCGGGCAATATAAACGACAAGTCGCAAGTTACGTTCAATCAATAGCGATTTTGCGGCCTTATCCCCTGTTGGAAGTTTTTCTAAGAGAAGCGCCTCTTCTTCTTTTGTTAAAGGGGGTGGAAGGGCCTCATTTCCTCCAATATAATAAATTTCATCACTTTTAATTCGGAGCTTTATCAGTAATTTATACCAGAACAATGTAAGTTTTATGCGCAATTTAGCCATAGAGACTCCCCTTTCCAATCAAACTTATGAAGCGCTGTCCTTATAATTCATCATCATTAACTCCGGATGGACGATGCATGTAAATTTCCCTTCGCTTGATAATGGCGTGAAGTTTAAGCCGACAAGCACTTTTTTCGTTACAATTTTTTTAGTTTCACCTGTTATGACAACAGAGTCTGGCTTAATCGCCGTTAAAAAATGCTGGTCCCTACCGACTGATCGATATGGAATGACGCGCAGCCGCGATTCCCACGGATGATTTTCTCCTTCATTGGTAAAGGCCGAAATATCTTTTGCAAGCCTTACAATTGGCTCAGGGAATAAAGAACCATGTTTTGTCATATCCAAAATCATAACCGGCACTTTTGTAATCGGATCAACAAGCTTGTTGCCACTGTCGATTAGGCCGACAGAGTGAATGACGCAATCATCAATTGAAATTTGAACGTTTACTAATTCCGAATAATGAATCTTTTCAACCTGGATATCATCTACCCTTCGTTTTGAAAAATACCAAATGATAGGAAAACCGAGAATGACAAATAGCCAGCTTAATGGATCCCCTAATCCTGTCCCATTTGTGACGAACATTCCGCTTTGTATCGCCAGATCTTTCTCTAAAAAATAATGAGCTGCAAACATCCCTCCTCCGGTGACAAAGGTTACAAAATAAAACATCAGCACATTTTTAAATAAATAAGTAAACTTATAAAAACCAAATGAAACCACCATAATGACAAATGAAAACAGAAGCTTAATGAACGGATGATATAATGAGATTGTTGAAGGAATAAATAATAATAAGACGTAAGAAGACCCAATGAATGCACCGGCTATAATTCTCCATCGATTCAGTTTTCGCTTTAAAAATAGGCCAGTTAACATAATGAGAAGCAAATCAATGCAAAAATTTAGAAACCAAATGACATCAAGGTAGAGCGTCATTTGTTTTCTCCTTTCGTTAAATTTAAAATCAGTATAAAAGATTATAAGTATGAAGTCTGTCAATTTATGAGACAAGAACCTTTATAATTTTGAAAGGTTTTGTCAAAGTCTGTAGTCGAAAACGATTGATTTTCGGCCATTAAAAAATCCACGTTCCAATTATGGAACGTGGATTTTTTTATCTGCGGCGATTGCGATTGCGATTTCGCAAAAATGCAGGTATATCAAGTGTTTCAGAGTCAGATTGGCTTGTTTGCTGCGTATTTCTTTGTTCCCGCACCGGCTCTTCACGCTGAATGGTAGGCTTTGGTTGCGGTTTAGGATTTGTAGATTGCTGGAATTTTGTCCTTGGCGGCTCTAAGCCCTGTGAATTTTCTTTTTCATCAAATCCGGTCGCAATAACCGTAACAAGAATTTCGTCTTTTAAATTTTCATTGATGACCGATCCGAAGATCATATTTACTTCAGGGTCAGAAGCGGATGAGACGATGTCTGCTGCTTCGTTTACTTCATACAGGCTTAAGTTAGAACCTCCCGTAATGTTCATAATCACACCTTTTGCCCCATCAATCGATGTTTCAAGTAATGGAGAGGAGATTGCTTGTTTGGCCGCCTCTGCAGCGCGATTGTCCCCTGTTGCAATACCGATACCCATTAATGCCGATCCTCTTTCCGTCATGATTGTCTTCACATCGGCAAAGTCAAGGTTAATTAATCCAGGTGTTGCAATGAGATCGGAGATACCCTGGACACCCTGGCGCAAAACGTTATCTGCTTCGCGGAATGCTTCTAGCATCGGCGTATTTTTATCAACGATTTCAAGCAATCTATCATTCGGGATAACAATCAATGTATCTACTTTTTCTTTTAATACACTTATCCCTCCAACAGCTTGAACCGCGCGTTTTCTCCCTTCAAATGTAAAAGGGCGGGTAACGACGCCGACTGTTAATGCTCCAAGTTCCTTTGCGATTTCGGCGATGACAGGAGCTGCGCCAGTACCTGTACCACCGCCCATTCCAGCAGTGACAAACACCATATCGGCTCCGCGAAGAACTTCTTCAATTTGCTCTCTGCTCTCCTCAGCAGCTTTTTTGCCGATATCCGGATTAGCACCTGCCCCTAACCCTCTTGTTAATTTTGATCCGATTTGCATTTTAATTTCTGCTTTAGAAAGGTTGAGCGCCTGTGCATCTGTGTTGACGCATATAAATTCAACGCCTTGTACTCCATGCTCAATCATGCGGTTTACCGCATTGCTTCCGCCGCCGCCTACACCTATTACTTTAATTGTTGCCAATGAATCCATATTCATATCAAACTCTAACATGAGCGTTCCTCCTAATGACGATTTCCTCTGTCTCTTAGATGAAGTCCAGGTTGACTGTCTTCCTTGAACTTCTTTCTTAGTCAAAAAATAATCCAAACCAATTTTTCACTTTGGATTTCACTCCGCCGCTTTCTTTTTCAATTTGTTTGGACACCTTTGGCTCTTGCTTTCTCTTTTGCTGAACTTCGTATCCTTCTTCGCTAAGTGCTGCTGCTACTTCTTTCCCTTGAACTTTAATATTGCGATAAGTAAATTGAATCAATCCGACACCAGTAGTATATTGAGGTTCTCTTACCCCAATGTAATCCGGAAGGGACACTCTGACATTTTGTTGAAAAATTTCTTGGGCTAATTCCAAAAGTCCCGGCATGGAAGCGACTCCGCCTGTAATTACAAATCCTCCTGGTAATTCATTATACCCGTGTCTCGCAAGCTCGTCATCTATCATTTCGAACATTTCAGCCAGTCTTGCTTCTATAATGTGTGCTAAATCTCTCTGGCTAATTTCCTGTTCCGCCGATGAACCAATCTGGGGGACCTTAAACGTTTCATCAGGTGAGGCAAGGTCTACAAATGCATGGCCATGCTTTAATTTAATTTTATCCGCATCTTCCGCTGTCGTACGCAGGCCGATGGATATATCTTTCGTAATATATTCCCCACCAATTGGCAAAACGGAAGTAAACTGCATCGATCCTTGATCAAAAACGGAAACCGTTGTCGATCCCCCGCCAATTTCGATTAACGCAACTCCTAATTCTGTCTCATCCTTTGACAAAGCGATGGAGCCCGTTGCCAGAGGTTCAAGACAAATATCAATAATTTCCAAACCTGCTTTTTCTACGCAGCGAAGCAAATTATGTAAAATGGTTTTCGAACCGGTGATAATGGTTCCTTCCATTTCAAGTCTAACCCCGAGCATGCCTCGCGGATCAATAATTTCATCCGTTCCGTCGACGATAAACTGACGCGGAATAACATCAATAATTTCTCGTTCGGGAGGAATGGACACGACTTGCGCTGCCTCTATCACGCGAGCAATGTCTTCATCACCAATTTCTCTGTCTTCACTTGATACAGCTACAACGCCATGACATGGCTCGAGCTTAACATGATTTCCCTTTACACCTACAATAACACCATTAATCGGTATTCCAAGCATTCGTTCAGCCTGTTCAACCGCCTTTTTAATTGAACGAACAGTTTCATCAATATCTATAATTGAGCCTTTTTTAATACCTGCTGATTTAGCATGTCCTACACCAATTACATTAAAGGATTCATTGGTCATTTCTCCAATGATAACTTTAATATTGGATGTACCGATGTCTAAACTCACATAAATCTCATTGCTGTTCATTCTCTGGCACCTCCTTTTAATCTATTAATCGGTTTATAATCCGAATGTTTAATTATAAAAAAAAGAGTTCGTTATCTAATTAAGAAATTAATTCCACAAGAGATGGTGATTCCCTCTTTTTTTCTTTAGTTTTCTCGAAAAATTATTGATTTTTCCGTGCATTTGTCCATTTATCCATTACAAGTCTTCGTATCACAGCTATATTATTAAACAACCTTACACCAAATGCAAATATAGCGGCAAGATAAAGGTCAATTCCAAGCTGGACTCCTAAAAAGCTAAGTCCACCCGCTAAAAGAATGTTAAAGAAGAAGCCGGTGATAAATACTTTGTCTTCAAATGTACCTTGCAGGTGGGCACGCATCCCTCCAAATAATGTATCTAAAGCGGCTAGAACGGCGATAGACAGATAGTTTGTATAATCAGGAGGAATTCGAATGTCCGTTAAATATCCAAGCACGAGACCGATAATTAAACCGAAGACCGGAAGCCACATGCTTATCCCTCCTTTACTTGCTTCATATAGTTCACACGGATTGGCTTGCTATATGGGGGTAATGTTAAATGTTTAACCGGCTTCGAGGTAATGTTTAAATTTTCTCTCACAAAATCCTCGGCAGACTGTGAAGCAATAATTTGAGATTTAAGCTTCTTTGGATCTTTTGCAATGACGCGAATGATAATCGGAAACGTTGAAATTGGTTCATTATTCACGTACGTTTTTCCATTAACAAGGCGAATGGAAGAGCGTGAAATGATCCTTTCACCATTAATTGAAATATCTTTTGCTTCATACCGGTTCAGTTCATTAACAAGTCTCTCTAGCAATGCCGGAAACATTGCTGGATCTATTTTTCCCGAAAGTTCCTCATTAAACGGTTCGATACGAATTAAAATTCCTTGTCCGCTTTTTTTCGTTAATCCAGCTTCTGTTTTTAAGTCTTTTAGGGCCTCTTTCATCGCTAATAATTTATACTCTTTCGTCCTGCTTTGATAGTCGTTGAGTAACTCTTCATTTTTTTCTACTTCTTTATTGAGCTCCATCTGCTTCTTTTTTTCTTCTTCAAGAGCCGACCTTAGTTGCCATATATCACGTTTATCTTGTTTTTTAGGATGATTCGTTGTTTGAAATTGAATAGCAAGCATAAATCCTAGAGTACATGCCACAAGGCTTAGCGCGATCCTTCTATCCTTCAATTTCGTTCTCCTTTTCAGCTAATAAAGGCTCCATTCTTATTTCATCTTTTTTAGAGATGGAAACATCGATCCCCTCTGAAGCGAGTACATTTGCGATATACAAGTTCAATGATTTTTCCAGCGTGTCTTTATTTCCGATGGCGGAAATAACAAATGGAGCAGGATATTGATTGCCGTCAACGCTAACAACAGGACCGATACAAGAAATGTAGCTATTATGATTGATCCGTTGTCCATTAACAGCAACCGCTTCCGCTCCGGAAACGAGAAGTTCATTAATCACTTCCCGGATATGTTCCTCATGAACGATATAGTTGTTCGGATTTTCTCCATCGGGTATATAAGAAGAATCAGAGAGGGTTACTTCAATCCCTTCTCCTTTCACTTTAACCTCGCCTACGATCATTCGAAGCTGCTTTAATTCCTTTACAAGACCGGCTGAATTTTTTTCTTCGTTCGCCACATTTTCTTCCTTATCTTGCACTTTTTGTTGAATCACTTTTAGTTCATTCGATAATTGTTTGTTCGTTTTTTGCACATCTAAAATCTGCGACCTGAGGCTATCTTCTTTTTTCCATTCTTCACTTATTCGGTTCGATGTTTTTTCTGTTTTTGCCAGCTGATAGGAAAAAGAAAGGAAAAACCCCGTAATCAGCAAAATGAAAGAATAAAAAAGATATTTACCGCTTGCTTTCATCTCCTTGAGCCCCTTTCTTTGGAAATTCATCAAAATATGTGCTTACATCCATATTGATGATTCCTTTTTTTCCTGGCCCAAGTTTCTCAACAACTGAAGGGTAAGCTTTCATTTTTTTGGCAAAACCAGACACGGTCGTGCGAACAATATATCCATCCGTCATGTACAATGTGATCTGGTCTTTCTTATCATCAGTTGGGGTAAGATGAATTTCGGAAATTCGATGAATCATGCTTTCTGGAAGCTTTTTAAGCTCGGCCGCCATTTTTTTTAACAGGCTGGCATCCTCCCCCTCCCATTCATCAATAATCGGGGCGTTTACCGGCAGCTTATCTTTCGCGAGCGGCGAGAGAAATGCACCATTTTGAAGAATCGGATAATAGCGGCCCTCTCTTTTTAAATAAGCTACTTTTTCATATTCCGTTACATCGATTACAAGATGATTAAAAAACTTTTTATGTAAATGAACGGAAGCAATTTCGTCGATTTTTTTTACATTGGTCCGTACTTCTTTTTCCGATACATTTAAAAAATTTGTATCTTCCGTTATTTTACTCGCTCGCCTGATCTCCTCATCGCTAACAGAAACGTTTCCGCTAACTGTAATTTTATGTACGCGGCTTAAATCAGACTGAAAGTAAACAATAGTCAAGATTAATAGAAAAAAAAGGGACAAGTAAAAAATCATACGCCTGTTTGCTTTTTGTTTTCGTTGCATTTTCAATTTCGGAATTCGATCCTCAATTGGCACAACTTTCGGCTTGTCCATCTTTTCTCCTCCATTTTTTGAAATGAAAGCGGAAACGGACGAATAAGCACGCCGTTTCCGCTTCATTATAACATATTCCGTGAATTAATAATATTGTTCAACAAGGAGGACAAACAGAACGGCGAAATCCTACCGTAATGTTTCCCGGACGTTTTGAACAATCTTTGATATGGCATAATTCATGAGTTCGTTCTGCCAATAATCTCTACTTCTGTCTCCATATCGATCCCATGTAATTCTTTTATTTTTTTCTTTATAAAATCGATTAAATCAAGGACGTCCTTTGCTTTTGCTCCACCGGTGTTTACGATAAAGTTGGCATGCATTTCGGAAATTTGTGCCCCGCCGATTTTTGTTCCTTTTAAACCAGACGTTTCGATTAAGCCGCCAGCATAGTTTGGGAGCGGATTACGAAACACGCTTCCGCAACAAGGATGATTCCATGGCTGCGTATTTTTGCGGTAATCTTTGTTTTTTCTGAGCTCGGCCATGATCTCTTCTTTTTCACCTTTATTTAAACGGAGCACGGCTTCGACACAAATTCCTCCTTCTTTTTGAAGAATGGACGTACGATAAGAGAATGCCAGCTCCTCGTTAGTTAACCATCTTAAGCTTCCATCCGGAAATAAGATACGTGCTTTCGACACGATTTGGGACATATCCGAGCCATGGGCGCCTGCATTCATATAGACCGCCCCGCCGACAGAGCCTGGAATGCCAGCAGCGAATTCCAAACCGCTATAACCTTCCCTTGAGAGAACAGTTGCAAGCGTCACAAGTGAGTATCCTCCCCCGACTGTTATCTCTTCTTCATTTTTATAGAGATGGTCAAGGCCTTTCCCTAGTTTAATAACGACACCTTCAATTCCATTATCGGAAACTAATAGGTTAGAACCCCGTCCAATGGCACGAAACGGCACCTTTTCTTGCTTAATCAGTTCCAGCGCTCGCTGCAATGAATCTATGCTTCCCGGTTCAAAAAGTATATCTGCCGGGCCACCGATCTTTAATGTTGTATGATTTTTAAGGGGCTCATTTTCGAGAACCTTACCTAAATTTTCTTCCCTTAATTGTGCTGCAAGTTTTTCCAACATTCTCCCCCCTATTTATGCTTCTTAACTCATCATATGTGTTCTTTATTTAAAAGTAGCCGTCGATTTTGAGAGGTCTTTCATCACTTCATAAAGCCGATTCGCCGCATCCGGCATCCCGAGTTGCTTTGAAGCTTTATGCATTTTTGACCACTCTTTTTCATCTGTAAGAATGCGGTCAATATGTTGAACAAGAAGCGAACCGTTCATATCTTTTTCTAAAATAACAACGGCAGCGCCCTTGCTTTCGAGTGCCCGGGCATTTTTTTCCTGATGGTTATTCGTTACGTATGGACTGGGTATTAAAATGCTCGGGATGCCAAGTGCGGTAATTTCCGCGATCGTTGTCGCACCTGCTCTGGCAACTACAAGGTCCATGCCCGCAAGCACTTCCGGCATATTATGAATAAACGGGACAATCGTAACATTTTTTGGATTCCCGTGTTTTTTAACCTGTTCCAGAACATGATCGTAATGAACTTCCCCTGTCACATAAACAAATTGATAGTTTCGCTCCCCGACAAGATCGAGTGCTTCGAGAAAAGCTTCATTGATCGGGCGCGCTCCCCGGCTTCCACCAACAATTAAGACCGTTTTCTTTGCCGGATCAAGATGAAGAGATTCTTTTCCTCTTTTGCCGTCTTTATCTTTCACTTCTTGAGCCCTTGGATTTCCCGTGTATACAACCTTTTCTTTCGGAAAATATCCGGCTGCTTCTTCAAAGCAGATCGCTACTTTTTGAACATACTTGCTTAAAAACTTGTTCGTTAAACCAGGAATGCTGTTTTGTTCATGAACGATTGCAGGGATGTTCAGTTTGCTTGCCGCATAAACAACAGGGCCGCAAACATAACCGCCTGTTCCAATAACAATATCAGGCTTAAACTCTTTCAGCAGTTTCTTGCTTTTTGAAACGCCTTTTAAAAAGCGAAGCACGGTTTTTATATTTTCGACAGAAAGACTGCGTTTAAAACCGGTAATTTGAATGCTTTCAAACGGAATGTTTTCTCTTGGAACTAGCTTTGATTCCAGCCCTTTTTCCGTCCCAATATATAACAGCTCTGACTCCGGATGAATTTTTTTAATTTCTTTCGCAAGGGCAAGCGCGGGGTAAATATGTCCTCCCGTTCCTCCACCACTTAATACAATTTTCATTTTCATACCTCCGAAAAACGGATTCAAAAAAACAATGACCCTGTCAGTATGCCGGACAGGGTTATTGCAAGCCATCCTCAATTAGAATAAGAGAATTTAACGTTAAATACAAGAATTTTAATACATTTAATATTTAGCATAGCGGCTTATATTTAAGAGCACGCCAATCGAAGCGAGCATTAACGTTAACGATGAGCCGCCATAGCTTAGAAAGGGCAGCGTAATTCCTGTAACCGGGATTAAGCCAGTTACGACACTGATGTTAATCATGACCTGGATCGCAACCATCGCGACGATGCCTGTAGCAAGAAAACTTCCAAACAAATCAGGGGCACCGAGCGCAATTCGAATGCCACGCCATAATAATAGGCTAAATAAAAGCAAAACGAGCGCCCCACCGATGAACCCGAGTTCTTCAGAAATGATCGCAAAAATGAAATCGGTTTGTGGTTCAGGCAAATAGCCGAACTTTTGCCGGCTTTGTCCAAGACCAAGGCCGAGCAGCCCTCCAGGACCGAGAGCATAAAGGGATTGGATAATTTGAAATCCACTGCCCTTTGGATCGCTCCATGGGTCAAGAAAAGACGTGATCCTTTTCATTCGATAAGGAGCCGAAGCGATAAGCCCGACAAAGCCGGCTATTCCCAATAAGCCCAATCCAGCAAAATGAGCAATTCTCGCACCCGCAACAAAAATCATGACGATGCATGTCCCGACCATGACCGTTCCAGTCCCTAAATCAGGCTGAAGCATGATCATCCCAAAGGCAAGCATGACGAGCGATAAGGTAGGGAGCAGCCCTTTTTTAAATGAAGTAATTTTCTTTTGATTCGCCGCCAGGTATTTTGCCAGAAAGGCGATCATTGCCAGTTTCATAAACTCCGAAGGCTGGATCGAGAAAGCGCCAATACCGATCCAACTCCTGGCACCCCCGCGCACCATTCCAATCCCCGGAATTAATACGACGATGAGCAGCAGGAAACAGACGAGCAGCAATATTTTTGACCATTTTTGCCATGTGTGGTAATGAATATTCATAATAAAAAACATCGCAGCGACCCCGACACCTGCAAAAAGAAGCTGGCGTTTTGCAAAAAAGAAAGCGTCTTTAAACTTATAGACTGCCATGTCCGCACTTGCACTATAAACCATCACAATGCCGAGAGACAAAAGTAAAAGTGTCGTAACGATCAATACTAAATCGGGTGTTGATCTTTTGGACGGCAAGGAAAACACCTCAACTCTTTTTAAATTGGCTCGTTCCTATTCAATAAAGCCACAGTTTAAAAAGGAGGGATGCCCTCTCTTTTTAACCGACTTGTACAAACCTTACTTAAGTTTATGCACAGCGTCGATAAAGATGTCTCCTCTTTGTTCAAATGTTTTATATTGATCCCAGCTGGCGCATGCAGGCGATAGTAAAACGACATCACCCGGTGAGGAAGTACCGTAAGCAACAGGAACAGCTTCTTCCACATTATCAACACGTTTAATCACTTCTATTCCCGCTTCCCTGGCTACCCGTTCAATTTTTGGCGCCGTCTGCCCGAACGTTATGATCGCTTTCACCTGGTTCAGGTAAGGCTTTAGATCATCAAATTCATTGCCACGATCCAATCCCCCTGCGAGTAAAACGATTGGTTCATTGAAGGCGGAAAGAGCAGCCTTTGTCGCCAAAATATTAGTTGCTTTTGAATCGTTGTAAAATTTCCGCCCTTCAACGATTCCAACATATTGTGTGCGATGCTTCACGCCTGAAAACGTCGCCAGCACGTGAACGATTTGTTCTTGTTTCGCACCGCTCAACCTGGCGGCACTGATTGCCGCCAAAATATTTTCTAAATTATGTTTGCCCGGAAGCACGATTTTCTCTAACGGAATAATGGCCTCATTTTGGAAATAAACGATCCCATCTTTAATATAAGCGCCATCTTCACAAATCGATTTCGTTGAAAACGGAATTTTTTTCGCTTTTGAATGTTTCACCAGCTCACGAATTCGTTCATCACTCTCGTTGTAAACGGTATAGTCCTCCGGGGTTTGCGCTGCAAAAATACGTGCTTTAGCTGCCCCGTAATCTTCCATTGAGCCATGATAGTCGAGATGGGCTTCAAACAAGTTAAGCAATAGAGCCACTTTTGGATGAAACGTTCTCGTCCCCATTAGTTGAAAGCTCGACAATTCGGCAACGATCACATCTTCTTCTGTCGCTCGATCTGCCACTTCACACAATACGGTTCCAATATTTCCGGCAACGAGCGGACGTTTCGCACTGTTTTTAAGCATTTCGCCAATGAGCGTTGTTGTCGTCGTTTTCCCGTTGGATCCGGTTATTCCAATAATATCAGCTTTCGAAATGATTCCGGCAATTTCCACTTCTGTAATGACAGGGATATTTTTTTCCAGCGCTCCTTTCACAATCGGATTGCTATACGGAATACCCGGATTTTTAACGACATAATCAATTCGCCCATCAAGCAAACTAAGTGGATGCCCGCCGCAAATGACATGAATGCCCTTGTCCGCAAGCTCTTTCGCCTGTTCATTTTCTTCAAAAGGCGTACGGTCGTTAACCGTAAGTATGGCGCCATACGAATGAAGCAGTTTTGCCGCTGCAAAACCGCTTTTCGCAAGTCCGAGTATTAATACATGTTTCCCTTTAAATTCTTCCCTTTTATCCACCATCAAACCCACACCTCAATATAAATTCCGAGCGCAGCAAAAAGAAGGCCAACCGCCCAGAACGTGACTACAATTCTCCATTCAGACCAGCCGCACAGTTCATAATGATGATGCAGCGGACTCATCTTAAAGATTCGTTTTCCTCTCGTTTTAAATGACCATACTTGAAGCATGACGGATAATGTTTCGATCACGAAAACACCGCCGATAATGACTAACAATAGTTCTAGTTTCGTTATAATGGCAATCGCGCTTATCGCGCCGCCTAAAGCAAGAGAACCGGTATCGCCCATAAATACTTTGGCAGGATGGGCGTTAAATACTAAAAATCCGAGAACAGCGCCGACAATTGCGACGGCAAATACGGCCGTTTCGGATTGGGATGGGCTCATATTGGAAGCCAATACCGCAAATGCACCAAAGGCAATCGCCGAAGTGCCCGCGAGTAGTCCGTCCAATCCGTCCGTTAAATTAACTGCATTCGATCCGCCGATCAACATAAAGACAACAAGGACCGGATAAAACCATCCAAGCTCAAAATCAATGTGGAGTCCGGGAATCGTAAGCTTTGTTGAAAAATCCGTATTTAAAAGGCCAATATAAAATACAGCGGCGATGATTAATTGCCCGAGCAATTTCTGCTTAGACGTTAACCCGAGATTTCTTTTCTTGACCACTTTAATAAAATCATCGAGAAAGCCAAGCAGTCCATATCCGATTGTAACAAATAACAATAAATACGTTTTCGAAGATACATTAAAAAATTTCAAATTCATCACATATGTCGCAATTACAGCGGCAAGTACAATAATAATTCCGCCCATCGTCGGCGTTCCCGATTTTTTCTGGTGAGATTTTGGCCCTTCTTCCCGTATGCTTTGGCCGAATTTCAACCTGCGTAAAAAAGGGATAAAAAACGGCGAACTTATAACGGCAATAAGAAAAGAAGCAAGAAGGGTAAATAACAATACTTGTTCGATCATTTTCTTGCCTCCTCTTCATCTATAAATTCTTTTACTAACGTTTCCATCTGCATTCCTCGAGATGCTTTAAAAAGAATGACTGTATCCTTTGAAAGTTTTTGCCCGATATATTCTTTTGCTTCTTCTTTTGTAGGAAATATCGACACACTCACGCCATCTGGCTTAAGGGTTTTAAGTTCCTCGCCAATCCATCTTCCTTTTTCCCCGATCGTAACAGCTTCGGTAATAGGAGTTGTTATATGCGGGGCAACTGCCCGGTGCATCGATTCTTCCTCGTTGCCGAGCTCATACATGTCGCCAAGCACAACAACTTTTTTCGGATAATTATTTAATCCTTTTATGGCTTCAATTGCAGCAATCATGCTTGTCGGGCTGGCATTGTACGCATCATTAATAAGAAGAGCCCCTTTTTGGCCTTTATATTTTTCCAGGCGCATTTTTGTCATGGTCAAGTTCATTAATCCTTCTTTGATCGCATTTTCTTCGATGTTCAAGTAATGCCCGACTGCTATCGCATATGCGGCGTTTTTCACATTATGCTTTCCTAATAGCGGCAAGTAGTAGGTTGTCGTTCCGCCTTCCAATTGGAAGCTGTAGCCATTTTCGTCCCCTTCAATATTGTCGATATGCAACGTGGAATTCTCATTATAGCCGCATTTCAATACATTTTTTGAACAAACATGTTCTAATAGGGGTTCGTCTCCATCAATGATCAAAACTCCGCTTTCTTTTAGACCGTCTTTTATTTCAAGTTTTGCTTTTGCAATCCCTTCCCGGCTGCCGAGCGCCTCAATATGGGACTCGCCAATGTTGGTGATGATCGCAACATCGGGCTCTGCAATTTTGCTTAACAACGAAATTTCGCCAAACCCGCTCATTCCCATTTCTAGAATAAGTACTTCTGTTTGTTCGGGCATTGACAAAATCGTAAGCGGAAGTCCGATATGATTGTTGTAATTGCCTTTCGTTTTATGGGTTTTAAAAGTTGTTGCGGCAACACTTTCGACCATATCTTTCGTCGTCGTTTTCCCGTTGCTGCCAGTTACGCCGATGACAATCGGGCGTATTTTCTTTAAATACAGCTTTGCCATTTTTTGCAGAGCACTTATCGTATCTTCTACAAAAAGGATAGGAAAGGACGGATCAAGGTCATCCGGAAGTGGCTCACCTTGTTTCCAAATAGCTGCAATCGCCCCATTTTTTATTGCATCCATTAAAAAATGGTGTCCGTTAAACCGCTCGCCAATAATCGGAACATATAAAGATTTCACAGATGGCACACGCGTATCTTTCGTCACTTCCTGGATGATTGTATTTTCAACATTGCCTCTTGTAGTTAAGGCGATGTTTACATAGTCCTTTAACAACATTTTCATTTTAGTTCTTCGCTCCAATCGCTTCTTTTGCTACTTGGCGGTCATCAAAATCAAATACGTTTTTCCCGATAATTTGATACGTTTCATGACCTTTTCCGGCAATTAAAACTATGTCGTCTTTCTTCGCCTGGTTAATTGCATACTCAATGGCGTCTTTTCGATTGACAATTTTTACGTACTCTTCTCCCTCGACGCCTCTCTCCATATCTTGAAGAATTGCCTCGGGATCTTCAGTCCGCGGATTATCGGATGTAAATATTGCTGTATCCGCATGCTCTACTGCGATTTGCGCCATAATCGGTCGCTTCGTTTTATCGCGGTCACCGCCGCAACCAACAACAACATACACCTTTCCGGTTGCAAATTCTTTGATCGCCATAAGCGCATTTTCCAAACTGTCCGGAGTGTGTGAATAATCAACGATCACCGTAAAATCTTGACCCGCATTGACCGTTTCAAATCGTCCCGGTACCCCCTCAACTTGTTCAATTGAGTGGATGATGGCATCAAGTGAAATTCCAGATCCAAGCGCTGCCGAAATCGACGCGAGAACATTATAAACGGAAAATTTCCCGATAAGCTTGATCGAAACCTCTTTTTTCTCCTTTGGAGTAACTAAGGTAAACGATGTTCCTTTAGCCGTAATGTTAATATTTTTAGCCATAATGTCAGCCGGTTGATCAATTCCGTACGTAATGACTTGAGCTGACGTCATCCTTTTCAACCGTTTCGAGGCGGGATCATCATTGTTCAATACAGCGATTTTTTTATTTTCTTTGCTGTATGTATTTCCTAATTGAGAAAACAGCAGGCCTTTTGCATGAAGATATTCATCCATCGTTTCATGGTAATCCAAATGGTCTTGCGTTAAATTTGTAAAAACGGCGATGTTAAAATCACATCCGCGGACACGCCCCTGGTCCAGCGCATGTGAAGACACTTCCATGACTGCCGTATTGACCTTTTCATCTACCATTTGTTTAAACGCTTTTTGAAGGAAAATACAATCCGGGGTTGTATTGGAAACTTTATAGCTTTCACCGTTAATCTTCATATCAATCGTTCCGATTAATCCGGTACGGTTGCCGCAATCGCGGAATATTTTTTCGATGATATGGGATGTTGTTGTTTTTCCGTTTGTGCCTGTTATCCCGATTAAGTGTAACTGTTTTGTCGGCTGGCCATAAAATCGGTCTGCTAAAATGGCCATCGCCCTCTTCGTATCGCTAACACGAACGACCGGGACCGTTGTTTTTACATCCTTTTCTGCCAGAACAGCAACCGCTCCGTTTTGTACGGCTTCATGGACAAAGTCATGTCCGTCAAGAGTAAGCCCGTCAATACAAACAAATAAACTGCCCGGAGCTTTTATGCGAGAATCCATATTAATTGCTGTAATGTCAGGATTTTGTTTATTGTCTATTGTGGTAAATAGCAATTCATTTACGAGTTTTTGAAGCTCCATGTTATCATGACCTTTCATTTTCAATATAAGTTTTAGGGAAGCAAGAGCCAGGCTAAGGCTTAGCCATCATTCTACGCTGCAGCGAACTTCTTTTTCAGAAAAAGAAGCCAAAGCGAAATCCGCTTGGGCTTTGCATACACATCTATTTTAATCGTCGGTCGCCTATTTGTCACCCATAAAAAGACGAATCGTTGAACCGGGCTTCAGTTTGACACCGGGTTTTGGAGATTGTTCGACGACAACATCGCCGGAGCCTGACGCATCTATTTTTAAATCATACATCATGTCGCCGAGTTCTTCACGGGTTTTTCCAACAAGGTTCGGAAGCTTAATAAGCGGCTGGTCGAGATAAGTTCGTTCTTTTTCAATCTGCTTCGTTCGTTTTTCAACACCCATTGCCCGCAGGCTGTCATCCATAATCTTGCCGACGATTGGCGCGGCTACCGTACCCCCGAATTGAACCGTTCCTTTCGGATTATCAACCGCCACATAAACGACAATTTGCGGATCATCTGCAGGAGCCATTCCAATAAAAGAAACGATATAGTTATTTTGCAAATATTTCCCGCCTTCCGCTTTTTGCGCCGTTCCTGTTTTTCCTCCGACTCTGTAGCCTTCGACGAAAGCATTTTTCCCTGTTCCGCGTGCAACGACATTTTCAAGGGCATAACGGACTTTTGCGGACGTTTCTTCCGATATTACTTTGCGTCTTAATTTCGGTGTTTGCCTCGAAATCACTTTCCCTGTATTCGGATCGACGAGCTCTTTTGCAATATATGGTTCGTATAAATAACCGCCATTTACGGCCGCAGACACGGCAGCCACTTGCTGGATCGGCGTAACCGCAACACCTTGACCAAAAGCTGTCGTCGCCAGTTCAAGCGGTCCGACATTGTTTAAATTAAATAAAATGCCTGTCGCTTCACCTTGAAGATCGATCCCCGTTTTTTGACCAAATCCGAATTTTTTAATATAAGAAAAGAGTTTCTCCTTTCCTAACCGTTGTCCTAACATAACAAATCCCGGGTTGCAAGAATTTTCCACCCCTTCTAAAAACGATTGGCTGCCATGCCCGCCTCTTTTCCAACATTTTAATTTCCGGCCAGCGACTTCAATATAGCCTGGATCATTAAAATGATCTTTATCTAAATCTACTTTTCCTTCTTCAAGGGCTGCGGCGAGTGTAATAATTTTAAACGTTGATCCTGGTTCGTACGTTTTCCAGACAGGCAAATTCCGATTGTACACTTCTTGCGGAACCCGTTTATAGTCTTCTGGATTAAAATTCGGCCGGCTCGACATGCCTAATATTTCTCCTGTGTTCGGGTCCATGGCCATCGCAATGATGGAATCAGGGTTATACTTTGCTTCTGCATTATCCAATTCTCTTTCGATGATCGTCTGAACCCGTATATCCGCTGTCAGCTTTAAATTATATCCATCTTGTGGACGTTTGTATTTATCAGATAAAGAAGGCATTCTTCTTCCTCGCACATCAGAGAAGAACGAAACATATCCTTTCTTCCCTTTTAATTCTTTATCATAATAAAGTTCTAGCCCTGTAAGACCTTGATTGTCGATACCGGCAAAGCCGAGAACATGGGATAAATAACTGCCAAATGGGTAATGGCGCTTACTATCTTCCGCGACAAAAACGCCGGGAAGGTCTAACATTCTCACTTTATTGGCTAATTTATTGCTAATCTTCCTTCCGCCTTTATCTAAACGAACGATGCTTGCCCTTTCTGTAATTTTTTTATAAACATAGCTTTTCGATATATGTAATGTCGAGGCAAGTTTTTCAGCTGTTTCTACAGAATTTTTCACTTGCTTTGGAACGACGTAAACGGTCGGTGCACTAATGTTTGTGGCGAGTGCAACATTGTTCCGGTCAAGAATTTCGCCTCGTTTCGGTTCAAACGGAACGTCCCTGCTCCATGAGTCAAGTGCTTTTCCTGTCAGCCAATTGCCGACGACAAACTGAACATAGCCAAGCCTCACGGCAATGATGAAAAAAAACAATAGCCCGCATAATAAGACAAAAATTAAGCGCCTGCGTACCGTCACATTAGAAACTCGCAACTAAATTACCTCCTCTTGTCGGCTCGTTTCAATATATGCTTGTACACAGGCGCTTAGAACGCTTGTCTTTTTATTCAATTGATCTCATTTTATTAAGGATACTGCGGCTTTAATTCGATTTTTAAATGATCATCATCTTTCACGACTACATTTTTCCGAATATCCTGGTTGACGACAAAGCCTGACCCGGAAACCGTTTGATTTAGATTCATCACTTTAACAAACCGCATCGCATCCATAAGCGACCAGCCCGTTAAATCAGGCATTTTCACCGTTCCATCGGTCCGTAAAATGACCCGTTCCCCTTTTAGCACTTTCGTCCCTTTTGCCGGCTCTTGCGCGATGATCGAATCACCCGTACCGAGTTTAACCGGGCGCAGCCCCTCCTCTTTTAGGCTGGCCGTTACATCATCCACATTTTGCCCTGAATAATCATCCATCGCAATTCCTTTATCTTCGGCCAGAACTTCTTTTTGTCCCGTTTTATCTGTTTTTACCGTCGGTGCGATGTTTAAATATTGCAAACTGTTTTTTGCGACACTGTTAAAAATTTTCGCAACCGGTTCAGAGCCTGTTTCTGTATCTTTTAAATGAGGCTCTTGAACGGCAATGTAAAAGACGAGTTTCGGATTTTTTTGCGGCGCCATGCCTAAAAATGAGAAAAGATAGCTGGATTTTCCGACTTTATACTTGCCGGTTTTTTCATCAGCGATTTGGGCCGTTCCCGTTTTCCCCGCAATGTCATAGCCTTTCACATTGTACAATTTCCCGGTGCCATCTGTTACGACTTTTCCGAGCAATTGGCGGACATGTTTTGCCGTACTTTCGGAAATTGGCCGGCTAACAATTTCTGGTTCATGATCTAAAACGACTTTTTTCGTTTTTGGATCAACTATCTTTTCAATGGCAAATGGCTTCATCATTTTTCCGCCATTTGCTACCGCTGTCGCCGCCTGAACAAGTTGGATCGGAGTGACCGTCGACCCCTGGCCGAACGCCGTTGTCACTTTTTCTATTTCTCGCTGAAAGAGAAGGGTCCCTTTATTTTCGCCAGCCAGGTCGATGCCCGTTTTCTTGTCGAATCCAAATTTTTTTAAATATTGGTAAAAACGGTCAAATCCAAGTTTCTCTCTTGCTAAAATCGAAAAGGCGACGTTAGATGATTTCTCAACACCTTCATCAAACGTAATACTGCCCCATCCCTGGTTCCAGTCATGGATCGGTGTAGGGCTGCCCGGAACTTTATAGGAACCGGACTTGTATTTCGCGCTACCGTCATAAACGCCTTCTTCAATGGCTGCTGAGAGTGTAAATATTTTCATCGTTGATCCAGGTTCAAACGTGCCACTAATAGCATCGTTCGTGAAATTTGTAATGTCCCGTTTATTTAGATTGAAATCAGGATGGTTCGCCATCGCGAGAATTCTTCCTGTTTTCGGATCAGCGACAATGCCGATCATTTTTTTCGGGTCGTACTCTTTTTCAACTTGCTTCATCGCTTCTTCTAAATACAATTGAATATGGTCGTCGAGTGTTAAATAAACGTTATCCCCGTTTTTCGGCTCGATAATCTTCTCTTTTGAATCGGGTAGCTTTAATCCGTCCCGATCGCTTTGAAATAGAATTTTGCCGTCTCTTTCCGCTAAATACTCATTGAGCGACCTTTCAACCCCCATTACGCCTTCTTCTTTTCCATTTTTGTGTGCTGTGTAGCCGATGACATGGGAGGCGAAATTTTGATTCGGATAATAACGCTTTGTACTTGGTGTGAATTCAATGCCGGGAATATCAAGCTTTTCAATCTTCTCCTTTTGATCCTGGCTTAAATTTTTCCACCCCGGTGGTTCTACCTGGAACAATCCTTTTTTGCTTAATGTCGCTTCAATTGTCGCTTCATCTTCTTTTAAGATCGGGGCAAGCTTCACTGCCGCCTCATGAGGGTCTTTTATATATGACGGCTGGTCTTTTTTCAAAATCGCATACATATCGTATGCCGCAACATCTTTAGCGAGTACATCGCCGTTCCGGTCAAAAATCGTTCCCCTTTTTGCATTAAGCGTATTTTCACTTGTCCATAGCCGCTTGCCAAGCGCCTTCAGGTCTACATGATCCACATTTTTCGCATAAGCAACATAAAAGTACCGCCCAATCAATACAAAAAAGAGCAGGGTAAACACGAGCATAATGACCCCCGCTCCTAAATTGATATGTTTCTTTCTACCCATTGTTTCACTCCGTTTATTCGTTTCCTACATTTTTTACCCGTTTTTCATTTAATTCCATGCCTTTTTCTTTCGCAATCTTATAAATGCGCTCTTTCGAACTTAATGAAATGACTTTATCATTTAAATCACTTACAATCTTTGATTCCGTTGTAATTTTTCCTTTGAGATTTTCAATTTTAGAATTCGCTTTATAAAGCGCGGCGTAGTTTGAAACGATAAATAGAGCGCCAACAAGAAGCATAATGCCAGCCAGCGACCAGAGTAATTTTTCCCCTTTTGTAACCCTTTTTTTGACGATTTCTGTACGGATTTTTGGCTGTACAGACGTATTCGGTTTCATTTGCTGCTGTCTTTGAATGTTATGTGCTAAATTATCCAACTCTTTCTCCCCTTTATCTTTGTTTTTCTGCAACCCTTAATTTCGCCGAACGAGAGCGGCGGTTCTCTTTAATTTCATCTTCTCCTGGCAGAATGGGCTTTTTCGTAATGTTTTTCAAAATCGGCCTTGCCTCTTCCGGAATAATTGGAAGTCCGGGTGGCAAATCAGGCGGTGTGCTGAATTTTTTAATGATTGTCTTACATGCCCTGTCTTCTAATGAATGGAAGGTGATGACGCTCAGCCTTCCTTCAACGTTTAATAATTGGATCGCATCATGGATGGCTTCTTCAAATGCTGCCAGTTCATCGTTCACTGCAATCCTGATTGCTTGAAATGTTCGCTTGGCAGGATGTCCGCCAGTTCTTCTTGCCGGGGCGGGAATCGCTTCTTTAATTAAATCGGCAAGTTCACCTGTCGTCTTGATGGGTGACTTCATTCGCGCACTTTCAATTTTCCTGGCGATTTGTTTTGCAAATTTTTCTTCACCATACCTGGAAATGATTTTTACAAGTTGTTCGTACGGCCATTCATTAACGACTTCAAAGGCGGACAACGGGGAATTTCGATCCATTCTCATATCAAGGGGCGCATCGTGCTGGTAACTAAAGCCTCGTTCCGCTTCATCCAATTGAGGGGAGGATACGCCTAAATCAAATAAAACACCATCCACTCCTGTAATTCCGAGATCATTTAATTTTTCTTTTAAATAGCGAAAATTACTTCTTATAATCGTAAATTTGCCCTTATACTCGTTTAAAATCGCTTCTGCATTTTGAATTGCTTTTTCATCCTGGTCAAATGCGAACAAATGTCCTGTCGTCAATTTGGAAAGAATGAGTTTGCTATGGCCCGCTCCTCCAAGTGTACAGTCAACATATATTCCATCCGGTTTAATATTTAATGCATCAACTGCTTCTTCTTTTAATACGGTGATGTGGTCAAACATGTAAAACTTCCCTTTCTCTTTCAACATGTGCTTGATTGTGCTACAGATCAAAGTCCATTAAACTCTCGGCAATCTCCCCGAACGATTCTTCCGATTCCTGGAAGTACTCTTCCCAGATCGATTTGCTCCAAATTTCAATTCTATTCGATACACCGAGTACAACACAATCTTTTTCAAGTTTTGCATATTCCCTTAAAGGTGGTGCAATGTTTACTCTCCCCTGTTTGTCCAACTGGCATTCGGTTGCACCTGAAAAGAAGAAGCGGGTAAAGGCTCTTGCATCTTTTTTGGTGAATGGGAGTTTTTTCAGCTTCTCTTCGAGGACTTTCCATTCCTCCAGCGGGTAGCCAAAAATACATTGATCCATGCCTCTCGTTAGAATAAATGTATTTCCGAGTTCTTCACGAAATTTAGCGGGGATAATCATACGCCCTTTGTCATCAATATTATGTTGGTATTCACCCATGAACATTGGAACGCTCCCCCACTTTCTACCCCTACTCTACCACAACGCTCCACTTTTCACCACTACAAGTATAATTCGTGTGCGAAAAAAAAAATCCTGCTGTCCTAGCAGGATTTTTTTATCTGAAATTCCTTCAAATATAGACAATTTTATGTTGATCATCGAATGGAAGTGATGCGTTCATCAGATCGTGAATAAGGTCAAACCCATAGTCATTCATATAGTAAAAAACGTTCCATGTCCGCTCTTGAAGCTTATGAAACGGTAACAATTCAAGCGCCACCGCGTCAAATTTTTCAAGCGGTTCTTTAAACCTTTTTTTCATTTTCTTTTCCATTTTATGATGTAAATAATCAACTTCATGCAAGATGCGATTTAAATTAATGGTCGAAAGCTGCACTAAACTTTTATCAATTTTTTCAGCAAGTCCTGAAAGTTCTTTATGAATTTTTGCCATTTGTTGTTTGCTGTCGGTTATTAAAGGTTCTATCTCATATGGCTTATGCGCTTCATACCACGCCTTTTTTTCAACCTCTGTCCCTGACTTGATGACATGCTTCGCCTCAAGCCCTGTATCGTCGAGCTGTTTCTGCGTCTGTTTGGAAACGATCGTTAACGAGAGTCTCGGGATAAGCGGCGGCATTTTTAAAGAAAATTCATTAAAGATTGGTTTTAATGCCGACCAATAGGCAATTTCCCCGGAGCCTGCAATAAAGCTGAGCGTCGGAAGTACCCATTCTTGCATAAGCGGACGGGTGACTACATTATTGCTAAATAAATGCGGTTTCTCCTTCGCCATTTCCATCAACTGATCTTTCGTGTAGCGGACATCCCCTTCTTTTGAACGGAAGCCGCCAGTCCCGTCACGGAATAATAAAACACGCTCCCTATTAATGTATAAAAACAAATGAGCGTTATTTTCTTGATATTCGATCGGGCGTGGATAGTTTTTATTTTGCAACGTTTTTAATCCTTCCACAAAACGCCGGTCCACTTCTTCATTCTTTTCAATTAAATTGACTAAATATTCGGACTGTAGTTGTTTAAAGTTGGGATCGCCCGAATCGAGGAGGACAAGTCCATAGTCTCCAAAAAGGTACGTAAGCAGGTGGGCAAATGAGTCAACGATTGTATCACTTGCATCAAAAATATGATGTACTTTTTTCACGATGTCCTTTGTGAATTCCGTTTCGCCAAATTGCTGAAAAACGCCATCGCTCCACTTTACAGCTTGTTCTTTATCCCATTTCATAAGAGAAGCCGAAGTTTTTACTGGATCCTCCGCTTGCAGTATTAATTTTTCAGCAGAGTCGTTTTTCTTTATGTATACATGATTAATCTCGTCATAATCATGATCTTCTCCAGCAATCCAAAATATTGGAATGACAGGTATGCCGAGAATGCTTTCTTTTTCTTTAGCAAATTTTAAAATGCTTATACATTTATGAATCGTATACAACGGACCCGTTAATATCCCTGCCTGCTGGCCTCCGACGACAACAACACTTTCCTTATTTTTTATTTTTTCGATATATTCCACCGTACGATGCGAACAATTAAATTTCCGATTATACGTGAACAAATAGTTGGCAAGGGCATCTCTTTGAAACTTCCGGGTATAAAGCTCTTCAAGCCTTTTTTGATAAACCTCCTGATTGTGATAGTCATAATTAAACATATCTTGAACATTTTCGAATGAATGTTTGTAATCTTTGGCAAGGATATTCGCCTCAGGAAGGGAGAAATTTTCGATCCTCATGTGTTAACTTCCTTTCTATACGGATGTAAACCCTCTTGTAACATATGCTGATATGAGTATAGCAAATGAACCTTATTTCCAAAAAGAAAATGCTTCAAGCTTTTCTTTGATGCTCCATTCCCTTAATCGCTTCATAAACGAATGAAGTGTAAGGGACTTCAATTCCTTGTTTTTGAGCCAGTTTTAGAACATAGCCGTTAATGGCGTCAATTTCAGTTTCTTTCCCATTTTCAATATCCATCCGCATAGAAGATTTGTTGTTGGACGTATTTTTGCATATGGCCATTACATTTTCAAGCAATTCATCTTTCCGTTCAATCTTAAGGATTCGGCATGTTTCATGAAACAAACCGACCATTAATGATTGATAATGGGGATTATCGATTAATTCCCCGTTTCTAATTTGAAAAATGGCCGTTAATGGATTGATTACACTATTGGCAACCAGCTTTTCTTTTAGTATCGGCCGGTAATCTTTATATATGATAACCGGAAACCGCTCATTTGAAATCTGTTCCCATAATCCCGCATCGATAGGGCCGCGAAAAGACGCAAGCTTTACTCTTCCGATTCCGGTGTGAACAATCTCATATTCCGATGTTCTAATGGCTCCATGCTCAACAACGGCAACAGAAATCTGTTCATTTTCAAGATGTTGAAGCAATTCGAGATGGCCCATCCCGTTTTGAACAAATAATAGTTTCGCTCGTTTTGCCCTCGAATCAAAAAGAAGCGGCTTTAGCCCGGAAAGTTGAGTTTGCTTCACTGCAATAATGATGTAATCCGCATCATAATTAAAGTCTTGAATCGATTTCGCATTCACCTCAACTACCCTTTTGTCCGCGTCAATCGATTCATAATGGAGCCCATTTTCCAATAACTTTTTTGCCTGATTAGCAGACTTTGTCCAGATTGTCACATGAGCTTCTTGCTTAAGAAAATGAGCGAACAATAGGCCAATGGCCCCGCCGCCAATGACAGAAATTTTCATAACGTTTTCCCCTTCCCATCTACTATTATCTTCTTTCAGTTTAACACGTTTAAATGCAAAAAACCTTCCGCCATAAGCGGAAGGCCAAATCATACCGGATAAACCGGATGCTTTCGTTCACTAAATGTCATTTCCTTTGATTCAAGAAATCGAAGCCGGTGATGCAGCGTCTCTCTTAAACGGGAAGGCGCCACAATGTCATCGATAATCATTTCTGATGCAAGTTTGTAAATATCAATATGCTCTTTATATTCTTGTTGTTTCTGCTGGACAAAAAGCAATCGTTCTTTCGGGTCTTCAATTTCATTAATTTTATTGGAATAGACGGCGTTAACCGCGGCTTCAGGCCCCATAACGGCAATTTGCGCAGTCGGCAAAGCGATGCAACAATCCGGTTCAAATGCCGGTCCCGCCATCGCGTATAGACCTGCACCATATGCTTTGCGGACAATGACCGATAGTTTTGGCACGGTAACGTCACTCATCGCAGCAATAAGCTTCGCCCCGTGGCGGATAATTCCCGCCCTTTCCACTTTTGTGCCAATCATAAAGCCCGGCACGTCAGCAAAAAAGATGAGCGGAATCGAAAAAGCGTCACAAAGCGTAATAAATCGGGCCGCCTTATCTGCCGAATCGACAAATAGGACGCCGCCCTTTACTTTCGGCTGGTTTGCAACAATTCCGACTGTTCGCCCTTCAATTCGGGCAAGCCCTGTAATGATTTCGCCTGCAAATAGTTTTTTAATTTCAAAAAAACTTCCATCATCGACGATTCTTGAAATCAATTCGTACATATCGAATGGAACGTTTTGGTTTTCCGGAACGATCTCCTCCAGAGCCCTTCCGTCGACTGGCGGCTTTGGTTCCTTCATTATAGGCTTTTGCTTGTAATTGGCAGGGAAATAAGACAAGTAGTTTCTCGCAAGCTCTATCGCTTCTTTTTCGCTTTGCGCTAAAATATCTCCACAACCGCTTACGGAGCAGTGCATGCGGGCACCGCCCATCTCCTCAAGCGAAACTTTCTCTCCAATGACCTTTTCCGCCATCCTCGGAGAGCCGAGATACATAGATGCATTTTGATCAACCATGATGACAACGTCGCAAAATGCTGGAATGTAGGCGCCGCCCGCAGCCGATGGACCAAATAACAGGCAGATTTGCGGGACCATCCCGGACATTTTCACCTGGTTATAAAAAATCCTTCCTGCCCCTCTTCGGTTCGGAAACATGTCAATTTGGTCGGTAATTCTTGCACCGGCAGAATCGACAAGATAAAGCATCGGTACTTTCAGCCTCTGGGCTGTTTCCTGAATTCTGATGATTTTTTCAACGGTCCTTGCTCCCCATGAACCTGCCTTTACCGTTGAATCATTTGCCATTACGCAGACGGTTTGCCCGCCTACTTTACCCATTGCCGTAACGACACCGTCAGCCGGGAGATTGCCTGCTTCGTTATTGGCAAATAATGCATCCTCAACTGAAAATTCGCCTTCATCAAACAATCGTTCCAACCGTTCCCTGACAAACATTTTATTCTGGGACGCATTTTTTTCATGATATTTCGGCGCCCCGCCTGATTTAATTTGGTCAATCATGTCATTCAATCGATTTTCTAATTTGGCCGTCATGCAATCGGTTCCCTCCCAATAGATAAATTGTAATTCCCGGTAAAATTAAAGAGTGAGCGCTCGTTCAGCTAGAGCCCAACAGGCTGCTATTATGTTAAAATAACGAGCGTATCTCCTTCATTAACAAAGTCACCAATCCCTACTTTAATGTCAGTAACAGTGCCTTCTATTGTGCTTTCAATCGGAATCTCCATTTTCATTGATTCAAGGACAACGACTAATTGACCCGGGCTAACCCCCTCACCTTTATTAACAAGCACATTTAAAACGGTACCCGCCATGTTTGCGTTAATTTCTTTCATTTCGTCCACCTCTTGATTTATGGTTTTTATGATTTTTTCATTAATTGTTTTTCAGTTAAAAAGGCCGTCGTATAGTTTCCTTTTTGGAAATCATCGTCATTTAATATTTGCTCAAATAATGGGCTATTACATTTTATTCCCGTTAATTGGAAGTCATTAAAAAATGCCTTTGCTTTTAATAGGCAGCCTTTCCTGTTGGAATCGCTTACAATGATTTTCGCGATCATCGGATCATAAAAAGGCGATACGTGGTTGCCCGCCTCATACCCTCCGTCAACTCTGACACCATCCATCTCAGGAAAATGAAGAGTCACTAATTTGCCAGGTGAAGGCAAAAAGGTAGCCGGATCTTCGGCATACAATCTAAATTCCATGCTATGGCCCTTTTGTGCGATTTCATTTTGCAAAAGGGTTAACGGCTTTCCACTGGCGACTTCAATTTGCCAGCGAACAAGATCCAGTCCAGTAACCATCTCTGTGACAGGATGTTCAACTTGAAGTCTTGTATTCATTTCTAAAAAGTAAAATTGACCATCTTCAGCCACTATAAATTCGACCGTTCCTGCATTAGAATAAGAGACAGCCCGGGCCGCCTTGATGGCCGCTTCACTCATTTCATTTCGGATCGTTTCATTCAAGAAAGGGGATGGAGATTCTTCTATCACTTTCTGATTCCGGCGTTGAATGGAACAATCTCTTTCAAACAAATGGACAATGTTCCCCTGTCCATCGCCAAAAATTTGCATTTCAATATGCCTTGCACCAGCAATATATTTTTCTATAAACATTAAATCACTGCCAAAATAGGCTTTCGCGCGTTGTTGTGTGGAAACGAACGCTTTTTTTAATGACGGTTCGTCATCACAGCGTACCATCCCAATTCCACCGCCGCCGGAACTTGCTTTTAGCATTATTGGATAACCAATTTCGTTTGCAACCCTACAGGCTTCTTCCAAGTCTGAAATCGGTTCAACGGTTCCGGGGACAATAGGAACTCCCGCATTTTTCATTGTTTTTCTCGCCTGAATCTTATCGCCCATTGCGTCTATAACTTGCCATGAAGGTCCAATAAAGCGGATGCCCGATTCTTCTACTTTTTTTGCAAAAGTACTGTTCTCCGAGAGAAAGCCATAGCCGGGGTGAATCCCGTCCACTTTTTCTTTTAACGCAATTTCTAATAGTTTGTTCACATTTAAATAGGATTTCATAACAGGCGGCTCTCCAATTCGAAACGCTTTAGTCGCCTGCTTTACATAAGGAAGTTCGGAATCTGCATCGGAATATACCGCAATAGACTCGATTCCCATCTCATTACAAGTTCGTATAATGCGTCCGGCAATTTCACCGCGGTTCGCAATTAATATTTTTCGCAAAAAGCATCCCCTCCTCGTTTCTTTTGTCATTTCAATATTTCGACAAAAGCTTTAATATTCCTTTCTATATTTTTTTATCAAAAGGAATATTTCATTTTTAAAGAATTTTAAGTGTAATTAGTATATACTATAAATAGATCAGAACAAATGTAATTAAGGGGGAGCCTTCATGACAGAAACGTATCAAGTAAAACGTTTGAAAGTGAATTATAAAACATTGGAAGAATTTAAACAATTTAAAGAATACGGCATCCAGGAACTATCCATGCTTGAAGATTTGCAGGACAATATTATCGAAAACGACAGCGAATCTCCTTTTTACGGGATCTATTACGGGGATAAACTTGTCGCCAGAATGAGTTTATATAAAATTGAAGCGGAATTCGATAAGTACTTTGATCCGCCACAAGATTACTTTGAATTGTGGAAACTAGAAGTCTTGCCGCATTATCAAGGCAAAGGATATGGAAGGGCACTTGTGAATTTCGCTAAATCATTGAATTTGCCGATCAAAACAAATGGCAGACAGCAATCATGTGGATTTTGGGAAAAATTAGGATTTGAAGCGGTAACGTATAATCCGGAACGCGACCGCGGCGAAAACCCATATGTCTGGTACCCGAGCGGCGTAACGGAACAAAAAGTGGAACGAACGTACTAAAAGATGGCATTATGCCATCTTTTTTATTTTTTCATCTTTTGCAAATTTCCGTTTACGTCCATTTTAAAGGTTAGATTTTTTCCATCTTCATCTTCCAGTACAACCATTTTTCGCGCCCTATCCATAATTTGGATGAGAGCTTTATAATCTTCACATACAATCTGGTATTCCTCATTTAATTTTTGCAAATGTTGCTGCATATCTTCATTTTGCTTTTTTAATTCTTCCAATTGTTTGCGAAGCTGCTTATTTTCCGATTCCACCCCATGGCTCTGCGCTTGTTTTGACTTGAAATTTTTTAAAAACAAGATGACGTCATCCATCGAAAGCGATTTTTCCTTTCCCGCTACTACATATTCGTCCCTTTTTACCTGGGTTTGTTTTGAAGAATCTTCCTGGGATTCATTTTTAAGAGCTTTTTCTTTATTTCTTTCTTTTCGCTGCTTTTTGGCAATTGTAATGGCTGACTCATATTGTTTACGAATGAGTGAATTCCAGCGAAATCCACAGGCGGCAGCGGTTCTGGACAGTTTTTCTCCTACTTCTTCAAAGGCCGCAAGCTGTGTACTTCCTTCGCGAATATGGCGCAACACAACTTCTGCGAGCAACAAGTCTTCATCCTGACTCCATGCATCCTGACGAACAGCAGTCAACCTAATCCCTCCATCTTTATGTCGTTTTTACATTGATATGCAATTAATAGATAAGATAGACTTTTGTTCTACTAAAAAGATTATGTCCTTGTTGCCCATAACTATACAAAACTTATTTTTTATTCAAAAAATCAGCAACCGCTTTTTTATGTTCATCCGTCTCCCATAATTTAGCGCAATGCCTTACTTCTTGTTCTACTCTTAGCTTGATCCCGGCTGTATCGATACTATCGAGATAACGCTGTTTATATGCTTGTAAACATTCCGTAGAATGAACAGTGTACCGATTGAAATATTTTTTTGCTGAGGCCATCATATCATCTTCTTTAATGAGATATTGAACGAAGCCAATGTCTCTCCCCTGCTTTGCCGTCATCAATTGGGCGCTCCATAATAAATCAAGTGCAACTGCTTTGGGCAACCGTTCCAATATGTAAGTACCGCCTCCCCATCCTGTCGTTATGCCCAATTTTCCTTGAATAAATCCCATTTTAGCCTCTGCTTTTGCAAGGCGCATATCACATGCCGCCGCTATCTCACAACCTCCTCCTACGGCCGTGCCGTTTAGAAGAGCAATCGTTGGCTTTGGAAAAAAGAATATTTCATTTAAAACATCGCTCATCTTCGAAAGCATCGCGTATGCTTCATGTTCCGTATGTAGCTGGTGGAAAGCGGTTAAATCTCCTCCAGAGCAAAAGGCTTTTCCGCCTGAAC
This sequence comes from Fictibacillus sp. Mic-4, assembly GCF_049843615.1. Classification (NCBI taxonomy): domain Bacteria; kingdom Bacillati; phylum Bacillota; class Bacilli; order Caryophanales; family Fictibacillaceae; genus Fictibacillus; species Fictibacillus sp. Mic-4. The sequence continues at coordinate 216,159 of NZ_JBBHZM010000001.1, read as the reverse complement.
CCTTTATGACTAATAATTTTACGCCCGAATCGGCTTTTGCTTCCGATAAGTATTGCTTAAGTAGATCCATCACTTCAAAATCAATCGCATTATGTACTTCAGGGCGATTAATAGTAATAACGCCTAGTTGCTCTTTGTTTTCATAAAGTACTTTATCCATGCAGACAGCCCCCTCAAGTAGTCGTTCATATTGTATTTTTCTTGATCGGGAGGGGAAATTCCTTTTAAATAATAAAAACAGGAGGCCTTATGCCTCCTGTTTTTATTATTTGCTTACTACTTCTTTTCCTTTGTAAAAACCGCATTCACGGCAAACACGGTGAGAAAGTTTGTATTCTCCACATTGTGGACATTTTACCATTCCTGGCATAGCAAGCTTGTAGTGAGTACGACGCTTTGCCTGGCGAGTTTGGGAAGTTCTGCGAAAAGGTACTGCCATGTTGATCCACCTCCTTAAAAAGGTTCTACTCGGAAACAGAGTTCTGTTGTCCTACCATCTTACTTGTTGTCACGCTCAAAAAATTTTGCAAGGTCAGCAAGCCTCGGGTCAATTTTGTTTTTACGGTCTTCTTCAGTGACGACTTGCCACCCTTCTCCAGAATGCGGGGCCTGACTTGCACCCTCACATTTGGACGTAACCTTAATCGGCTTTGCGAGCAAAATATGCTCCTCAATGTACGGATTCAGGTCTATAACGTTCCCTTCTACTTTATGAAGGTTTTCTTCTTCAGAAGAGATCGGGAAGCCCGGATCTAATAAAAAAATTTCTGTTGTTTTTATCGAAAATGGGAATTCTACATCAACCAGAGTCGTTGAACATGGCAAAATCATTTCACCTTCAACGGTTATGTAGAATGTTGCTTTTTGCTGCGTAATATCTGCATGTCCTTTCACATGAACAGGAGAAATCCGGCGAATTTCTTTATCTCGCTTCATTAATTCCGAAAAGTCAACATGTTCATCAAAAGTTAGCGGCTTCCGATAAAAACTTCTCAATTCCTGTAGTGACCATTTCATTTTTTTCACCTCAAGGCAACAGTAGTAATTATATCGATCAAAAACTAAATTGTCAATATGATATCTTTACACACTATGATCGGTTACAATATAAGAAAAGCGCTGTAGTGTTTTCTTATCCGATTTGTTTGAAAAAGGAGCTGTCCAAAAAATGAAAGCATGCGGGATTGTTGTTGAATATAATCCTTTCCATAATGGACATTATTATCATCTGCAACAAGCCAAAAATCAAACCAATGCCGATTGCATGATCGCCGTCATGAGCGGGAATTTTTTGCAGCGCGGCGAACCTGCCCTTCTTTCAAAATGGGAACGTGCGAAATGCGCACTTATGGGCGGAGCCGATTTGGTTGTTGAGCTCCCTTACCCATTTGCAACCGCACATGCTCCGCTTTTTGCAAAAGGCAGCATCAGTTTATTGCATGCACTAAGGGCGGATGCTGTTTGTTTCGGAAGCGAAGCCGGCAACATCGATCTTTTTTATCAAACAATTGAATTCCTTTCTGACCATAAAGATACATATGAACAAGCAATTAAATCTTTTGCGGCAAAAGGCTACTCCTATCCAAAAGCGGCGTCATTGGCATTTGAAACGATCTCAAGCGGAGAGAGCTTGTTAGACTTAACAAAACCTAATAATATTTTAGGTTTTGAATACGTTAAGACAATTGTAGAAGAAAGTTATCACATGAAAGCGGAAACGATTAAGCGAATGGGTGCAGGCTATCATGATCTCGATGTTACGAAAGGGCAAATTGCTAGCGCAACCGGCATCCGCAACATGATATTTTCACAAGCTGCGGCTATTGATGAACTTCGTGACTTTGTGCCGTTAGGTACTTATGCAATTTTAAAAAGCGCTGATCGTTTGCTGAATTGGGAAGCTTTTTTCCCTTTTCTACAGTATCGGGTGTTGTCGAGTTCACCTGAGGAGCTAAAACAAATATACGAAATGGAAGAAGGACTCGAGTATCGATTGAAGAACGTCATGAAAGACGCGGAGAATTTCCAATCGTTCATGCATGCTTTTAAGACGAAGCGATACACATGGACAAGGCTGCAGCGGCTTTGCTTACACCTTCTCAATAATGTGAAAAAACAAGAAATAAAGCCTCTATTAGCCGGAAAGCCTCCATATATCCGGATTCTCGGAATGAGCAAAACAGGACAAGCTTATTTGCACCAGGTCAAAAAGAAGCTAGAACTTCCTCTTGTCACTTCGATCTCAAAATTTGACCATCCAATGCTTGAATTAGAGAAAAAGGTTTCTTCGATTTATGCTCTAGTGCACCCTTCTCCAATCGTTACTAATGAGTATGGCCCCCCAATACAAGCATAACGAAACTCGCCCTAATGGCGAGTTTCGTTATGCTTGTTTTAATTTTTTTAAGTAATTTAATGCGTCCGTTAATGTCCGAACCGGGACGATTTTCATTTTCGTTTTAATATCCTTTGCCGCTTTTACGGCATCGTTATAATTGTTCCCGGCCACCGGCGCAAAAAAGATTTCAGCTTTTGCTTCATTTGCGGCAACTACTTTTTGCTGGATTCCGCCAATTGGACCGACCTGTTCTTTAATGTTCATCGTACCGGTCCCGGCAATCCGGTGCCCTTTTGTTAAATCACCTTCTGTCAGCTGATTGTAAATTTCAAGCGTAAACATCAATCCCGCTGAAGGACCGCCAATTTCACTTGTTTTGATTTGAAGGGGAGGATTGGTTTTGACATCAATGTTGGTGACGGGATATTCGATACCAATACCGGCTTTATGAGCCCCTTTTTGTTGATTTTTTTTTGGAAAATTAGCGACTTCTACCGTCTTCGTCAAAGATTTCCCGGCACGTTCTAAACGTATCGTAACGTTGTCTCCTGCTTTCTTTTTCCCAAGAATCGCCAAAAGGTCTTCCGTTCTTTTAATTTGCTTTCCATCCACCTTAACGATTTTATCGCCAGGTTGGATTTTGCCGCTAGCCGGCATACCTTCAATTACGCCATTAACATATACTCCTTTTTCAATGATATCGACTTTCTTATGCGCTTTCCGATACGCTACAATCGTTGCAGCATGTTGGGAATCTGACATCATTTGCAGCTGCCTTTGGTTGTATTCTTCATCGGTTTCTTCAGGAAGGCGAATGTCTTTTGCCGGCAATATTTCTTTATAGTCACTCATTTTCGCCAACACATATTGAGGAATGTTTGCTTTTCCGATTCGAACCGTTGTCAGCATAAAGCTTCCGGCCTCATGATCTCCTCCTTTCACATGAATGATTGGAGCCAATTCTTCCGCACTTCCTGGTGCCGTTATGTAATAGGGTAATGGGTAAAAAGCGATAATGATAGCGATAACGATCAATAAAATCGGCAACGCTTTCGAGAACCAACCCGTTTTCTTCGTATTATGTGTCGTGCCCATTCTTGTTCTCCTTCCATTCTTCTATTTTCTTAACGATGGCTTTGATTTTTTCCTTGCCCGCTTTTTCACCTAGCTCAATGATTTCATTGACATTTTTATACGTCGTTGAACTATACTGTTCAACAGGCGGACGAATCATAATGTCAGATGCGATTTCATGTCTTCGCCCAATTTCGCGCTGCATAATGTCAATGCTTTGACTGATCACATCAAATATAGATGTAATGACAGGCTCGGCCCTGAATTGGGAGATGTCAACGGCAATGACGATATCCGCTCCCATTTCTTTTACAACTTCAACCGGTACTTTTTCGATGACACCTCCATCAACAAGCAGACGATTATTAATTTTCTCCGGTACGAATATCCCCGGGATGGAAATGCTGGCCCTTACCGCATCTGCCATTGACCCTTTCGTAAAAACGACCTTTTCTCCTTTTAATAAATCGGTGGCCACGATCGCCAGCGGAATGAGGGAGTCTTCAATGTTTTTATTATGTGTTAATAATCGTATAAGCTCCTTAATCTTTTTGCCGGAAATAAAGCCCATTTTCGGTATCGTATAATCCATATAATACTTTCTTTTAAATAAAGATGCCAATTTAATGAGGCTCTCATTCGTATGCCCGAGACCGACCATCGCGCCTATCAGTGCCCCCATGCTGCTTCCGGCGATTAGATCAATCGGTATTCCCGCCTCTCGTAACGCTTTAATCACGCCAATATGAGCGAATCCCCGCGCCCCTCCAGAACCAAGCGCTAAACCAATGATCGGCCGCTCCATTAAAAATTCCTCCGTTCTAATCCCGATATCTATTTTTTAACATATGGTCTAAATGGCACCTCTATACGTATAAATATAAAGATAGGACATGGTTAGTAGTATTGGGGGAAATAATTCGTGAATTTATCTTTTTTAAAGACGCTCTTGTTGACGCTCTCTGCCGGGTTTCTTGCTTTATCACTAATGATTTTTCCATCCGAGTCTTTAGAAGCGGCACGGGTCGGTTTGAAAATTTGGTGGAAGGATGTTTTCCCCTCGCTTTTGCCGTTTTTCGTCATGTCAGAGTTGTTAATCGGATTTGGCTTTGTCCAATTTATTAGTGTTTTATTTGAGCCATTCATGAGACCGCTTTTCCGTGTGCCTGGTGCCGGCGGTTTCGTCTGGGCAATGGGGTTAACCTCCGGATTCCCGGCCGGGGCTAAACTTTCTGCACGATTATGGCAAGAAAAACAAATTACTGCAATTGAAGGTGAAAGGCTTGCCTCTTTTACAAACGGCTCTAACCCTTTATTCCTCTTTGCCACCGTTGCCGCAGGCTTTTTTAATCAAGCGTCGTTAGGCATTATTTTTGCAATTAGCCATTATGTCGGTAATTTTTTCGTTGGAATTATTATGAGATTTCATGGCGCCCGTCATGAATTGACTGTACAAAAAAAGAAACCGCTCTCTATATCACCAAAAAGCGCCTTTCGTCAAATGCATGAAACACGAATTAAAGACGGGCGACCGATTGGCCAACTTCTTGGCGATGCCATCCAATCATCAACAAAAACCCTTCTTATGATCGGCGGCTTTATCGTTTTGTTTTCTGTTCTTACAAGAATTTTAAACTTGTTACATATTACAGAACTATTGGCTTATTTTATTAAAAACATGCTAAGTAGTCTTTCCATTTCAACAACCTTAAGTTTACCGTTTATTTCGGGAATCTTTGAGATGACAACAGGAAGTTATCTTGCAAGCGAAGCCCATGCGCCCATCTTTCAACAATGTATTATCACTAGTTTCATTTTAGGTTTCGGCGGCTTTTCCGGGCATGCTCAAGTAGCCAGCATTCTGGCTCCAACCAAAATACGGTTTAAGCCATTTTTCTTTGCTAGAATTATGCATGGACTTTTTGCCGCAATTTTAACCGCGTTCATTTTTCATCCACTGTACAAGCCAAAAAAGGAAACGACACTTGAAGTCATGGGTTATCTTCATCACTCTACTGGACAACTGCGAGAATTCATTCTTCATTATGGATCCTATTTCACGTTAATTGCCCTTATTGCCTCCATCTTCATCTGGTCGGTGCGAAAATCAAACCAATCAAGCCTTCGTTAATTTTTAACGAAGGCTTGAAAATTTTTCTTTTAACGCGATTTCTACCGGTTCAGGAACAAGATCTGACACGTTAGCGCCATATTTTGCAGCTTCTTTTACAATACTTGAGCTTAGAAAGGAATATTGATTATTTGTCATCATAAAAAATGTTTCAATGTCTTCATTTAACTTCTTATTAATCGAAGCAATCTGCATTTCATACTCAAAATCAGAAACGGCTCGAAGTCCACGGAGTATGACATTTGCCCCCACCTTTTGAACATAATCGATTAAAAGTCCGCTAAATGAGTCCACTCGAACATTCGGCAACTCTTTCGTTGATTCTACGAGCAATTGAATCCTTTCTTCAACCGAAAAAAGAGGCTTTTTACTTGAGTTAGTCGCAATGACAATAATAATTTCATCAAAAATTTTCGCCCCGCGTGCAATAATATCAAGATGGCCAAGCGTAACCGGGTCAAAACTGCCTGAACATACCGCTATTTTTTTCAAATCGTATCACCTGCCCGCATCGAATTTATAAAATGAGATTGCCGTTGTCTTGCCAAAAAGTTCGGATTTAACTTTATAGAGACGGCCAATTTTTTCAGGAAGAACGATCGAACCGTCATGTTCGGCTATAATTTGAGCGTCTTTCGTCAGCAATTCAAACTGATCAAGCATCTCTATATCTTTTTCTATTCTTTGTTTCGCATAGGGGGGATCCAAAAACACAATGTCAAACTGAATAGCACGCTTTTTAAGTGCTTTCAAAGCCCTCTGGGAATCATTTCGATAGACTTCAGCTTTTGATGAATAATTGCATTGATCGATGTTTTTTCTTATCGTTTCGATTGCTTTTATATCTTTATCGACAAAAATAAACAGATCCATCCCGCGGCTCAAAGCCTCGATTCCAAGTCCCCCACTTCCGCCGTATAAGTCTAAGCCAATCCCCCCATTAAAATAAGGTCCAATGATGTTAAACATCGATTCTTTTATTTTATCCGTAGTCGGACGGGTCGACTGGCCGGGTACCGCCCTGAGCGCCCTTCCTTTGCATTCTCCAGATATAACTCTCATTTCGTCCTCACCTTTATGTAATTTTCCCCATTAATCCTAACACAATTAAAGAATAATTTTCTATTCTTTAGTATATATTGTCCCGCTCTGGTCATACTAGATTTAACAACATCGATTACCGATGTTGTTGCCAACCGCGGAGAAGACTTACTTTTCCCCATAAGTTCTTCCTCCGGTTTCTCCTCTCCCATCGCCTTTGAAGATTTAAGTGAAACGGTAATTCACTTATAAGTAAAGGCACCCCGCAAAGAGTTTTGCGGGGATTTTTTTTCTGCTCTTTTTATGTTACATTTTGAGTAGAAAGGAGCAATTATATGATTCAACGATTTATCGAACTTGGGGAAGGATATTCGGACTTATATGAATTAATTGAAATTGCTAGAAACAATCAACATCGATTAAAACATTTGCTCAGCCTGCAAACAACTATCGGCGGCAAAGTAAAAACGTCGCTTGTCGTTGTCCTCGCACCTACTGAAGAAGGCGAATTCCAACCTTTATACATGTGTCGCGAGGGCATTCCTTTGCCATCAAAAAGGTATGAATTGTTCGAAATTCTTGCAAAAGAGCTTCAAAAAGAAATTATCGCTTTTGAAGTTAAGCCGTCTAGCGAGTTCCAGGAAAAAGAGCTTTTCTACCATTATCTTATTGGGATTTTACGGTTAAATTATTTAATTCCTCCTCTTACGTAATAAGGGATATAGCGCTTAGCTATATCCCCATTTTATAATCATATTCTTTAGCTTTATCAGGAATTTTACTTTCATACACTGTTTTCAATTCATGTTTAAACGAGCGCTTTACCTCTTTTACAAAATGCAATGATTCCAATTTCTCAACAATTTCATTGATTTTTGAACCATCACAATAAATAACGGCATATTTTAAACGTTTTGATATGTAATGAACATTTCCATAACGTCTGAGTTGCTTCGAGAACTTAAGCGAATATAAATAAACCGATAGCCCTAAACGATTTCCAATCATAGGTCGTGCTCCTTTTAAAATGTTAAGTTAAGTCTAGCATGAACCTTTCATTGGTACAATAGGAAAGAGACCTTTTCACAAAGGCCCTTTTATTGACATCCACAACTACCGCCAGAACCACACCCACCGCTGCAACTTCTTGAATCAAAAAACGGGTTGCCCGTTGGGACTTTAATATGTTTAGAAACACTGCCTGCTATCAGCATGCTGCATTCGATTAATAACGTTTCAAGCTCTTTTTCCGCTTTTTTAAAATTGGCAATCGTCTCGTGGAAATCAAGCTCTCTTTTTAAAACCCGTATATCAGTTGACACCTGTTTATAATCAGGATGGTATTTCCCAAATCGTTGAACTTCCTCATACCGTTCCTTCATGTCGGTAAATTGGCGAATAAGTTTTTGAGCACGCTTATCTTGCTCTAATTCAAATTTACACATTCGATATCGGGCAGCTAACTCGGATTCGGCTATCATTTTGCCAAGAAGATAGGATTCATCTAAAAGTTCAGTATTCGTAATTGTTCCTATCATCCAATCACCCCCTGCCTTAATTGTATACTTTCTATTATAGCGAATTATGTACAATGATAAAAGGCAATACACCTTGACCATATCGATCAAGGTGTTTTGATAAGAACTTGCAACTCTTTAGAGACCCCGTATGAAGATCCATTTTTTCTTTTTAATTCCAATGTCAATACGTGAACACCTTTCGGCAATTCTTCCAGTACAAAAGCGGATTGGTATACGTTTTGTTTGAACTTTCCATCTACTTTTACAGCAATATGTCCATCTTCATAATCGGGATCGTTCGGATTACTTCCAATAAAGGAAAACCCGGGTATAAAGCAATCGACATATACTTTATTTCCTTTCACTGAATAATTTACCGTCCATTTGATCTGTTTGTGTACAATTGCCACTTCTTGTCCTTTAACCATATCATGTTGTTGATTGCACTCTGTTATACTTAACACAGTGAATAGTGCAAGAATGATGTTTTTCATCAAAATAAACCACCTTAAAGAGCAGATGCATTTAGTTAACATAATTAAAATTTAGTAAACTGCTCTTTCGAAATTATTTAACTTATGGTTTATTTTTTGCAGCATGTCCTTTTTTTATCCAAAGTAGAAACCTATAGAATCCTATAGGTTTTAGCCGTTTTCCCCCATCATTCCAATAAAATCTAATAAAAGGGACAGGCCTTTCACCTGTTGATGAAAACGGTCAATCCGTTGGCCAAAAGTTCTGCCAAAAAATACTTTCGCATCTTCTTCAAGTTTCTCAATGGACGCAGGGTTACGGGTCAACTCTCGATACCAATTTGGCTGTTCCCTCATAAAATATTTTAAATCCGGACGGGTACTTAAATATTCAATAATTTCTCTCCTCATTACCGCCTCATCCTCTAATCTTTATGAAATGGGTGACTTCCGCTATGTGTTTCAGTTTGCCGCTCATTAGATGCCGGTTGATTGGATTGGAAATAAGACAATAAACGTTGGATTTCTTCTATCGCCCCGCTTATTTGCCCGATGTGTTGCTGCAGGTCGCTAATATTTACCTCACGGATTATTGAAAAAAAATCGCCAAGTGTTTTTCCTTTTTTATCTTTACTATCGTTTTCCTGTTGCACGTCTATTTTTTTGTTAACTGCCTCCTTCTCATTTTGAACGGTTTTCTTTTTTCTAGAAGCTCTGTATTGGTTCCAGCTTTCATGTTTATCCCCCAGGACAATCCAGTCCTGATACACTTCCTTCCATGTCCGTTTTTTTGCCCGGACTTCATGTATCAGCTTAGGATGTTGTAGAACAAATTGTCTAAACTCCTCAATATCTTTTTTCATTTCATCACCCCTAGCTGCCATTAAAGCTACATGCACCTAATACATGATACATTAGCGCCTAGTAAAAGGTGCGCCTATTTTTTATTTGCAAATGATTTACGGCTATGGATAAAATAAATTCAAACCAAAATTAAGGAAGGAATCCATGATGGCTCTACAAAAAGACATTGAATACTTTTTAGCAAATGCTTCTAATGAGGAAAGAGAAATTTTGTCGATTATGTTGGACAGTTTGATTCAAAAACGCGAATCCACGTCCTCCACTTATATTTCCAGATTAATGGACATGACTACTCAAATAATGGATGATGATTCGATAGAAATAAGCGTTCCCATTACTCCACTACTTGCCAATAGCCTCGGCATTGTACACGGAGGCTTAACTGCAACCTTACTCGATACGGCAATGGGAACGGCAGCCAATCGACATCTTGAACTCCATCAAGCAGCGGTTACATCAGAAATGAAAATCAACTTTACTTCACCTGGAATGGGCTCTAAGCTGACATGTAAAGCAAAAGTTCTTCATCGCGGCAAACAAATGATTGTAACGGAAGGAAAAGTGTTTGGTGATGAAGGCCAGCTTGTTGCTCTTGCGACAGGAACGTTTTTCGTCATACATAAAAAGGAGAACGAATAACGTTCTCCTTTTTATGGAGTAAGGAAATTCTGGGTATAGTCTTTCTTATATACGCCAACACCTAAATGAGTATAATTTTTATTTAAAAGCGCCTTTCGATGTCCTTCACTATTTAGCCATCCTTCAACCGCCGCAGGTCCATCGGTATAATTTGCCGCTATATTTTCTGCAGCCTCTGTATACTTAATATGGGCTTTGTTGAATCGATTCGCAAGATCACCTTCAGTAGGAGAAACGTGGGAGAAATAATTTTTTTCCACCATCTCTTTACTATGGGAAAAAGCGACTTCCGCCGCTTTTTCATGCCAGACGACCGGTTTTAAATGATGTCTTAAACGAATAACATTTGTGACATCTAATATTTGCTTTTCCTCTGCCTGTTCAATTAATCGTTCTTCCTCATCGGAATACTCCGGTGGATTCATGAGTTCCCCACGATACACAATGGAATAAGGCCGCTGCATTAACAAAACATCTTTCGTCATGAAACGAATGCTGGAAAGCCGCTGGGTAAATTTATCTATATATAATTGAATCCAAATATTCCCCACTTTTACAAGTGGCCGTACATTCATTTCTTCTTCGGAAAGCTCAAACCGGTAAAAATTATCATTGTCCTTAACTGTTACATCGCTTGTTACAGAAATATGATGCAAAATTTTAGTTGATGGTTCCCCAATCGCAAATGGCTTTATCGGTAGTTTTTTGCCAATCGCATAGATCGTAATGACCTTTTCATCTTTTACGCCTACTTGCATATATGTATTTGGATTTTGAGAATATATGTACCAATCGTATCCATAAGAAGAAGGATCAATTCGCACGGGATCTCCGAGCTTTTTAATTAACTCATCTTTCGATTGGCCAATTAATTTTGCCACGCTCGAAGCCGGAACTTTTAAGGGCGGATTATTGATTTCAGGCTTCACTTGTTCGTGCTTAATAATGCTTTTTTCAGTCGAAGGAAATATATTGATGTCCAATAACCAAAATAAAGCTAAAATAAGAACAATAATGGCAACGATAATTTTTTTCAAATGAACAGCTCCCTTCAACCAACTTAATATCCATTGTAAACGTAAAGGAACTTGTAAGCAAAAAGATCCAACCCCTTAGTACTAATATATATTTCAACATAAAACAATAAAGCACCTTCAATAGGCGCTTTATTGCTGAATTTGTCCATGTTGTTCCGAAATCTCGCTTAATGCATAACCTGCTTTAGAATCTGATTCTTTTCGAACAGCGATATCCCCTAATGAAACGATCCCTACTAATTTGTTGTTTTCCACAACAGGCAAGCGCCGAATTTGGTGTTTTGACATTAAAGATGCCGCTTCTTCAACGGTCATATCAGGACCCGCTTTAACCAACTTCTCATTGCTCATAATGTCAGTCACTTTTGTAGAGCCTGGCTTTTTATCTGCTACAGCGCGAATGACAATGTCACGGTCAGTAATAACGCCTAACAGCTGCTCATTATCGCAAATCGGGATTACACCTACATTGTCTTCTTTCATTTTTAGCGCAGCTTCGTATACGTTATCTTGTGGTGAGCACACATTTACATTTTTAGTCATAATGTCGCTTAATTTTTGCAAGTTTATGTCCTCCTTTTCATGATTTCTTAACTAGTTTCCGCTAATATTACGCATATTATTCAATAGATCATTAAACAGAAATTACAGAATAAATGGTGACAAAGATTGCTTATTTTACTCATTTCTACTATCATTAATAAATAAGGATACATACGAAATTGTAGGAGGTTTCAACATGAAATTCGAAGACACTGGTTTGACCGGGAAAGTTTTTCAATTTTCCTTTCTCGAACATATTATGCATAAGCATGCAATCATCCGAGCTGGCCAATGGGATTATGAGCGAATTACATACGATTATAAATTCGAAGACATGACAAATGGCGATGTTTATTACTTACGTGTTCCGTGCCGGGTGATTGAAGGCGTTACGGAACAGCCGCATGCGAAAGTTGAGATCTTGACACCTTATTTAGGCAAGCACTATTATCCTCACGGTGTGGAGTATGATGAAGAATTTCCGAAAGCAATTGTTGACCGTTGCAGAAAAATTTTAAACGCAGTTAAAGAGGACCTTGAATAAAGCATCCCCCTTTTCCGGAGTGAAAAGGGGGATTTTCTTTTCCGAAAAAGCAAGAGCGAAAAATATCGCTCGATTTAATGTTTGTTTTGAAATGCAAGGATGCTCGCTTCAATTCTTGCCGTTTCTTCTTCATCCCTTTCTTTCTGACGCCTTACCCATCTAAAGAATATAACGCCAAGAATAACCGCATAAACAAATTCTTGCATAATTTTCATGACGACCCCGCCGGCAATTTGATCCTCTAATGGCGACATACCAAAAAATACTCTTGGTGCATCCATATATGTCGTAAACAGGACCCGATTGGCAAACATAATTAACGCACACGCTGGCGTTAACAAGAGCCCGCTTCCAAAGATGTAAGCAATCCGTTTAATCCCTGACATATCATCATATTCCTCTACCGGACATAATGCTGGCCACCATGTTATAAACGAAGCAAGAAGCAAAACCATATGATAGAGCGTCATTAATGGCATATTCGCCATTACAAAATCAAAAATGCCCGGAATATGATAGAACGAAAATAGCATCACAAAGCTAACCAGTGCGATAAGCGGTTTCGTCGCTGCCCGAAAAAACCGGGTGAATCCATTCTCTTTTTCTAATATTGTTTTATAAAACGACACCGGTAAACTAAGGATAATAAGTGGCGGAAAAACAAGGTACATAATCGCCATTTGCGCCATGTGAGCCGTAAAGGAAAAGTGGTGACCTAGAACGCTTAATGGGCTTCCTTCAGCGATATACATGAAAATTAAAGCCAAGATAAATAATACTTTCTGAGATGTTTTTACACCTTTGGGCACGAAATATTTAAAGTATACAACAGCTAAAACAATGGCTAATAAAAGAATATCCGGTCCATAAAGAGCAACAAATCCATAATCGCTTAAATGGTGGTAAAGTCCATGATGATGCATTCTATTTTAACTCCTTCCTGAATGGAAAGTAGATTTGTTCAATAGGAAAAAATGGCTGCAATTGTCGCAGCCATTTTAAAATTTAAGTCGTCCAAATCATTGCCGCAATTCCAGCGACGGTTACAGCAGCACAAAGTATTCCAGTGGCAATGCCTAAAATTGGAAACTCATGCCCTTTATGACTTAAGTGCATCCAAATATATAGTTGGAAAAATACTTGCACAATCGCAAGGACGAGAATGAACAAAACAGCAAACGTATTTGGGACTTTATCGCTCCAAATTGCGTAGAATGCGATAATCGTCAAAAGAATCATCATAACAAATGAAATCGTATGTTGCTTTCTTTCTTGTTTGATCTCAAGTTTGCGCTGTAATAATTCAGTCTTGCTAACCTCTGTATGATGGTGTTCAGCCACTCTTAACCCACCTTCCCCATAAGATAAACAACGGTGAAAATGAATACCCATACTACGTCTACAAAGTGCCAGTATAAAGCAAACAAGTAGTACTTAGGCGCATTATAAAGGTTAAGGCCTCTTGACCAGTTTCGCACTAAAAGCGAAATGAGCCATAAACAGCCAAATAATACGTGTCCTCCATGAAAACCGACTAGCGTGTAAAACGAAGAACTGAAAGCACTTTTAGTAAAAGTATGCCCTTCATGCACATATTCATTGAACTCATAAATTTCCAATCCAAGGAAAGCCAGGCCGAGCAGCAACGTAATGAAAAACCAGCCTTGCATGGCACGGATTTTATTTTGTTTCATTGCCAAAATGGCATAGACACTTGTTAAAGAACTTGTTAAAAGGATCATCGTTGCAAGGAATACCGTTGGCAGCTGAAATAATTCCTTTGCAGTCGGCCCGGTTCCGTGCATATGCCGAAGCCCTAAATACGTTCCAAATAATGTAGCAAAAAGTACCGTTTCTCCTCCAAGGAAGAGCCAAAAGCCAACAAACTTATTTTTACCTTCGAGGGTTGCCTTCTCGGGATGTTCCGGAATGTTTGTATCTGTAAAACGTTTGCTCAGATTCATTACGCTTTAACCCCCCTTAAATCGGCTTCCACTTCTTCTTTATGAATATGGAATCCGTGGTCATCGATAACGGAACGTAGAAGCATACAAATTAAGCCAATACCAATACCTACTCCTGCAACGAGCCAATGATGATAAATAAATCCAAAACCAGCAATAAAGAAACCGATGCTCATAATTAACGGCAAGATTGAACCGTTTGGCATATGAATATCTCCAACAGGTTCAGCAGGAGTCATTTCTTTATTACCTGCAGATTTTTCCACCCAGAGGGGATCAAGACCGCGAACGAGCGGCGTTTGTGCAAAGTTATATTCCGGAGTAGGAGTTGGAATTGCCCACTCTAATGTTCTTCCGTCCCAAGGATCTCCAGATGTTACTTTGTACTTAGACGAAATCGAAATTAACATATTAACCGCAAGAACAATAACACCAAGTCCCATCATGAGTGCGCCAATCGTACTTATAAAGTTCATCGTGTCCCAATGTTGTCCTGTCAAGTATGTAAATACACGACGTGGCATACCCAATAATCCTAAGAAATGTTGCGGGAAGAATGTTAAATGGAAACCAATAAAGAATAACCAGAAATTCAAGAATCCTAATTTTTCATTTAATTTACGGTTGAAAATTTTTGGATACCAGTAGTATAGTCCAGAAAATACTCCTAAAACTACTCCACCGACAATGACATAGTGGAAGTGAGCAACGACAAAATATGAATCATGGTATTGATAGTCTGCTGCAGGGATTGCCAGCATAACACCTGTTACCCCACCCATAACGAACGTCGGGATAAAGGATAGTGCCCAAACATTGGCAACTGTAAATTTCATTTTGCCGCCCCACATCGTAAATAGCCAGTTGAAGATTTTAATCCCCGTCGGAACGGCAATTGCCATCGTAGCAACGGCAAAGATGGAGTTCGGCACAGCTCCGAGCCCTACGGTAAACATATGGTGAACCCAAACCATGAAGGCAAGGAATCCGATTAAAACGGTTGCAAAAACCATGGAGCTATAGCCAAATAAGCGTTTTTTCGCAAATGTTGAAACTACTTCAGAAATAATTCCGAATACTGGCAAGATCAAAATATACACTTCAGGGTGTCCGAAAATCCAGAAAATGTGTTCCCAAATAATCGCGTTACCGCCATTATCGGCATTAAAGAAGTTTGCATCAAACACACGTTCAAACATTAATTGAAACAAGCCGATTGTAAGCGGCGGGAATGCAAACAAAATTAATAGTGAAGCAACAAATGATGTCCAGGTAAACAATGGCATGCGCATAAATGTCATTCCAGGAGCACGCATATTAATGATTGTAACGAGGAAGTTAATCCCACCCATTAATGTTCCGGCACCTGAAATTTGCAAACCTAAAATATAAAAATCGACTCCATGTCCGGCACTTGTCGTTGATAATGGAGCATACGCCGTCCAACCAGCATCAGCCGCACCGCCTAAAAACCAGCCGCAGTTAAGCATAATGCCGCCAAATAAAAACATCCAAAAACCTAAAGCATTTAAAAACGGAAACGCAACGTCACGCGCACCAATTTGCAACGGAACGATACAGTTCATAAATCCGATCAAAATCGGCATTGCCGCAAAGAAAATCATTGTTGTACCGTGCATCGTCAACAACTGGTTAAATGTTTCGCCGACAAACATATCATTTTCTGGTTTAATCAGCTGAAGACGCATGAAAAGAGCTTCTATTCCACCGATTAAAAAGAAGAAAAGACCACCAAGCAGGTACATAATACCAATTTTTTTATGATCAACAGTCGTAAGCCAGTCCATCAGCCCACTTCTTTTTTTGTGACTTGCAATAGTAGACACAGGTTTACCCTCCTTTTTAAAGCACGATTACTTCAGCTTCAGACTCATTAAATAGTCAGCAACAGCGTCAATATCTTCATCGCTTAACTTGCCGCCAAATTTCGGCATATTGTTGCCCGGTTTCACTTTTTGCGGATCGTGAATCCATTTCTTTAAATTTTCTTTATTATGGTCAAGAATTCCAGCAATTCGTTCTTTGTCACCGAATCCGGTTAAGTTTGGCGCGGTGTTTCCGCCATCTTTTCCAACGGCATGGCAAGACATGCAGTTTTGCTTAAAGACTTTTTGCCCGGCTGCTGTATCAGCTGTAGATTTGGCCGTTGCACTCTTCATATTCGTTAACCAGTCTTTGTACTCGCTTTCAGAGACGACTTTTACTTTAAAGTCCATTAATGCATGGGAAGCCCCGCATAGCTCGGCGCACTTACCTTTGTAAACTCGTTCTGTTTTGCCAGTTTCAAGCCAGGTGTATGTTTTCGTTCCATCACCGGGGTTCGTGTCCGTTTTACCCGCTAATGAAGGAATCCAGAAAGAATGTAAAACATCTTGAGAAGATAATTCCACATGCACTTTCGTATTTTTTGGAAGTACCAGTTCTTGTGAAGTCACGACACCTTCTTTTGGATATTCGAACTCCCACCAGAATTGATGTGCTGTCACTTTTAAATCAATTTGATTTTTCGGAGCCTTATCCCCTGCACTTGCTTTAAACGTGCCATACACTCCCGGGACGGCAAGAATTATAAGCAAAATAATAGGGATAACCGTCCACGTGATTTCAGCAAGATGATTGCCTTCCACTTGTTTAGGAATGGAATCATCGCCTTTTTTCGCTCTAAATCGGAATAATGCGATAATATAAATTAGAAATACAACTACCAGAACAAGCGTCATTATGGCGATACTTAAAACCATTAATGAGTACTGGTCTTTCGCGACCTGCCCTTGCGGATTAAGCGTTGATATTGTCGGGTCTCCACACCCCATCAGCATAAACGCCATCATGGCAAACAGAGGAACAAGCCGTCCTTTTTGCAGCCATTTTTTCATCACTTCATAAAACCCCACTTTCTCGTTGTAGTTCTCTACAGTATCTATAAACTGACTTATCTGACAAAGAATAAGACTTCTTTATCATGAATCAGTAAATAGCAAATCCATTAAAGACCTTTATGTAAAAAAACAAAGGGTTTTATACAATCCGAAAGTGACCACTTTCGGATTGTATAAAAAATTATATATTGACAAGAATCATAACGACAAATAGGATCGTCAAATAATTCAATGAGTAGACGAACATCATTCTAGCCCATTTAATGTCGTCCTTTGTTTTCATTCCTATTAAACCGAGAGCGAGCCAACCAATCCCTAACAGTGAAGCAATGATAATATAGACTGTTCCGAACGAATAGAGATATAAAGATACAGGAATCAATGCTGCAACATACCAGTTGATTTGTCGTTTGGTCATTTTAAATCCCGCGACAACCGGCAGCATAGGAATTCCCGCTTTGCGATATTCTTCACAGCGTTTCATTGCAAGTGCCAGGAAGTGCGGAGGCTGCCAGAGAAACATGATTAAAAACAAGATCCATGCTTGCATGTCAACTACCGGATCGATTGCGGCCCATCCGATTAGTGGAGGGACGGCCCCGGAAATGCCACCGACTACCGTATTGATAGAGTGTGTACGCTTTAGCCACATCGTATAAACAACGACATAAACAAATAGACCAATTAAGCCAAATACCGCAGCGGTTAAGCTTGTCAGAGCAAGAAGCACGGTTCCTAAAGCTGAACAAATAATTCCGAACCATAAGGCTTGCCGGGAACTTACTCTTCCAGTGACGGTCGGCCTTGACATCGTCCGTTCCATCAGATGATCAATATCGCGATCAATGAAGTTGTTCAAACTGCATCCACCGGCCATTACGAGTCCAGATCCGACAATGGCCAAAATTAATTTCCATATATTATCTAAAAACAACAATTCATTATATCGAATGGCAATAAATGCACCGGCAAAGACAGTAATGAGGTTTGAATTAACAATCCCCATTTTTGCAACCGTAAAAAAGTCCTTCCACGTCCCCGTAGGCTTACTTTCTGATAACGAGGCATGTTCCACGACTGTATTCGCTGCTTCATACGTCGTCTCTGTTTTGCTCATCGTTAACACCCCCTTTAAACAAAAATCAATAGCTATATCTGCCTACTTTTTCAACCATTATAAATGTGTAATTTTATAGACAGATTTGAAAGGTCCTTTAACATTATAAAACAATTTAAGGGCTTTGTATACTTCGACTCTGATTGACATAGACCTATATTATTTGTACTATTCTTGGAGATTTATTACCAGTTTTAAATTTAACAAATTTGTGAAGCTTTCTTTTTCGACAAATTCGATAAATCTATTTCAACTGCATGTTCAAAAAGGAGGACAAACAGGGCCAAGAAGTTCAAGGAAACGTAGCCTCCGAGCAAGGCAACTACGCTGGGTTGCTTCCATGCAGCCTTGTGCCGAGGAAGCCTTCTACAGAGCAAAGCTCGTAGACGCAGGCACACGGACATCCTCGCCTTAATATGTGAGGAGCTAGAGCCGCGCTGACGCAGAAATTCGCCGGCAATGTTTCCCGGACTTTTTGAACAACCTCTTGTAGTATTTGTATTTACTTGCAAATGATACTCAAAATAAAAAAGCGCGGGGTGCGCTTTTTTATTTTGAGAGTTCTAGCAATAAATCGCCAGGAGAAATGGCTTCTCCGTTCTTCACATGGACTTCTTTTACCACTCCATCAAAAGGCGCTTGAACGGTCGTTTCCATTTTCATAGCTTCTGTAATCATCAGATGATCGCCCTTTGCCACTTTTTCGCCTTTTTCCGCGAGCACTTTTACAACCGTTCCCGGCATTGTTGCTCCGATATGCGACGGATTCGTCGGATCGACCTTACGTTTAGCTTCAACCGCCGTTTTAATGTTTTCATCTTTTACGATGACTTCACGCGGCTGTCCGTTTAATTCAAAATAAATGACTCTTGTTCCATCAACTTGAGGCTCGCCGATCGAAACAAGTTTGACGATCAATGTTTTACCTTGTTCGATTTCTACTTCAATTTCTTCACCGAGCCTCATTCCATAAAAGAATGTTGGTGTATCCAGCACGGAAACATCGCCGAACTTGTTAAACATTTTTTCACGATCCAGGAACACTTTTGGGTATAAAGCATATGAAAGGACGTCATAGCTTGAAATTTTTCGGTTTAGCTTGTGTGATAACGTCTCTTTGATTTCAATAAAATCCGCCGCCTCAAGCAGTTCTCCCGGACGTCGTGTAATCGGCTCACGCCCTTTTAAAACAAGTTGCTGCAGCTCTTTTGGGAATCCTCCATAAGGTTGTCCGATGTACCCCTGGAAAAATTCAATGACAGAATCCGGGAAGTCCAATGTTTCCCCTTTCTCATACACATCATCTTCTGTTAACTGATTCTGCACCATAAAGAGCGCCATATCACCAACGACTTTTGATGATGGAGTCACTTTAACTACATCTCCAAACATATCATTGACCCTGCGGTACATCCGTTTCACTTCGTCCCAGCGATCGCCAAGCCCAACCGCCTTCGCCTGCTGCTGAAGGTTAGAAAGCTGACCGCCCGGCATTTCGTGGACATACACTTCGGGATCCGGAGCTTTCATGGTTGTTTCAAAGCCTTCATAATATTTCCTTACATCTTCCCAATAATTACTTAAGCTTTGCAGCGCATTGATATCGACATCTGGCTGTCTTTCATTACCGGAGAGGGCATAATAAAGCGAGTTGGCAGATGGCTGTGACGTTTGACCGGCCATTGAGCTGATGGCCACATCGACAATATCAACTCCCGCTTCAATCGCTTTTGCATACGTATAGACACCATTGCCGCTCGTATCATGCGTGTGTAAATGGATAGGAAGATCTACAGCTTCTTTCAATCGGGAAACGAGTTCATATGCCGCTTCAGGCTTTAAAAGCCCGGCCATATCTTTAATGCCTAAAATATCGGCTCCTGCCTCCTCAAGTTCCTTTGCCATGTCGATATAGTAATTTGTCGTATACTTCGTTCTTGATGGATCTAAAATATCTCCCGTATAGCAAATGGAGGCTTCTGCAATTTTTCCGCTTTCGCGAACCGCATTAATCGCCACCTTCATTCCTTCTACCCAGTTGAGACTGTCAAAAATACGAAACACATCAATTCCAGCTTCCGCCGATTTTTCTACAAATTTTTCAATAACGTTATCAGGATAGTTTTTGTAACCTACAGCGTTCGATGCCCTGAGGAGCATTTGGAAAAGAAGATTCGGCACTTGTTTCCTCAATTTCGTTAAACGCTCCCACGGATCTTCATTTAAAAATCGGTAGGCGACATCAAACGTTGCCCCGCCCCACATTTCAAGCGAGAACATCGATGGCCATAATTTTGCTGTAGGCTCCGCAATGTGCAATAAATCATTCGTTCTCACACGTGTTGCCAATAGCGATTGATGCCCATCCCTGAATGTCGTGTCCGTAAGAAGCACTTTCTCCTGAGCTTTAATCCATTGAACTAATCCCGATACCCCACGTTCCTCTAAAATTTGCTTCGTGCCTGTCGGAATTGGCTCAGAATGTTTAATTTTCGGAATTCTTGGTTTATCAAAAGCCGGTTTCTTTACCTTTGTTAAACCGGGGAAGCCGTTGACTGTCGTTGAACCAATATACGAAAGCATTTTCGTGCCGCGGTCTTTGCTTTCAGGGAATACAAAAAGCTCTGGCGTTGTATCAATAAATGACGTATTGTAATTGCCTGATAAAAATTGCTCATGAGTGACTACATTTTCCAAAAATGCAATATTTGTTTTGATTCCTCGAATACGGAACTCTCTTAAATTACGATGCATTTTCGCCGCTGCGTGTTCAAATGAAAGTGCCTGCGTCGATAATTTAACTAATAATGAGTCATAGTATGGCGTGATAACCGCTCCCTGGAAACCGTTGCCTGCATCAAGCCTTACGCCAAATCCTCCGCTTGAGCGATACGCCATGATCTTTCCTGTATCTGGCATAAAATTGTTGCTTGGGTCTTCTGTCGTAATCCGGCATTGAATGGCATAACCGGTACAATGGATATCTTCTTGCTTTGGAATGGCAATTTTCGGACCATGTAAAGAATGCCCTTCAGCAATTAAAATTTGCGATTGCACAATGTCAATTCCAGTCACCATTTCCGTAATTGTGTGCTCGACTTGAACCCGTGGATTGACTTCAATAAAATAATAGTCTCCCTCTTCCGTTACAAGAAACTCAACTGTTCCCGCATTCAAATAATTTACATTTTTCATTAATTGAACAGCTGACTGACATATTTCTAAACGCAATTCTTCCGAAAGGGAAACGCTTGGAGCGACTTCAACCACTTTTTGGTGGCGGCGTTGAACGGAGCAATCCCTCTCGAATAAATGAACGATATTTCCTGACTTATCGGCGATAATTTGAACTTCGATATGTTTCGGTCTCTCGACAAATTTTTCAACATACACTTCATCATGGCCAAATGCCGATTTCGCTTCTGATTTCGCCCTGTTGTAGCTTTCTGCAAGCGAATTATCGCTTCTTACGATACGCATCCCACGGCCGCCGCCGCCAAGCGATGCTTTAATAATGATCGGATAGCCATGCTGGCGGGCAAAATCCTGCACTTCCTCAAGGCTTTTCACCGGCCCTTCGGAGCCCGGAATAACGGGGAGCCCCGCTTTGATCGCTTGTTCTCTTGCCTGTACTTTATCGCCAAACATCATTAAATGCTCAACTTCTGGTCCAATAAAAATAATTCCTTCTTCCCGGCAGCGTGAAGCAAATGCCGTATTTTCGGATAAAAACCCATAGCCAGGATGAATGGCGTCAACATCGTTCGCTTTTGCAATTTCAATAATCCCTTCAATGTCTAAATAAGCATCGATTGGTTTTTTTCCCTCACCCACGAGGTAAGCCTCATCCGCCTTATAGCGATGATAGGAACCCGAGTCTTCTTTAGAATAAATAGCGACAGTTCGGATATTTAATTCTGTACAGGCTCGGAAAATACGAATAGCAATTTCTCCGCGATTTGCAACTAGAATTTTTTTAATTGGCTGAAGCGTCATATTTGGTTCCTCTCCTTTTGTATGTTTTGGCTTTATTTATCTATCTATTATTAAAGTTTAACATTTTTAGAGGAGTAAAGTAACTGAAAATTTCCGCCATTCATTATTTTGCCTTTGTCACTAAATACGGCTTTTGGATCGCCGGGGATTCAAGCCTGTCTTTTTTCCGTTTATGGTTGACATAGCATGAAATGTTGATCAAAATGCCGACAGAAAGCAATGATAGGATAAGCGAAGAACCTCCGTATGAAATAAATGGCAATGTAACGCCTGTGATCGGAAGCAATCCGGAAGCGGCTCCTAAATTGACAACGGTTTGAATACCGATCATGCCAGAAATCCCGAACGCAAGCAAACTTCCATAGATGTCTTTACAGCGGATTCCAATAATAAACCCTTTAATGACGATAAATGCTAAAAGGCTTATTACGAATAAAACTCCCCAAAAGCCTAATTCTTCAGCAACTACAGCGATAATGAAATCGGTATGAGGCTCAGGCAAATACCCATATTTTTGAATGCCTTCGCCAAGGCCCTTTCCATTTATGCCGCCTGATGCCATTGCGACATATGACTGAATGAGCTGATAGCCCCATTTGCTCTTATGTTCAAACGGATGATAGGCACCCGCAAAGCGCATCTTCTGATTATTCGATAAAAACTGGCTTCCTAATAACATCATTCCAAGCGTAAAGGCCAACAACAATAAAATGTGCCTTTTTCGAAGGCCTG
Source organism: Fictibacillus sp. Mic-4 (assembly GCF_049843615.1). Classification (NCBI taxonomy): domain Bacteria; kingdom Bacillati; phylum Bacillota; class Bacilli; order Caryophanales; family Fictibacillaceae; genus Fictibacillus; species Fictibacillus sp. Mic-4. The sequence goes on along the minus strand of NZ_JBBHZM010000001.1, from coordinate 193,246 downwards.
AACATAAAACAATGATGCCCGTAATTCCAGCGAGAATCAGGGCCGTGCCTAAATCAGGCTGTAAATAAATAAGGATGAACACGACGGCAAAAATAATTAACGGCGGAACTACACTTGTCCCAAAATGGTCTAGCCGGTCCTGTTTTTTTGAGAATATGGCGGATAAGTAAATAATCATGCCAAGCTTTACGAATTCAGACGGTTGAACACCTAAAAGCCCGAATTTAAGCCAGCTCTGGGCATTATTCGAAACTTTCCCGAATAAAAATACCGACCCTAGAACAATTATGGATCCAAAAACGATAAATTTCAGCCATCCTTTATAGATGTGAAAGGGTACAATCATCGTCACCAGACAACAAATAAGCCCGACAATAAAAAAAATAAGCTGCTTCATAAAAAAGTAGTCGCTCGAGACACCGTACCTTATTAATCCGTAAATGCTACTCGCACTATATACCATGATCAGCCCGAATCCGCATACCGTTAAAATGGCCACGATCAAACTGTAATCATAGTATTTAAACATTTTTTTAATCATAGGAACATTCCTTTGTGTCAAATTTCATGTATGTACGTAGTATAAATTTAAAATATTTGCGTGGCGCTTACAAGTAAAAACACATAAATGTAATGAAAATAAAAAAACCCAAGCCGCTTCAAAACGGCTTGAGTTATCGTGCTACTTTTTTATCGATGCTTCATGAAGCGCGGACAATTTTCGCTCTAATGATTCCAGCAATTCTTTACCGGCCTCTTCGTCCACTAATTTTAAGCGTACTGCAAAATCTATTTCTCGGGATAAACCGAACATTTGCGTATCAAGTACTTCCTCATAGAGGGGACATTGCGGCATCGTTAAATTTTCCATTTGTACTTCGATGAGTTTCAAGATTTTTTCAGCATCTGCTTTTAGCAATTCGTAAGCTTTTTCGCTATGTCCTGTTGCCATCTCAGGTGACAATTTCATCCCTCCGTTCTCCCCCTAACTATTCTACTTTTAAATATAGCCTTTTAATGTTAAAAAATCAACATTTTACGGCGTACGCCAATTTTATGGTATGATGTTTTAGAGGTGATACATATGAGTTCCATTCTAATGATCAAAGGCAATGTAAAATATACCATTACTTTAGATCCAGGCTTATGGATATTTGATGATAGAAAGATTGACATGGACACCGTTTTTTTAAACGGAAGAAAGCTAGACGACAGTGACGAAAAATATTTAAAAGATGTTTCTAGCCACTGGGACCGGGAAATTAAAGAAGGGGCACGATTGCCTGAAAATAATGAGAATAAACAACCGAAAACGTACCTAAAGGAAACGCTATTAACCGGTTCATTCGGGATTCCTTTCGCGCCTTTTTTAAAAAATGCTGAACCGCTAGCCGGAGCAAAATATGTTGTTTTAGAAACAGAAGGGTCTTCTATTGAAGTTCCGCTCGATGAAGCAATGGAAGCAATTCTTGCATTTTCAAAAGAAGGAAAGCCGTTAAAAGAAGATGGTCCGGTTCATTTTTATTATGGCGACGGCAGGAATAAAGACAACCCGATAAAAAATATTAAAGGGTTCATTGTAAAGTAACACTCGATTTTCCATCGAGTGTTACTTTTTTCGTTAAAAAAATTTTAAATTTAAAGCAAATCTGCCGCCAGCTGGGCTAACGTAGAACGCTCTCCTTTTTCAAGGCGAACATGTCCACTTATTCCTTGATGCTTGAATTTCTCAACGACGTATGTTAAGCCGTTGGTAAATTCGTCTAAATAAGGATGGTCGATTTGATGAGGGTCTCCGAGCAGAATGATTTTGCTGCCTTCCCCAACCCTTGTTAAAATGGTTTTCACTTCATGCTTCGTGAGATTTTGCGCTTCATCAATGATGATGAACTGTTCAGGCAAACTTCTGCCGCGAATATATGTTAACGCTTCAACATGGATCGAGCCAATCCCTGCTAAAATTTTTTCTAATTCCCCTTGTTTTTTCGTATTAAATAAATACTCCAGATTATCATAAATCGGCTGCATCCATGGCTTTAGTTTTTCTTCCTTTTCCCCGGGCAAATAGCCGATATCTTTTCCTACAGGGACGATCGGGCGGGCGATAAACAATTTAATGTAGTTTTTTAAATCTTCCGTTTGCATGAGTCCTGCAGCCAGGGTTAACAATGTTTTCCCTGTTCCGGCTTTCCCAATTAAAGTGACAAGCTGGATGTCTTTTGCCAGAAGCAGTTCCATCGCCATTTTTTGTTGGACGTTTCGTGGCCGGATCCCCCATACAGGATCAGAATCAAACAAAAGCGGCTTTACTTTTTTCCCGGTCGCATCTACTTTCCCGAGAGCTGAAACGGAACTTCTGTACAAATCTTTCATGATCACGAATTGGTGCGGACAAAAAGAATGATTAACAAGTTCAATCGTTTGCAGTTCCTGCTTTTCAAAAAATTTATTGAGGACTTCACTGTTCACATAAATTTCCTTATATCCCGAATAGGTCTGATCATCACGTTCAACAACCCGGTCGCTTAAAAAATCTTCCGCCTGTATTCCTAACGCATCAGCTTTGACACGCACGAGCACATCCTTGCTGACGAGAATGACTTCTTTTCCCTGTTCTTTGCTTTTTTCTTCATTTAACAAATTTAATGAAACCGCAAGAATTCGATTATCATTAGTATGTTCCACAAATACTTCCTGAAGACGATGAAACGATTTATGATTTAATTCCACACGCAAGATGCCTCCATTATCGAGCGGGATCTTTTCATGCAATTTTCCTTTATGCCGTAATTTATCAATCAAACGTGAAATTTCGCGTGCGTTTCTCCCCACTTCATCCATATACCTTTTTTTTGAATCCACTTCTTCCAATACAACCGCCGGAATAATGACTTCATTTTGAGCAAAGGAAAAAATGGAATAAGGATCTTGTAATAAGACATTTGTATCCAGGACATATATTTTACTCAAAATACATCCTCCTGACTTCTAGTTTTATCCTTCTTTTTCGCATCAAATCGGATATACGGACTAACTCTATAGTTCATAGTATGAATACTTGAATAAAGATAGAAGAATTCACAAAAAATAACCGAAAAGATTTGCTCTATGAAAGGATGAATTTCGTTGAATACATTTCGCATTTGTGCAGCCGCCGCCATTATCTCTCTTCTGGTTGGCTGCAATACGAATAAAGGGGCAGAACAACAGAACTATGCAGGTAAAGTGCACGTTAAACAAAGCGTCAATTATGAACGAAACCAATCGCCAAAAACATCACCGCAAGTTTCAAAACATCTCGTTCAGCTAGTTTCCGGAATTCCGGGCGTGAATGATGCAACAGCGATCGTTCTCGGAAGGTATGCCGTGGTCGGTATCGATGTTGATAAAAATTTTGATAAATCGAGAGTCGGTTCCATTAAATATACGGTAGCGGAAGCATTAAAGAAAGATCCGTATGGAGCAAATGCCGTGGTCACTGCGGATCCGGATACTGTCCAAAGGTTAAAAAACATGGGACGCGACATTCAAAAAGGACGGCCTGTGAGCGGAATTACAAAAGAGCTTGCCGAAATTATCGGGCGGCTTATGCCACAAGTCCCTCCTGATCTTATGGCGCCGAATCCTTCACCAACAAGAACGAATGACAAACAACTGTCAGGCAAAGACGATAAACAATTGAAAAAGATTCAAAAGGAAAATGAAAAAAGAAAATGATTTAAAAACTCCTGGGAGAACCTCAGGAGTTTTTAAGTGGTGCCCGTTAGATGAAAAATGGTATAATTCATTTAGAAAGAGGTGGTTAAAATGCGTGTAAAATGCGTACTTTGCGACACCATTCATACACTTGATGACCTTAGCGCAATTGCTAAAAAGCTGCGCAATCGACCCATTCATACGTACATGTGCGATCCATGCCATGAAAGAATCACAAATAAAACGAACGATCGAAAAGCGACTGGAAACTTTATATTATACCGTTCTCCGGCAAAAGAAAATGAATGGTAATAAGAAAGCACAAACACCCGCTTATACTTCTTATTTGAAAAAACCGAAGCATGTTAACCCATGCTTCGGTTTTTTGCTTTCTTGCTTTGATAAAGCCGCACTTTGTAGATGATCAGAATTAACGCTGCGACAATTAGTCCTTCCGCAACTGGAAGGCCAATTCCGAACAATGTTAAAGGAAAGCAGCCGATTACCAAAAACGTGTAAATGACTGCTGACTTTAATATGGGCAGCTTTTTTGCAAATCCTAGCTTATAAACAATAATCGATAAAATCGTAATGACGATATATAGGAGAAAAAAACCTTGCACCGGATGTTGATCAATTCCTAAAAGAAGCGCAATCGGTGATGAATCCTGGCCAGACGCTTCCATTATTTTTTTACTATCCATCCTTTGACACCTCCACGTTGGAAGAACGAATTGCTAATGTAAATTCGTTTATTGTTGCTTTGCGAGTTTTTTCTTTTTCTCTACCCTTTCCCGTTCGCCTTTATCGAGAATTTTTTTACGGAGACGAATGCTTTCAGGCGTTACTTCGCAATATTCATCGTCATTTAAATACTCTAGCGCTTCCTCTAATGTCATGATTCTCGGTTTTTTCATTGTAACGGTCGTATCTTTTGTAGCGGAACGCATATTTGTCATTTGCTTTGCTTTTGTAATGTTGACGGTAATATCATTTTCACGGGTATGTTCCCCAACGATCATTCCTTCATAAACCTCCGTACCCGGCTCAACGAAAATAGTACCTCGATCTTCGACGTTAATAATGCCGTATTGAGTTGCTTTACCGTTTTCCATCGAGACAAGCACCCCTTGCCTGCGTCCGCCGACATTTCCGGCAATAAATGGCTGATAGCTGTCAAAGGAATGGTTCAAAATCCCGTATCCCCGTGTTTGAGTTAAAAATTCCGTCGTATAGCCAATCAATCCGCGGGCAGGAACCATGAATTCAAGCCGGACCTGTCCGGAACCATTATTAATCATATTCAACATTTCGCCTTTTCTCTCGCCGAGCGATTCCATAATTGCCCCTGTATATTCTTCCGGGATGTCAATTTGCACACGCTCAACTGGCTCACAGCGGACCCCATCAATTTCGCGAACGATGACTTCCGGTTTCGATACTTGAAGCTCATACCCTTCACGGCGCATATTCTCAATTAAGATGGATAGATGAAGCTCACCGCGCCCTGAGACGATCCACGCATCCGGCGAATCCGTATTTTCCACACGAAGCGATACATCCGTCTCTAATTGAGCTCTTAAACGCTCTTCAATTTTACGGGCCGTAATATATTTTCCTTCTCTGCCCGCAAATGGCGAATTGTTTACTAAAAATGTCATTTTCAAAGTCGGCTCATCAATACGAAGAACAGGAAGAGCCTCTTCTTCATTTTCCGGACAAACCGTTTCACCAACGTTAATTTCTTCCATTCCCGAAACCGCTACTAAATCGCCTGCTTTCGCTTCGTTTACTTCAATTCTCTTAAGGCCAAGGAAACCAAAAATTTTCGTCACGCGAAATTTCTTTATACTTCCGTCAAGCTTCATTAAGGAAACGGCCTGGCCAACCTTCATCGTCCCTCTAAAGACACGCCCGATCCCGATACGGCCTAAATAATCATTGTAATCGAGCAATGCGACCTGGAATTGAAGCGGCTCTTCGCTGTTATCAACAGGTGCCGGAATATGATCAATGATCGCATTAAATAAAGCGGTCATATCCTCATCCTGCTTTTCCGGATCCAGGCTTGCTGTTCCTTTAATCGCCGAAGCAAATACGACCGGAAATTCAAGCTGGTCTTCATCTGCTCCTAAATCAATGAATAAATCAATCACTTCATCAACGACTTCAAGCGGACGGGCAAACTCGCGGTCGATTTTATTAACGACAACGATTGGCGTTAATTTTTGTTCCAATGCTTTTTTTAGCACGAAGCGCGTTTGCGGCATGCAGCCTTCATAGGCATCAACAACAAGCAATACCCCGTCAACCATCTTCATAATCCTTTCGACTTCTCCGCCAAAGTCGGCATGTCCCGGTGTATCCATAATGTTAATGCGTTTATCCTTATAATTAATGGCTGTATTCTTTGCCAGAATCGTAATTCCACGTTCTTTTTCAAGATCGTTAGAATCCATTGCACGTTCATGCACATTTTCATTCGTACGGAACGTGCCGGACTGATGCAAAAGTTTGTCCACGAGCGTTGTTTTTCCATGGTCAACATGGGCGATAATCGCGATGTTTCTAATGTCTTCTCGACGTTTCAACGTAATCTCTCCTTAAAGATCTATATCAATGAGATCATTTTTATCTTGAATTATTTACAACTGTTCTATTATAGCACAAATGAAATATCTTTTTCTTTTTTTCACAAAATCATTTACAATAAACATGAAGATTGGAGGGTTAACTTTGAAATTTACGAACGTTATATTTTTTCTAATCGCCATGTTAGCCGCTTTGTCGATTGCTTCCATTGGCGTTGCGCTTGCAGAAAAAAGCTGGCTCATCGGAATTCTCGCGGTTATAGGCGTCATCGTATTCATGGGCTTAGGCTTCACGTTAAAAAAGCGGCTTAGAGAAGCCGGCAAAATATAAGAAAAGCGAAAGCGCCCGAATTGCACCTAACTACGTCGACGTCCTGTGGACAACGGTGCAATCCTCGCCGTCCTGGCTTGCCCGACAGCTGCTTGCGCTTGCGCCTCACCCTCAATGTCTCTTCCTCTACAAGAGAAGCTCCGAAGCCTGCTGTGTCGAGACAACTCGAAGCTTATTCGTGAAGTAGATGCTCGTGGCTGTTGCCGCCACAGGGGAGGTGAAGCGACTCGAGGGGCTGGGCGTACGCTCGCCACCTATTCCTTAATATTCTCCTATGTAAAAATTCTTCGCTGATCGTTCCTATCAGCGAAGAATTTCTTTTAAAATGGATTCATGGAGTCCCGGTTTGGCGGCGAATATGCTATTTTTGTCTAAAACATTAATTTCATCTCCTGAGGCAGTCGTTACGATCCCGCCGACTTCATCGATTAATATGATTCCTGCGGCAAAATCCCATGGGGAAAGGCGCATCGTTATGTAAGCATCCAGCCTGCCGCATGCAACATACGCGAGCTCCAAAGCCGCTGACCCATAAGATCTTGTTCCACGGGCATTTTTGACGATTGGAATAAGACGATGATGATCGATCCTCGTATTCGGTCTCACCCATGTTGCGTTAATGCCTATTACCGCTTCATTCAAACTCGTATTTTCAAGGGCTGGCAACTTTTTCTCGTTCAAATAAGCTCCCTTTCCTTTCATGCAATGAAACAGTTCGCCTCTGACAACATCATAAATGAACCCAATTTTCCCTTCGCCGTTTTCATAAATCCCAACTGAAATCGCAAAATTGAATTGTTGATTGACAAAGTTTGTCGTCCCATCAATCGGATCAACTATCCAGACGACTCCATCGGCATTTGTCACTTCATCACCAAAGCCTTCTTCACCGAGTATTTTATGCTCTGGAAATGTTTCATTAATTTTGCCGATAAAAAACTTTTCAACCTTTTTATCCATATCGGTCACAAGGTCTGAAAAATTCGATTTATATGTAATTGTACGTTTTTCAGTGAACGATTGTTTTAACAGTTCGCCCGCCTCAAAAATCCACTTTTCAGCACATTCATAAATGGTTTGCCATGTAGAAACATTCAATCTTATCAGCTCCATTACTTCAATCTTTTTTATTATTATAGCGCACACTTATTCAATCACAAAAAAACGAACCCTCCATTTTAGGGTCGGCTAGTTTTTATTATCCTGAATCCGGCCTGATCATGCCTCTAATCTCACTAATTCCTGGCGCAATTTTTCGAGTTTCCGTTTAGAGTCATTAATTTGCTTTTGGTCTTTTGCTTTCATTGCATCAAACAATGTTGATAATTCATAGTCAATTTCAAGTTTCAATACAGGAATTCTCCGCTCAGCATCATTCTTTTTTAATGTTTGAATCACTTGTTTCATTGTTACACTTCCCTTCCCTATCGTTTTTATGAAAATTTTTTAGTGTCGTTTTAAAAATCCTTCACTCTATCATATGGCGTTTTATCTCGTCTGTAACCGACAAATGCTCAATCTTTTCGATACGAAAAAATCAATTTTGAGTTTTTAGATGTACAAAATGGTATGATAAACTACATGGAGAATATCGTCAGTAAGGAGGAATGAATGATGTCGATTCATGCAGCATTTTCTAAGGAAGATTTTGACGTATTCAAGGTAGATGGATTAGAGGCTCGGATGGAAAAAATAAAATCTAACATCTGGCCAAAACTCGAGGAACTCGGGAATTATTTTGCGCCCATTTTATCTGCCCGGACCGGGGAAGAAATGTTTTTTCATGTCGCCAAACATGCAAGACGAAAAGTGAATCCGCCTAACGATACGTGGGTTGCTTTTTCAAGTAATTCTCGTGGTTACAAAATGCTCCCCCATTTCCAAATCGGACTCTTCGAAACCCATATGTTCGTCTGGTTTGCGATTATTTATGAGTGCCCAATAAAAGAACAATTTGGAGCTCTAATGGAAAAAAGAATAGAGGAAATTGTAAGGACGATTCCAGACGAGTTCGTTTGGTCAGGCGATCATACGAAACCGATAGCATATCCTCATCAAGAAATCAAAACAAGCAAATTAGAAGAAATGATTGATCGACTTAAAACGGTAAAAAAAGCTGAATTACTATGCGGTATTCATCTTTCTCGGGAAGATGTTATACATATGAGTGCAGAAGAATTAGCTGCGAAAATTGATTCAACCTTTGAAACACTCTTACCTCTCTACCTTTTAAAAAAACAAGCTTACGTGGCAAATTGACGGCAGGAAGGGGAGATTTTTTCTCCGCTTCTTACCATCATTATATTGGGGTTAAATAAAATGGTATAGGTAAGTATCTAATATTTTCAAAAGATTCCTTTCCATTTTGCCTGTATTTGTTTAGCTTCTTCAATCATTCGATTGACTAATTCTTCAACAGAAGGAATGTCGTGGATTCTTCCGATCACCTGGCCAGCCCAGCCAAAACCTTCTTTTTTTAACCCTTCGTAAATTAACTTTTTATTTCGCTCTCCACTAATGAAGTCTTTTAAATGTTCATATGTAGGTCGGGTTTCTTCTTCTTGAAGAATTTTATCGGTCCAAGTGTTCGATATCGCTCGTGCGGGTGCACCTATTTTTCGTTTGATAACAACCGTATCCGTTTCAGCTCCGTTAACGATCATCTCTTTATAAATAGGATGGGCGTGTTCACATTCTTTCGTTGCAATAAATCGTGTCCCCATTTCAATTCCTTCCGCTCCAAGGGCTATCGCCGCCATCAATCCCCTGCCATCGCCAATTCCACCGGAGGCGATGACCGGAATGGAAACGCTGTCAACAACTTGTGGAATTAACACAAACGTGCCGGTATCCTCTTTTCCAATATGGCCCCCGCCTTCCTGGCCAACAACCATTACGCTATCTGCTCCAAGTTGTTCAGCCTTTTGCGCCTGTCTTCTTGAGGCGACAAGCACTAATTTTTTCGTATTGACTCCTTGCAGCATGTCAAAAATCGGCGCAGGATTTCCTCCTGTCATGCTGATCACTGGCACTTCTTCCTGGATGGCCACTTCAAGCATATGTTCAAATGGTCTCCCATGTTGTCCAATCGCAAAGTTAACACCAAACGGCTTATCCGTTAGCGCTTTAACCTTTTTAATTTCTTCCCTTAATTCTTCCGGCGACTGAAGTGACATGGCCGTAATTTGCCCTAATCCTCCTGCATTTGAAACCGCAGACGCTAATTTCGAATAAGCAAGATAAGCAAGCCCGCCTTGAATAATCGGATATTGAATTCCCAAAAGTTTGGTTACCCTCGTTTTCACCAAATCTCCACCCTCTTCATTAAAATAATCCTTACATATTAGAATGAATTTTGATATACTTTTCATGTTTTATGTATAATAAAACAATTATGATTATGTTTATTATAGATGAGGTGCTGAATATTGTCACAACATGAAACTCCATTGTTTACCGGTTTAAAAAAACATGCCGGACGAAATCCGATACAATTTCATATCCCCGGCCATAAAAAAGGTGCCGGCATGGATCCGGAATTCCGCGAATTTATCGGAGACAATGCTTTATCCATCGATTTAATTAACATCGCGCCTTTGGATGACCTTCATTCGCCAAAAGGAATGATTGATGAAGCGCAAAAACTTGCGGCTGAAGCGTTTGGTGCGGATTATACATTTTTCTCCGTTCAAGGCACGAGCGGTGCGATCATGACGATGATTCTATCTGTTTGTTCACCTGGGGATAAAATTATCGTGCCGCGAAATGTGCACAAATCGATTATGACAGCGATCGTTTTCTCTGGGGCAACACCGATTTTTATCCACCCGGAAGTGGACAACGAACTCGGCATATCGCACGGAATTACACCAGAAAGCGTAAGGAAGGCATTAAAGCAAAACCCAGATGCGAAAGCCGTGCTTGTCATTAACCCGACCTACTTTGGCATTTGTGCCAATTTAAAAGAAATTGTAGAGATTAGCCATTCATACTCGATCCCTGTTCTTGTTGATGAGGCACATGGCGTATTAATTCATTTCCATGATGAACTTCCGCTTTCTGCCATGCAAGCCGGAGCGGATATGGCAGCGACAAGCGTCCATAAATTAGGCGGTTCATTAACTGGAAGTTCGATCTTAAATGTAAAAGAAGGGCTTGTATCAAAAGACCGCGTTCAAACGATTCTTAGCATGCTGACAACGACATCTACATCGTATTTATTGCTCGCTTCACTTGATGTAGCACGAAAACGATTGGCAACGGAAGGGCATGATTTAGCCGAGAAAACGATTAGGCTGGCTAATGAAACAAGGGCGAAAATCAATGAAATTCCACATCTTTATTGTGTTGGAAAAGAAATATTAGGAACGGGCGCAACATATGATATGGATCCATCGAAGCTTTTAATCTCTGTTAAAGAACTTGGCATAACGGGGTATGATGCTGAAGTATGGCTGCGCGAACATTACAACATTGAAGTCGAATTATCTGATCTTTACAATATTCTCTGCTTAATTACGACCGGCGATCACGAGAAAAATACGCATATCCTCGTTACCGCTCTTCGGGAACTATCCAGCTTTTACAGTAACGAGGAAATCGAAAGCGTCTCTCAGGCTCTTCCCGTCCATGTGCCGAATATTCCGGCACTTGCCATGTCGCCACGAGATGCCTTTTATGCGGATACAGAGAGTATTCCTTTTGCAGAATCGGTAGGGCGAATTATCGCTGAGTTTGTAATGGTCTATCCTCCCGGAATCCCTATTTTCATTCCCGGCGAGATCATTACAAAAGATAATCTGGACTACATCCAGGAAAATGTCGAGGCTGGCCTTCCCGTTCAAGGGCCCGAGGACTCAAGCTTAAAAATGATAAAGGTCATTAAAGAGCACGTCGCTATTAAATAGATGAACTCGTTTTAGGAATCGACAATTGGTCGATTCCTGTTACGGTTCTTTAACAAAAATGAGCTCCGGAATTTCCGGAGCTTATTTCTTAATTTCATTTTCAGTGCAGTGCGGGCACTCTTTTGCATATAATGTTGTTACTTTCTCATCTTCAAAATGTTCGATCGTACAATCACATACCTGGCAAATGATAACTCCCATGTTATACATCTCCCTCCCAATTGTAAACGCTTTATTTATCGTATTTCTATAATATTATGTCACAATTGGAATGTCAATACCGAATTTGTATAACACATTTAAAATTCATATGAACATAATTTAATCGTATTGCTCCACGGTCGGAACAAACGGTATGGTCTCTTCAAAAAATAATGCCAGGTCTTCCGCTTCTTTTATTGAATTGATGTTAAACACATTTTTCAAATAGTCATAGTTATTAATGTCATTTAAGTCAAGCAATGTCGATCTGCCAGTTTGCATGCAAATGACAAGAGGTTTTCCAAAAAACATATTCGTATGGACGATTCCAAAGTCATAGCGAACATGCTCTGTCGTAAATCCAACAAACCGCACGTTAATGGTTTCTTGCTCATCATAAAGTTTTTCAAACATTTCCATCCCTCCTTATGATCCAATATTTTCACGCAGCGGGCTGAAACGTTTACATGATATAACAACTATATTCATTGCCTGGTGATTTATAACAGTTCATTGATACTATTTCATTCCCTTTATTCGGCTTTTTAAAACCATATTGTCATAATATTTTAAAAAATGGTACACTATTTATACTATCCTGCAGAATGGAGTGATGAACAATTGGCAAACAATGCCTACATTAAATTAGTTCCGGCTTCAGCCAAACAATCTATCACACTACAAGAAGTAAAAGATTTACTCCTGTACTATAAAGACATCACGTCAAAAACCGGAGATCAATTAGCATGGAAGTATGAAGAAGCCTCTTTTCCATATACGATAGAAGAAAAACGAGAAGCAAACTCTCGCTGGTTTTATTTAAAAGGGACGGATCCACGCCAATATAAATACATTATGATTGGCATCGATGAAGAGGCATCCGAAGAAAATAGCGAGGAACAAACGATGTACATACAAGTAACGGTCCCTGATGGAGCAACACATGGGGATAAAGGAAAGGCGAACGAATTTTGTAAATTCCTAGCGAAAAAACTTTCAGCTGAACTTCATTTATTTAATGGACGAATCATGTACTATTACAAAAGGAAATAGCGGTTCAAAACGCTTTTGCAAGTATAAACTTTTGCAAAGGCGTTTTTTCATAATTGTTAAGGTTTTGAATATGAATAAATAACAAATTAGATGTTTAACTGCATGGTGAAACGGGTAATGTTAATATGTTGCCGAAAAAGGGTTACTACTATTAGTACTAGGGGTGAAACATATGGAACCGAAACTTATTGTGAAAAATGTCACTAAAATTTTTGGCAAATCTCAAAAAGCGGCACTAAAGCTTCTTGAGTCGGGGCTTTCCAAGAAAGAAATTTTAAAACAAACCGGGGCTACGGTTGGAGTAAATCACGCCTCGCTGGAAGTCTATCCGGGCGAAATTTTCGTCGTCATGGGCTTATCCGGAAGCGGAAAATCTACATTGATTCGAATGTTGAACCGGTTAATTAATCCAACTTCCGGTGAAATTTTAATTGATCGAGAAAACATCGTCCAAATGGGGCCAAAAGAGTTGCGGGAAGTACGCCGAAAAAAAATTAGCATGGTTTTTCAACATTTTGCTCTCTTTCCGCATAAAACCGTTCTTGAAAATACGGAATACGGACTGGAGATTCAAAACATTCCTTCTGAAGAACGTAAAGAAAAAGCGTTAAAGGCGCTTGAAGTGGTTGGATTAAAAGGTTACGAGAATCAGCTTCCATCCCAGCTTAGTGGAGGAATGCAGCAAAGAGTTGGACTTGCCAGAGCGCTTGCAAGCGATACGGATATATTATTGATGGATGAAGCATTCAGTGCCCTTGACCCATTAATCCGTAAAGAAATGCAAGATGAACTCTTGGAAATTCAAGAGTCGATGAAAAAGACGATCATTTTCATTACACATGACCTGGATGAAGCACTTCGCATAGGAGATCGGATTGCTTTAATGAAAGATGGCACTGTTATTCAAATTGGGACGCCGGAAGAAATAATGGTTAATCCGGCAAATGAGTATGTAGAACGCTTTGTGGAAGATGTGGACCTTTCAAAAGTATTAACTGCCTCCCACGTATTAAAACGCGCCGAAAAAATCTCCCCTGATCGCGGCCCGAGAGTGGCTCTCCAAATTATGAAAGATCAAGGATACTCCAGTATTTTCATTGTCGATCGCAAGAAAAAACTGCTAGGTGCGATTACTGCGGATGATGCTTCTATGGCGGTAAAAGAAAATAAATCGATTGAAGATGTGATGAAACGGGACATCGTGACTGTACATGAGGATACGTTATTAATCGACTTACTAGATGCCCTGGCAACTTCTTCTCTCCCACTTGCTGTCGTGGATGGAGAAAACCGTCTGAAAGGGGTCATCATTCGAGGCGCCGTCATCGGAGCGCTTGCAGGAAATAAAGATGCATTAAATGTAAACAACGAGAAGGAGGCATAATTGTTTTGAGTATTCCTAAACTACCTTTAGCCCATTGGGTGGATATCATTGTTGAATGGATTACCCAACATCTGGGTGCTTTCTTCGACGGCATATCTGCTATTATTGGGACATTATTAGATATCATTATGACCGTTTTAGGCTACGGCCCGCCAATTATTCTTATTTTATTATTGACGCTGCTAGCACTTTATACGAGCAGGTGGGGTGTCGCGATCTTTACGTTTATTGGCTTATTGCTTGTCGACAATCTCGGGCTTTGGGATGCGACGATAAAAACATTGGCATTAGTAATTGCATCTGTCGTTATTACAATTGTGATCGGGATCCCGATCGGGATATGGAGTTCCCAAAATGACAAAGTTCGAAAGGCCATCACTCCAATATTGGATTTTATGCAAACAATGCCAGCATTCGTATACCTTATTCCAGCCATTCTTTTCTTTGGCATCGGTGTTGTTCCTGGCATATTAGCTTCCGTCATTTTCGCCATACCGCCAACAATAAGGCTTACGAATCTTGGTATACGAGAAGTTCCAAAAGACCTGATTGAAGCAACAGAGGCATTTGGCTCCACCACTTCTCAAAAACTGTTTAAAGTTCAACTGCCGCTTGCCGCTCCGACAATTTTAGCGGGTGTTAACCAGAGCATCATGCTGGCATTATCAATGGTAGTTTTCGCATCGCTAGTCGGCGCGCCTGGACTCGGAGCTGAAGTTTATCGGGCAGTTACGCAAATCAAAGTAGGCGAAGGATTCGAAGCCGGGCTTGCCATTGTTATTATCGCAATTATTTTAGACCGTATATCCCAAAATTTCATCAAGCCACAATTTGACAAAACCATTCAAAAGAAATGGATTTATGGCGCATTTACAATTGTCTTTCTTGTCGCTTGTATTTTTGCCGCGATTGGCCAGGCCAGACCCGATCTAAAGGGCGCAGGAAATGTAGGAAGCCAGGTAAATTATGAAATTACAGGGATTGATCCTGGTGCAGGCCTAATGAAAGCAACCGAAAAAGCAATGAAAGATTATCAGCTTAAAAAGTGGACGTTAAAAGAAGGCTCTGCTGCCGCCATGACAGCACAATTAAAGAAAGCTTATGAAAAAAAACAACCGATTATCGTTACAGGATGGACCCCTCATTGGATGTTCAGCAAATATAAGTTAAAATATTTAGATGATCCAAAAGGCTCTTTTGGCAAAGGTGAAGCGATCCACACAATGGTTCGAAAAGGGCTGAAAGAAGATAATCCCGGGGCTTATCAAATTTTAGATCAATTTTATTGGAAACCGTCCGATATGGAAGAAGTCATGCTTGATATCGAAAATGGCGCTAAACCTGAAGACGCTGCTAAAAAATGGATAAAACAGCATGCCGATAAAGTGAGCCAATGGACAAAAGGAGCGCCTAAAGGAAATGGCAAAAAGGTTTCACTCGTATATGTCGCATGGGAATCTGAAATTGCCAGTACAAACGTCATCGGCGCGGTGTTAAAACAAGAAGGCTACAATGTTTCGCTTAAACAAGTGGAAGCAGGCCCAATGTTTGCCGGTGTGGCGGACGGCAGCGCGGACGGAATGGTTGCAGCATGGCTGCCGACAACGCACAAAGATTATTATAATAAATATAAAGGCAAGTTAGTGGACCTTGGTCCAAATCTTAAAGGCACAAAACTTGGATTAACCGTGCCAAAATATATGAAGATCAACTCCATTGAAGATTTAAAAAAATAAGTTATAAAACCTGCCGGGGAACCCCGGCAGGTTTTATATATAGAGGCAAAAGCTCATGACATAATATACAAGTGTACTGATAATCGTTGTCTGGAGGGCGAATTTCTTTTCTTTGAATAAGGAGTACGTCAATAAATAAGTGAAATAAGCAAACAGGAATAGCAATACGATCTCGAAAAGCCTGCGATCGTGTTTAGAAAGATGGATGACAAGTGAAAAACCCGACCAAATCAGTGCATGCACAACGATTGAAATAAACAGCCTCATCCCCTCACCTCTTGTACTATCCATATGTCAAGAATGGAACAAAATTGCTTCACAACTTTGTTCAGAAGTGAGAAGTGAGACGTTGGATATGTCGGAATCGGCTATTCGTCGATTCCAGTTATCCACTTGTTTTTTAACAACTATAGTTTCCTAAAATAAAAAAACCTCTTTCCTGAGAAAGAGGTTTTTCGATATTACTTAACGATATGAATTGGTGTTCCGATTGCTACCTCTGCAGCTTCCATTGCAATTTCCCCTAATGTAGGGTGAGCATGAATGGTCATCGCAATATCCTCTACAGTCATTCCTGCTTCAATCGCTAAGCCAAGTTCAGCGATCATATCCGATGCATTAGATCCTGCAATTTGCGCACCGATCAATAATCCGTCTTCTTTGCGCGATACAAGCTTCATAAAGCCATCTGTATCATTGAGTGATAGCGCACGGCCGTTTGCTGCAAACGGGAATTTTGCAACAGTAACATCATAGCCCGCATCTTTTGCTGATTTTTCATCATAGCCTACAGTTGCAAGTTCAGGATCAGAGAAAACTACTGCCGGGATCGCTACATAATCGATTTCAGCAGGATGGCCGCTGATCGCTTCAGCCGCAACTTTACCTTCATAAGATGCTTTATGGGCAAGTGCCGGACCTGCAACGATATCACCGATTGCATAAATGCCTTTTACATTTGTCTGGCATTGTTTATCGATTTTAATGTACCCGCGTTCGTCTTTTTCAATGCCCACTTCTTCAAGGCCTAGCTCATCCGTGTTTGGACGGCGTCCAACTGTAACAAGCACGTAATCTGCATCAAATGTTTTCGTTTCGCCTTTTACTTCGGCAGTAACTTTAACACCGTCAGCCGTTTCTTCTACGCCTTTTGCCATTGCTTCAGTGAAGATTTCAACATTGCCTTTTTTCTTTAAGCGTTTAGATACAAGCTGGATCATTTGTTTTTCGAATCCAGGAAGAATTTGCTTGCTGCCTTCTAATACTACAATTTCTGTTCCAAAATTCGCATAAGCGGATCCTAGTTCAATTCCGATGACACCGCCGCCGATGATGACCATTTTCTTCGGAATTTCTTTAAGCGCAAGCGCTCCAGTAGAAGAAATGACACGATCGCTCCATTTGAACCCTGGAATTTCGATTGGACGAGAGCCAGTAGCTAAAATACAGTTTTTAAAGGTGTACGTTTGCGCTGAACTTTCGGTCATAACACGAACGGTATGATCATCATGGAAATAAGCTTCACCACGGATAATTTCAACTTTATTTCCTTTTAATAGACCTTCTACACCACCGGTTAACTTTTTCACGACACTTGCTTTCCATTCTTGCACTTTAGAAAAGTCAACTGTCACATTTTCCGCTTTAATTCCGATTTCATCGCCGGAAATAGCATGTTCGTAGCGATGGCCTGCATTAATTAACGCTTTTGACGGGATACAGCCAACATTTAAACATACGCCGCCAAGCTCACCTTTTTCAACAATAGCAACTTTTTGTCCGAGTTGAGCGGCACGGATCGCTGCCACATAGCCTCCAGGTCCTGCCCCTACAACAAGAGTATCTAATTCAATCGGAAAATCACCTACGACCATTTTATTACGCCTCCATTACTAGTAGTTGTGGATCGTTCAGTAAACGTTTTATATGATTTAATGCATTTTGCGCGGTTACACCGTCAATTAAACGGTGGTCAAAGCTTAATGATAATGCAAGTACAGGTGCAACAACAATTTCTCCGTTTTTCACAACCGGTTTTTCAGCAATGCGCCCAATTCCTAAAATCGCTACTTCTGGATGGTTGATGACTGGCGTGAACCATTGGCCGCCTGCAGAACCGATATTGGAAATGGTGACAGATCCGCCTTTCATTTCTTCAGGAGAAAGTTTGCCATCACGCGCTTTTGCGGCAAGTTCATTGATTTCAGCAGAAATTTTGAAAATCGATTTTCGATCTGCTTCTTTAACAACCGGAACCATTAAACCATGCTCCGTATCAGCGGCAATACCAATGTTGTAATAATGCTTGTACACAATTTCCTCATTTGCATCATCAATTGACGCATTTAACGCAGGGTATTCACGTACAGCTGAAACTAATGCTTTGACGACGTAAGGCAAGTAAGTCAGCTTAATGCCTTTTTCAGCTGCGACAGATTTGAATTTCTTGCGATGCGCGACGAGCTCAGTCACATCAATTTCATCCATCAATGTTACGTGAGGGGCTGTATGTTTTGAATTCACCATTGCTTTTGCGATGACTTTACGGACACCGCGAAGCTTTTCACGTGTTTCAGCTTCAGAAACCGGAATCGCAACAGGTTTTTTAGCTGCCTCTTCTTTTCCTGTTTCAGCTGCCTTATTTTCTTCTTGAGCGGCATCGCCTTTAGCAAACTTATCAATATCTTCTTTTAATACGCGACCATTATCGCCGGATCCTTGCACTTTTCGGATATCAACGCCTAGTTCACGGGCATATTTTCGTACTGAAGGCATTGCAATGACTCGTTTGTTGTCATCTGAATCATCTTTTGCAGGCGCTTCTTTCTTCTCTTCTTTTGCAGGTTTCTTTTCTTCCTCGGCTTTTGGCTGTTCTTCTGTTTTTTCTTCTTTTTCAGCCGGCTCGTCGCCTGTTTCAACTTCACCTTCAGCATCAATCGTAACAAGTACATCGCCTACTACGCAAACCGTGCCTTCTTCAACCTTAACGTCTAAAATTTTCCCATCGACCGGTGATGGGATTTCAACAACGGCTTTATCGTTTTGAACTTCAAGAAGAATATCATCTTCTTTTACTTCATCTCCCGGTTTTACGAACCATTTAACGATTTCACCTTCGTGAATACCTTCACCAATATCGGGAAGCTTAAATTCGAACGCCATGATAACGCCTCCTTTTTCTTTCTCGAGGTTTTCATCACTATTTAGAAATGAATCCCTATTTGTCTATTTAAAAATTAGAAGTTATAGACTTGCTTCGCTTTTTCAACAATATCTTTATGATCAGGTAACCATGTATCTTCCGCTGCTGCAAATGGATAGACGGTATCCGCTGCCGCAACACGAAGAACTGGAGCTTCTAGATGAAGGATCGCACGTTCCGTAATTTCAGCGACGACATTTGCAGCGATTCCTGCTTGTTTTTGCGCTTCTTGAACGACAATCGCGCGTCCTGTTTTTTCAACAGAAGCGATAATTGTCTCAATATCAAGCGGGCTAATTGTCCTTAAATCAATAACTTCAGCGGAAATGCCTTCTTTTTCAAGCTCCTCTGCCGCTTTAAGAGAGGCATGTACCATTGCTCCATATGCGATGATGGAAATGTCTTTTCCTTCGCGTTTTACATCGGCTTTTCCGATTTCAATTGTATATTCTTCCTCTGGAACTTCTTCGCGGAACGAACGATATAATTTCATATGCTCTAAAAATACGACCGGATCGTTATCGCGAATGGCTGAGATTAATAAGCCTTTTGCATCATAAGGAGTGGATGGGATCACAACTTTCACCCCTGGCGTTTGGGCCATAAGGCCTTCTAAACTATCCGCGTGCATTTCAGGAGTCTTTACCCCGCCCCCAAAAGGTGAACGGATCGTAACCGGTGAATGAAGTTTTCCACCTGTACGGAAACGCATGCGTCCCATTTGGCCAGCGATGGAATCAATTACTTCAAATAAAAAGCCGAAGAATTGAATTTCCATAACCGGACGGAACCCTGTCAAGCCTAAGCCAATGGCAAGCCCGCCAATCCCTGATTCGGCAAGCGGCGTGTCAAATACACGATCTTCGCCAAATTCTTGTTGAAGCCCTTCCGTTGCCCGGAATACGCCGCCGTTTTGACCTACATCTTCTCCGAATACAAGAACATTTTCATCTTTTTTCAATTCAGTACGCATCGCATCTGTAATTGCCTGGATCATTGTCATTTGAGCCATATTACTTCGACTCCTTTGCTTTGTATTCTTCCATTTGTTCACGAAGGTTGTAAGGAAGCTCCTCGAACATAATGCCGATCAAATCGGTTACTTTTTGTTTCGGCGCGCTATCTGCTTTCTTAATAGCTGCTTTAATGTCTTCCTTCGCCTTTTCTACCACTTCTGTTTCTTGTTCTTCAGTCCAAAGCCCTTTCTTCTCTAAGAACTTGCGGAAACGGACTAATGGATCTTTCTTTTCCCATTCGTTATCAAGATCTTTTGTACGGTAACGCGTCGGGTCGTCCCCTGCCATCGTATGAGGTCCAAAACGGTACGTTAATGTTTCAATTAATGTTGGACCTTCTCCGTTTAAAGCACGTTCGCGCGCTTGTTTAGTTGCTGCATACACTGCCAGAACGTCCATCCCGTCGACTTGAATTCCTTCGATACCGGCAGCGACTGCTTTTTGCGCGATAGTTTTTGCGGCAGATTGCTTTTCGACAGGAACAGAAATTGCAAATCGGTTGTTTTGAACGACAAAGATTGTTTGTGCCTGGTATGCGCCGGCAAAGTTAATCCCTTCATAAAAATCGCCTTGAGAAGAACCGCCATCACCCGTATATGTAATGACAACGTTTTTCTTGCCTTTTTTCTTAAGACCAAGGCCAACACCGGCAGCCTGAATAATTTGGGCACCGATAATGATTTGTGGGAACAAAATATTTAAGCCATCCGGGAATTGCCCACCTTGAAAATGTCCTCTAGACCATAAAAATGCTTGGTAAAGCGGGAATCCGTGAAATACAATTTGCGGAATATCGCGATATCCTGGCAAAATCCAGTCTTCTTTATCTAATGCAAATTGCGATCCAAGCATCGACGCCTCTTGGCCGGCTACAGGCGCATAAAACCCTAAACGCCCCTGGCGGCTTAAAGAAATTGCACGTTGATCCCAAATACGCGTATACACCATACGGCGCATTAATTCTTGTAATTGTTCGTCGGATAAATCAGGCATCGCTTTTTTATTTACGATTTCGCCATCTTCCGATAAAATTTGAAACGTTTCGAATTGGCTTTCTACAGTTTCGATCGTATTCAATTTCATTACGTTCACCTCTTCCTTTCTAGGCCGATATAAATTCATCATGAGAAAAAGACACACACTTGTTAGAATGCCCAAATTCTTCTTTCTACATGACTGGTTTGCCATAAAACTTTAAACAAAACTGTATTACTGAATGCTCATGCAAAAAGTAGTACAATTTTTCATCGCCATCATTAGTTTACACTACGAAATAAAGCGCAGTCAATTCTTAAATCTCACTATTCTATAAATCGAGACGGTTTTAAACTTAAACAAGTGTATCATTCTGTATCACTCGTGGTTACCATCTGTTATATAATTCGTTGCTTCTATTCAATACCCTTTAGGCATAAACTTTTTCCATATGGTAAAATAAATGTATCAGGTTAAATGGAGGAAAAAAATGATGTTAACAATGAAAGATATTATAAGAGAAGGAGATCCTATTCTTCGCCAGGTAGCAAAAGAAGTATCCCTTCCTCCTCGTCAGGAAGATGTTGAAACAGCAAAAAAAATGTTGGAATTTCTTATTCATTCACAAAATCCCGAAATGGCTCAAAAATATCATTTGCGGCCAGGTGTCGGATTGGCAGCTCCACAAATTGGCATTTCCAAACGATTAATAGCCGTTCATGTGACAGACGACAATGGTAAATTGTATAGCGTGGCATTATTTAACCCTAAAATTGTCAGCCACTCTGTTCAAGTCACATATTTAGAAGGCGGAGAAGGTTGCCTTTCCGTTGACCGCCCCGTTCCAGGCCTCGTGCCGCGATATGCTAAAATTACCGTTAGAGGCATAGACCATAAAGGAGAAAAGGTTGAACTTAAATTAAAAGGAATGCCCGCCATTGTTTTTCAACATGAAATTGACCATTTAGACGGGATTATGTTTTACGATCGAATTAATAAAGAAAAACCATTTGAGCCCCCTGCTCAAATGGCGCTTTATCGATAGGAAAGAGCGGCTGCCGATTCCAAATAAGCCCTCCTCAAGCAATAGTTGAGGAGGGTTTATTTTATTTTACGCTCTTGCACATACTAAGCGTAAAAAAAATGGGTGATACTAATGAAGCGAAGAAGAAGAATGTTGCGCCGTCTGCGTGCATTAATGGAACAATACCCTTGCCTGACAAACAGAATGAAAAATCGTTATTGCTTCCATTAATCGTAATGCAAAAAGATGAGATGAAAGTCATCTTTCATCTCATCTTTCCTATGAAAAAGGCTAAAAATCCTTTATAATATAAAAAGAAATAAATAAAGTTTTCGGTAAGGAGTAGAAAAATATGATTTTTAAAGTGTTTTATCAAGAAAATAAAGAAGAAGTACCAATTCGCGAAAATACAAAAGTTTTGTATGTTGAAGGCGAGTCATTAGAAGATGTCCGAAAAAAATTAGCAGACCGCAATTACAACATTGAATACATACAAGAAATCAAAGGAAAATTCCTTGAATATGAGAAAGAATCTAAATCATTTGAACTGGAGAATGTGTAACATATGAAATTTGTAAAAAACCATCAAACTGCTGTATTTGCCCTCGGCGGTTTAGGAGAGATTGGAAAAAATACGTATGGCGTACAGTTTCAAGATGAAATCATCTTAATTGATGCGGGCATTAAATTCCCTGAAGATGAATTATTAGGCATTGATTACGTTATCCCGGACTATACGTATCTTGTCAAAAATGAGGACAAAATTAAAGGCTTATTCATTACTCATGGCCACGAAGACCATATTGGGGGCATTCCTTATTTGCTTCGGGAAATTAATGTCCCAATTTATGGCGGAAAGCTCTCGATCGCCCTTATCAAGAACAAGCTTGAAGAACATGGGCTCTTGCGCAGGACACAATTGCACGAAGTGACGGAAGATGACGTTATTAAATTCCGGAAAACATCTGTCAGCTTTTTTAGAACAACCCACAGTATTCCTGAATCGTTTGGTGTGGTTGTAAAGACACCTCCGGGTAACATTGTGCACACTGGAGATTTTAAATTTGACTTTACACCAGTTGGCGAGCCAGCTAATTTAACAAAGATGGCCGAGATTGGGAAAGAAGGCGTTTTATGCTTGCTTTCAGACAGCACGAACAGTGAGGTTCCCGGATTTACGCTATCGGAGCGAACCGTAGGCGAAAGCATCCAGGAAATTTTCCGTAAAGTAAATGGGCGCATTATTTTTGCAACCTTTGCTTCCAATATCCATCGCTTGCAACAAGTGGTTGAAGCATCCGTGCAAAACAACCGGAAAGTAGCCGTTTTTGGCCGCAGCATGGATTCTGCCATCGATATCGGGCAAGACCTTGGCTTCATTAAAGCGCCGAAAAATACATTTATAGATGCAGCCCAGATTAACCGTCTCCCTGACAATCAGGTGACGATTCTTTGCACCGGCAGCCAGGGTGAACCAATGGCCGCATTATCGCGAATTGCAAATGGAACCCATCGGCAAATTCAAATCATCCCTGGAGATACTGTCGTCTTCTCTTCTTCTCCTATTCCGGGGAACGCATTAAGCGTCAGCAAGACGATCGACAGGCTGTACCGGGCGGGGGCGGAAGTTATTCACGGTTCATTGAACAACATTCACACTTCCGGACACGGCGGCCAGCAGGAGCAAAAATTAATGCTTCGCTTGATCAAGCCAAAGTATTTCTTGCCGATTCATGGGGAATATCGGATGTTAAAAACCCATGTGAAATTGGCAACGGATTGTGATGTTCCGGCCGAAAATTGTTTTATCATGGATAATGGCGAAGTACTTGCATTATCCGAAAATGAAGCGGCAATTGCGGGTAAAATTCCTTCAGGTTCCGTTTATGTCGATGGAAACGGCATCGGGGACATTGGAAATATCGTTCTTCGTGATCGGAAAATTCTTTCCGAAGAAGGACTTGTCGTCGTGGTCGTCAGCATGAATATGAAAGAATTTAAAATCGAGGCCGGACCTGACATTATTTCACGCGGATTTGTTTACATGAGAGAATCCGGCGATCTCATCAACGATGCACAAGATTTACTCG
The DNA here is from genome assembly GCF_049843615.1 of Fictibacillus sp. Mic-4. Lineage (NCBI taxonomy): Bacteria > Bacillati > Bacillota > Bacilli > Caryophanales > Fictibacillaceae > Fictibacillus > Fictibacillus sp. Mic-4. Next base: position 169,040 of record NZ_JBBHZM010000001.1, on the reverse strand, counting down.
CAAAGCATTTGGACAACTTGATGGCTGAAAAACGAACCACCCAATGGTCGGAAATAAAAAATGAGATTACTGATGTGCTTGCTCCTTTCCTTTACGAAAAGACGAAGCGCCGTCCGATGATCTTGCCAATTATTATGGAAATTTAATATTTGAAATGACGAAACCGGTTATCCTAAATGGATAACCGGTTTTAACTATCTGCAAGCATTTGTTTTTCAAGAAGGTTAATATCTTTATCTCCGCCGATTACAATTAAAATATCGCCTTTTTCAATTTTTAAATCGGCTTTCGGCGAGACAATAATCTCTTCTTTACGGCGGATAGCCACGACGTTACAACCAAATTTCGCCCGAATATCAAGATTGGCAAGAGTTTGATGATCCATTTTCGCTGTAGCGACCAATTCAACCATGCTGTACTCTTCCGATAGTTCAAGATAATCCTTGATGCTGCTCGATACGACCTGGTGGGCAATCCGAATTCCCATATCCCGCTCTGGATGAATAATGCGGTCGGCACCAATTTTTTGCAGCACTTTTTCATGATAATCATTCTGGGCTTTTACTGTAATTTTTTTAACACCTAGCTCCTTTAAAAGCAACGTAGTTAAGATGCTGGCCTGAAGATTATCGCCAATCGCGACAATAACATGTTCAAAATTGCGAATCCCAAGACTTTTTAACACATTTTCATCGGTCGTATCCGCGATAACAGCATGTGTGGCGATGTTCGAAAATTCATTTACCCGTTCTTCATTTATATCAATTGCCAATACTTCCATTCCTGCTTCACTCAATGCTTTGCAAATACTGCCCCCAAAACGGCCGAGTCCAATAACGGTATACTGTTTGTTCACACCCATTCCCCCATGCTTTTCCATCTTTCATTCAATTTTACCATAATTAACTTTAACGGCAAAAAGGTGCAGAAAATGGAGTGGAAATAGGATCCACTCCATTTTTTACATCGCTTCCAACATCTTAAACTGCGATGCGACTAAATGATAATATTCCCCTTTTTGCTGCATAAGTGAATCATGATTGCCTTCTTCGATAATATTGCCGGAACTTAGCACGACAATTTTATCCGCTTCGCGAATGGTAGAGAGACGGTGAGCAATGATGATGGCCGTTCGACCTTTCAAAAGAGTTCTTAAAGCGTTTTGGATTTTCAACTCCGATTCGGTATCAATACTTGCCGTCGCTTCATCTAATATCAATATATCCGGATCCGCTAGTAGCGCCCTTGCAAATGATAGCAATTGTCGTTCCCCGACAGATAGGACATTCCCTCTTTCTTCTACTTCAGTATCAAATCCATTTTGTAACCGGTTAATGAACGTATCGGCACCAACCGACGCGGCTGCACGTTTTACTTCTTCATCCGTCGCAGTCGGTCGGCCAAACCGAATGTTCTCCATAATTGTGCCTGAAAAGATAAATGTATCTTGCAGGACAATACTAACCTTTTGACGTAAGCTGTCTAATTGGATGTCTTTTAAATTATATCCGTCAATTTCCACACTTCCTGCTGTTGGATCGTAAAATCTGCTGATCAAATTGGCAATCGTCGTTTTTCCAGACCCTGTATGGCCAACGAGAGCAACCGTCTGGCCAGCGCCAATCGACAAATTGATTCCGTTTAACGCTTTCCGTTTATGATCATACGAAAATTCAACATCGTTAAATTGAATAGCTCCATGAATTTTTTCTAGTACAATCGGATGGTCGCTTTCCGCGACATTTGGACGTTCATCTAAAAATTCAAAAATGCGTTCGGATGATGCCATCGCTACTAACAATTGATTGTACACCTGGCCAAGCCTCGATACAGGCTCCCAAAACATTCCTAAATAAAAAGCAAAAGTGACGAATACCCCGATATTCAGTGATCCAGAGTCAATGAGGTACGCACCAAACCAGATTAAGATAGCGGTTCCAATTGCATTTGACATATCGACAAATGGTCGGAAAAACGCATTCTTTTGTGATGCATCCCTCCAGCTTTCAAATGTTTCATTGTTCACACCTTCAAAAAAGCTCATGTTTTCTTTTTCTTGCGTGAAAGATTGAGTCACCCTGATTCCTTGAATGCTTTCATTTAAATGAGAATTCAGTTTCGATTGTTTTAACCGGACCACTTGCCAGGAGCGGCGTATTTTTTTACGTAAACTGGTTGAAACAAAAAACATCAGTGGAAGGATGACCATAATGGCCAGCGTCAATTTTACGCTATAGAGAAACATGATCACAATGATTCCGGCCAGCAACACTAAATCCATTAATGTGTTGATAACACCATTTGTAAACAAATCTTGCATCGAGTTAACATCATTAATGATCCGAACGAGAATCGAACCTGCTGACCGCTGATCAAAAAATCGATGCGATAATCGTTGGATATGTTTAAACAAATGCTGCCGGATATCAAAAATAATGTATTGACCGAGTTTATTCGTCCAGCGAATCCTCAAGATATTAGCAACCCATGAAATCAAATACATACCCGCGATCGCGATAATCAATTTGATCAATAGCGGCACATCTTTATTGGCAACCGCATGGTCAAACGTTAAAACACCGATGAAAATTGGAATCACTAATCGAACGGCCGTAGTGATCACCATTGCAATGATCGACATAGGTAATAAATTTTTGCTATATGGCTTCATATAAGCTAAGAGGCGTGTCATTTGTTTCCAATTAAACGGCTTATCAATGACATTTTCATTCGAATAACGAAATCTTTCTACTTTTCGTTTAGCGCTCATTCTCCCACTCCTCTTACTCTCTGGCTTTGATAGAGGATCTCTTTATCTTTGTACTGAATATCATAAATGCGGCGATAAAGTCCGCTTCCTCTAATGAGCTCTTCATGTGTGCCGCGTTCTGCCACTTTTCCGTTTTCAAAAACAAGTATTTCATCCGCATGTTTTAAGGAGGAAATGCGATGGGCGATAATAAACGTTGTTCTTCCCGCCATTACTTCCTGGAACGCTTTTTGAATCTTGAACTCCGTTTCCATATCGACCGCACTCGTCGCATCGTCTAATATTAAAATTCGCGGATCGATGCAAATTGCCCGCGCGATCGCAATCCGCTGTTTCTGGCCACCTGAGAGTCCGAGCCCACGTTCCCCCAAAATGGTTTCATATTGATCAGGCAGTTCCATAATAAAATCGTGAGCCTGTGCCCGTTTTGCCGCATCGATAATTTTCTCCATCGGCACATCCGGCCTGCCGTAAGCGATGTTATCTTTAATTGTTGAAGAAAACAAAAATGATTCTTGCAAGACGACCCCGATGTTTCTTCGCAAGTGTTGGACCGAATAATCTTGAATTGGCCTTCCATCGATCAAAATTTCTCCGTCACAAGGTTCATAAAAACGGGATATTAATTGCGTTAATGTCGTTTTGCCACTTCCAGTCGCTCCGACAAGACCGATAATTTTCCCTTTCTCCGCTTTAAATGAAACATTTTTTAAAGCGTATTCTTTTTCATTGGCGTATTGATGAGTGACATGTTTAAATTCCACTTCACCTTCAATTTCGTCTACCTCTATCGCATTTTCTTGATTTTGAATATCTTCAGGCTCATCTAAAATTTCGAGTAACCGTTCACCCGAAGCTTTTGACTGGGAAAACGTATTAATAATAAAGCCTAAGTACATAATTGGCCCCATTATGTACCAAACAAGACTAAAAAAGGCCACAAGCTCACCAGGCTTTAAACTTCCGTTGATCACTAAATATCCGCCATATGACAACAAGCAGACGACCGACAAATTTCCAATCAACTCCATGAGAGGAAAGTATTTCGCCCAAATGTTCGCCGTATCGATTTGCCTTCCTTTATAGTCTTCATTAGACGTTACAAATTTGCTGATTTCAAAATCTTCACGGGACAACGATTTTACCGTATTGATTCCACTAATATTTTCTTGAACTTTTGTATTGAGACGTCCCATCGAGCGGCGTATTCCCCTGAACGCCGGGTGCACATCTTTATCAAATTGATAGACGACGATTGCTAAAAATGGAAGAGCTGCTAATGTCACAAGTGCAAGTGGAATGGAATAATAAAACATAACCGCTAAACTAAAGCCGATGATTAAGACAAAGTTAATGAATTGGGCAAAACCGAACGATAAGAAAAAACGAAACCCTTCTACATCCGCCGTGAGCCTTGACATTAAGTCGCCCGTTTTCGCATTGTCATAGTATCTGAACGGCAAGTATTGCAATTTTTCATACAGCTTTTCCCTTAACTTATAGACGGCACTAATTCCGAACAGATCCCCTAAATAGTTCTGAAAATAAGTGGCTACCCCTTTTAAAGCCATGAGGGCAATAAAACCTATTGCTAAATAAGGTACAAGCCCAAACTGCTTTTCCGTAATGACCTTATCAATCGTCAGCTGCAATACCATCGGATAAACGACCGTTATCGCCGTTACTAATATGAGCGCCATACAAGACCATATGAAATACTTTCGATAAGGCCAGTAAAATTCTTTCAAACGTTTAAACGTTTCCACTTCTTCCCCCACCCCACTTTTTAAAATTATTAAAATAAGTACAATATACATCATATAACGTAACACGAAGAAATAACCATCTTTTTGCACTGGATTTTTCATTATTTTTTTTGTTGTTAATTTTCCTTTTTTTTCGATAAGGGAGACAAAAAAAAAGAACCTAACTTACTTGTTAGGTCCTTTTCATGTATTTTTCACTTAAACTTCAAGAGTTTTTTGGCCAGGCTTCCAGTTCGCAGGGCAAAGTCCGCCTGTTTGAAGCGCTTGTAACACGCGTAATGTTTCATCCACATCGCGGCCGATATTGTTATGGTTAACAACAGAGTACTTCAATTCACCTTCTGGAGAGATGATGAATAAACCGCGAAGCGCCACACCTTCCTCTTCGATTAAAACACCGTACTTTTTAGATACTTCGTGGTTTGTATCAGCGGCTAACGGATAGTTTAACTCGCCTAATCCGTTCATGTCACGAGGAGTGTTAATCCATGCTTTATGTGTATGGATCGTATCAGTGGAAACACCGATAACTTCTGCATCAAGATCAGCAAATTCTTCGTAACGGTCACTCATTGCCGTAATTTCCGTCGGGCAAACGAAAGTAAAGTCCATTGGGTAGAAGAATAATACCGTCCATTTATCTTCTTTCATAATATCTTCTAAGCTTACTTTGCCGAATTCTTTGTTCGGCATTACTGCATCCATTTCAAAGCGTGGTGCTTGTTTTGCTACCATACGTTCTGCCATGAAAAAATCCCTCCAACAATATTAAAGATTTGATTTACATTAGTCATTATAAAACAAGCTTTCTTTTTAGTCAATGTTAATTAATAATTAATTTAATTTAGGCTAATACTTCCATCAGCACACCTTATAATCTGCCCTTTATCTTAACAGCTTAAACGTCATAAGTGAAATAATTGGATTGTTATCTTACATTCGCTATACTTAGTAAATGAGAATAGATTGGGAGGGTTTAGATGCTTCATGCAATAACAAACATTCAATATGGAGATTTAGCGGTTTCCTCAGGGATATTTATTTTAAAACTGATTGTCATTTTTATTATTTACTCCATCGTAAAAAAAGTCGGTCATTCCATCATTCATACGGCATTTAACAATTTTGCCAAACGTAATGAAATGTCAAAATATCGGGCAAAAACGTTAGAAACATTAATGAACAGTATTTTCGCCTACACTCTTATTTTCATCGTGTTTGTGGCTGTTTTTGGACTGTTTGGCCTTGATATAAGAGGGCTTTTAGCAGGCGCCGGAATTGTTGGCCTTGCCATTGGATTTGGCGCAAAAGATTTAGTCAGTGATATAGTGACAGGATTTTTTATTTTGCTTGAGAAACAGATTGATGTCGGCGATTATATTACAACCGGGTCTTTTTCCGGCATTGTTGAAGAAGTAGAATTACGCACAACGCGGGTTCGCGGATTTGATGGAACTCTCCATTACATCCCGAATCGCTTGATTACAAGTGTTTCTAACCATTCGCGAGGAAATATGCGAGCACTTGTCGACATACAAATTCCATCATCGCCTGAAGTTGAAAATGCGCTTGAAATTATTAAAGAGGAATGCCAGCAGTTGGCTAATAAAATCCCGCATTTATTAGAAGAACCGAAAGTATTAGTCGTTCAGTCAGGGGATTCGGATGATCTTTCTCTTCGAATTTTGGCCAAAACTGAGAACTTGAAGAAATGGTCAGTTGAAAATGCTCTGTATGACCGCCTGAAGCGCCGATTAAAGGAAGAAGGGATTGAAATACCGGAGAAATCTTCGGAAGATCATCCAGATGTGGACTTTGAAGTTTAATTTAGGAAAAGAGAGTTCCTCTTAGGATGAACTCTCTTTTTTTATAGCTTCTACTTCGACTTTCTTTACAGTATGGCCGTCAACTTCGGAAATGGTAAAGCGATAATCTTCGTAATCAATCATTGTCCCTTCCGCAACATCAACCGTCTGAAATAAAATCCAGCCTCCGATTGTGTCCAAATCAGTGTCATCGATATCAAGTCCGAACAAATTATTCACTTCGGAAATTAATACTTTCCCATCTAAAACAACTTTCGTCGGCGAAAGCTTTTGAATGCGCGGCTGTTCGTCTTCATCAAACTCATCCCTGATTTCTCCAACGATTTCTTCTAAAATGTCTTCCGCGGTCACAATCCCGGCGGTTCCCCCGTATTCATCCATCAATACGGCCATGTGAACACGGTCTTTTTGCATTTTAACAAGCAGCCTTTGGATAGGAATCGATTCATGTACCGTTATAATCGGGTGTATATAATCATTTAAATCCCCTTCTGTTTCTGTTACATGTTCATTAAAAAACTGCTTAATGTTAACGAGGCCAATTAAACGGTCTTTATCGCCATCAGCAACCGGATAACGGGTGAACTTTTCCGCCCTCATAATTTCCATGTTTTCTTTAAATGAATTTTGTGTGTACAAACAAACAATTTCCGTTCTCGGTACCATGATTTCTTTAGCCGTCCTGTCATCAAATTCAAAAATTTTGTTCATATAGCGATATTCGGATTGGTTGATTTCACCGCCTTCAAAGCTTTCCGATAAAATAAGGCGCAGCTCTTCTTCCGTCACTACCTTTTCATTCTCATTGGCCGGCTTTACTCCGAACATCCGTGAAAAAAGGTTAGCCGAGCCATTAAGCAAATAAATGAAAGGAAATAAGACATAGTTAAATATGATGAGCGGCCTTGAAACGGACAGGAGAATCGATTCTGCTTTTTGTATGGCAAAGGTTTTGGGAGCCAATTCCCCCAGCACGACATGAATAAATGTAATAAGTGCAAACGAAATAATAAAAGAAATCGTATTTTCAAGTGCATGAGGAACTCTAAATAATTTGATGATCGGATCAATAATTGCCTTTACCGTCGGTTCCCCGAGCCAGCCAAGACCTAATGATGTCATTGTAATTCCAAGTTGGGTAGCTGAAAGATAACCATCAAGATTACCAATAATTTTCTTCGCAGCAATGGCGTCTTTATTCCCCTGTTCGGCCAGCTGCTCAATTCTTGTCCTTCTTGCCCTGACGATCGCAAATTCAGAGGCGACAAAGAAAGCGGTAATAACAATTAGTAAAATAACGATGATGATATTATAGAATTCCATGATCCAGATTCACCCCCTTATCAATGTTTTCCCATTCCTTTTATGTAAATAAACAAGGAGGAACAGCCCTTTTTGGCACTGTTCCTAACTCATTCCCTTATTGCTTTAAATGTTTTTCGACCTCGCTGCATACTTCGTCAGCATTTAAACCGTGAGCGTTTAGGACAGGACCTTTAATTGACGTATTTTGAATGCCCATCATGTTATGATCTAATCCTGTAACGACACAGCAGTCACACCCTTTTGCATCATTTTCATTTCGAAGTTCAACAACTTCATACCCTCTTGCCCGAAGTGCATCTGACACGTTGGTTAATGATTCTTCTACACCAATTCTAGCCATTGTTCCACCTCCTTACCCCAATATCACGATAGCGTTTCCGCTTTTCTGTCTTAATGTAACCAACTGTTTGAGGCTCTATCCAAAGCTTAGTATTAAAAACGGGGCTCCGACTTATAAAATGTCTTTAAACTAAACTTTTGGACATAATCAGAGCAAGCGGTATGAAAAGTGTCTTTTAGAACGGTTCTATCGTCGGAATCTGCGAATTACCGATTCCACTAAAAAAAACGACCGCGGGATGCGGTCGTTTTTTAATGATTGGATTTCCATGTTAAGTATGATACTAAGGTCGATATGGCAACGTCAATCGCGCCTTCATCCGGTTTTAGCTTTGCGTGATGCAGCCCGTATTCACAATCGACACCGAGCCAGAACATGAATCCGGGAATTTCATCGAGAAAGTAACCGAAGTCTTCTCCTGTCATCGCTTCACGGCACTCAATCAAATTGACATTTGTTTCTGTCTGGACAAATTCCATAAATTCACGTGTCAACTTGCTTTCGTTAAACACTTGCCGATAGTTCGCTCCGTAATCAATGAGTGCTTCGCATTCAAATGACGCTTCGATTCCTCTGACCATCGATTCAATGCGCGATTTTACTTTTTCCATTGAAGCAAGCGACAATGTGCGAATCGTTCCTTCAATTCTTGCTTGTTCAGCAATGATGTTTTGTTTCGTCCCGCCCGTAATTTTCCCGATGGTTACGACAGCTGAATCGAGCGGATCTACGTTTCTTGCGACAATCGACTGAAGCTGGGTAACAAGATAACTTGCGGCAACGACCATATCGTTCGCATGATGGGGATAAGCAGCATGTCCGCCCTTCCCTTTTAAATCGATAAAAAGCTCAGAAGTGTTCGCAAATAGGAGGCCTTCCTTCGTTGCTACCGTGCCTACAGGGTATTCAGGGGCAATATGCAATGCAATGATCATATCAGGCTTTAATTGACTGAAAATATCACTCTCCAGCATTGGCTTTGCACCGCCCGGGCCTTCCTCAGCGGGCTGGAAAATAAACAACAGGTTATCGTCAATTGGATGTTCGGCAAAATGAGTTAATACGCCTAAGGCAATCGTCATATGAAGGTCGTGGCCACATGCATGCATTTTCCCTTCATGAAGCGATTTAAAAGCATATGATGTCTCCTCGAAAATGGGCAAACCGTCAATATCCGTCCTGTATCCAATTGTCCGTTTTGGCCGCACGCCATGAACTTTAACAAGTATTCCTGTTTTCCACCTATGGATTTCAAGCCGCTCTTGAGGCAATGTTTTTATATAGTCTAACAGGAATTTTTGTGTTTTAAATTCTTGGAACCCGAGCTCTGGTATTTGATGAAGTTGTCTGCGAATCTCAACAAAAGATGGCATTTTCTTTGAGTCCTTTCAAGAAACCCCGAAATGATTATTCTTCATTTAATTTGCGGAGCTCTTGTTTAATTTCCGTTTTCGATTTCGTTTTCTCATCAATTTGCTTGATCACGCGAGCCGGCGTTCCAGCGACAACCGTATACGGTGGAACGTCTTCGATAACGACTGCACCTGCAGCGACAACCGCTCCTTTTCCTACTGTCACTCCTTCAAGGATGACGCAATTAGCACCAACAACAACGTCGTCTTCTACGACAACCGGTTTTGCTGAAGGCGGTTCAATCACTCCTGCAAGCACGCTTCCTGCGCCAATGTGGCAGTTTTTTCCGACTGTAGCTCGTCCACCAAGCACAACGTTCATATCGATCATCGTGCCTTCACCAATAACTGCACCGATATTAATAGAAGCTCCCATCATAATAACGGCGTTGTTTCCAATCTCCACTTGATCCCGAATAATTGCACCAGGCTCAATGCGTGCATGAATGTTTTTCATGTCTAACAATGGAATCGCAGAATTGCGGCGATCGTTTTCAATGACATAATCTTCAATTTTTCCTTCATTTTCTTTCAACGCCCGTTCGATTTCTTTCCATTCACCGAACAGAACACCAGTATTTCCGTTAATAAATGATTTAGTAGATTCGCCAAATTGAATTCCTTCTAAATCACCTTTAATGTAAACTTTCACAGGAGTCGATTTCGTGCTGTTCGAAATAAAAGCGATAATTTCATTCGCATCCATCATTTTCATGTAAAACCCTCCAATATTCTTATAAAAATTCACTTATGATTGTTATTAAACCATTAATAAGGAAATACGTAAACTATATTTTACTTAAATTCTTTAGCGAGTTGAAGAAACGCCTCTACCTGCTTCAATTCTCGTGCGGATTCTTGGTAAATAAGCCATGTATCCCGTTTCATCGGCTCTTTATCCTCATTGCTTAATGGAATTTTATATACTTCATCCTCCGGCCTTAAACTGACCGAAGGCAAAATGGCGTATCCGATCCCGTGAAGCGCCAGCTGCTTGCATGTTTCAATTTCATCAACGATGATTGTTTTTTGCGGCGTTGTCTGGAAATGACTATGCCACCAGTCCTGTATTTCTTGATAATAGGTTGAGGCGCTTTTAAACTGAATAAATGGTTTATTTGTTTGCGGCAGGTCTTCGATTCTGGAAATGTCGGTATCTACTAAAATAAGCCGATCCTCCAACAAATATGTTTTGATGCCTTTCCACTCCGGATTTCCACGAACAATTCCAACATGTATGCTATCTTCATATATATGCTTCATGATGTCGCTGCTCCATCCGGTAATAAGGGAAATGTTCACATGCGGGTAGAGGTCCACATATTTTTTCAACACGTTCGGAAGCCAATATTGGCCAATGATCGAAGCAACGGCAATCTTCAATGTCCCGTGCACTTCATTCGATAGCATGTTTAATTCATCTAACACTCGTTCCTCATCTTTTAATGTCCGTAGGGCATGCTCTACTATTTTTTCGCCCGCAGGGGTCAGCGATAGCCCTTTTTGCGAACGAATAAAGATTTTCGTCCCCCAATTGTTCTCAATCGTTTGCAGGCGCTGGCTTAATGCAGGTTGTGAAACATATAACCGTTCCGCCGCTTTACGCATATTTAATTCTTCAGCGAGTATTTGCAATATCTTAAATTCAGAAAGCTGCATGAATTCCACCTACTCCAACATAAGTTTTTCTTATCATATATTAATAGTATGATCCAGTTTTCTTATTCATAAAAGAAGATGAAGGAAAAGCAGGATCAGTGATCATCCTGCTTTTCCTTTATATCACATTTTTCAAGCGGTTCTACATGAACTTGAATGCTTTCTACATTATAATGATGTTCTAATTTTTTCTCTATTTCTTCCGTAATTTGATGGCTTTCGATAACATTTAACGTTGGATCCACACGGATGGTTACATCAATTATGGTACGATTCCCATGTTTTCTCGCTTTTAACTCACTGACATCTTCAACGCCATTTACCGCTAATATTTTTCTTTCTATATCTTTTCCTTCTTTATAGTCAAAACCATCTGAAAGATTGTGTGAGGTTTCATAAAAAATATCCCAGCCTGTTTTTAAAATGACCATTGATACGGCGATTGCGGCGAGAGGATCAAGCCACGGAAGGCCGAACTGTGAACCGAAAATGCCGACTGCCGCAGCTAAACTGACAAAACTATCAGAGCGGTTATCAAGGGCTGCCGCTTTTAACCCCTGGCTACCCGTTACTTTCGCAAGTTTTGAATTGATGACATAAACCGCAAACATCACTATGGCCCCTCCAATTGCCACAATTGCTGTTAAAGTAGACGGAGTGCGCAAGGCAGGGTTAAAAATGCTTTTAACCGCAGAAATCAATACTTCAAGGCCAATAAAAACCATAATAAAAGATGATGCCATTGAAGCAATCGTTTCAGCCCGAAGGTGACCGTAAGGATGGTCTTCATCCGCCGGTTTTCGTGAAATCTTTAATCCGATTAGAACTAAAACAGAAGCAATGATATCAGTTGTATTATTCAAACCGTCTGCGACAAGCGCTTTTGACGAATAGATAATTCCGATGGCCAATTTTACGATCGATAAAAATATATACGCACCTAAACTAAGATATACACCTCGTTCAACCTTTTGATAGGTTATCTGATCTCCCATAAATGTCTCCTCTCAAGAAAATCATATAAATATCATATCGTTCGAAATGATAATGAGTCCAGAGCAACCTTTTTCCCCAGAGGAAACATTTGTATATGTTTGAACACCTTCATTAGCGAAAATGCCAAATTTCATTAGATATTGTCAAAAAGAAAGAATAACCGTCACTCTGGCAAGTTTTGGTTTCGTCGAATCTTATCAATCCAGCACAGAAAAATCATTCAAATTTTGTCGGGTTATTAGAAGTTTCGACGAAAGGCTTTTCTTCTCGAACATTATGTAGCATAATGAATTTTGGTCAAGGACAAGTATATTTAAATCGGAGGTCTTATAATTGTTAACCACATATATCGAGTTTAAACGGAAGCAAATGATAGATACGGCCAGAACACACGGCCTGTCCGACCAACTGACGATTCGATACAGCCAAGAATTAGACAGGCTCCTCGATCTATACGAGTTACAACAGAGAAAACTAAAAATGGTAACAAACAAACGCATTTCTTAAACAAGATAAGGCATCCTCTATGTACTAGAGGGTGCCTTATAAATTAAGTACTAGCGATCGCTATCTTCCAGGAAAGTCGAATACTTTTGCATTCCTTGAATCGTTTTCTTCCACTACTTCTCTGACACTGCTGCTTGTTCTTCTCCTCCTATCCGTGTCCCTTCTTTTTTCTCTTCTTGCTGCTTCTCTATCTTCATCCATTAAGTGCCTGAATTTTTTAATCATCTTACCAAATTGACGGTCATCAATGATTCCTGCAGCAAGAAGATAACAAGCAAAGGCATAGGCGATGGCGTTCGTTTCAACATTCACATTGACATCGACATCAACATCCGAGTTGCCGCTATGATTTACAGCCGATGTATTTTTGATATAAACGTTTTCTTCAACTAGCTCTCCACGTATATCATTACGTTTTCTTTTCAAAGGATCCAAATCCGTTAAACCTCCATTATTAATATAGAAAAGGATACTAACAACGTTGTGTTAATATCCCTATTCTTCTATCAGATGGTTACATTTAATCGCGGTTACGGCGACTGCGGCTGCGATTTCGATTGCGGATTTCATCTTCAATATCAATATTAATATTTACATACGAATTGCCGCTGTTTCGAATAATCGCCCGGTTGCTGTTACGATCGTAAATGTCATTCGCGACATCTACAGTGTCGTTTACATTAACCTCTTCATTGCGACGATCGCCATCATACCAATCATCTTCATAATTGGACATTTAAGAATCCCCCTTAAGGCAAATATTAAGGCTTTTACAGCCTCAATATAACTTATTCATAGAGAAAAATTTTGTTTGGACGAGTACATATAGATAAATGTTGTATTTTAAAAACAAGTACTTTCCTTTCCAAAATGATAGGCGTTATGTATGATTAATAAATAACTTAAAGTAGATTTCCTCTACTTACCATTTTCTAATCAAGTGATTTGATAGTATGATACAAGCAGCGATGAGGTGATATAAATGGAACAAGTACAAACAACCGAATCCAGGTTGAATCGCAGGCTTAAGTTAAAATATGAAAATAAACATAAACGAAAGAAACTTAAAACGATCGCTATTCTAGCGGCGGCCATTCTTGCTTTATTGTTTTTAATCGTTAACATCTGTATTTGGACGCGCGACATTAGCAAATTAGACTATGCCGTTGCAAAGCCGTTACTCATTTATGACAAAAATGGCCAGCTTGCAAGCAAAATGATCGGCAGATCCGAAGGGGTTACGTTTGACAATATTCCAAAATCGATGATCCATGCGATTGTGGCAACAGAAGACCGCGATTTTTATAAACATCATGGAATCGATTATACCGGTATTATGCGGGCTATGGTGCGTAATGCAATGGCAGGAAGAGTGGTCCAGGGGGGAAGTACGATCACACAGCAGCTTGCAAAAAATGTGTTTTTAACAAACGACCGAACATTCAGCAGGAAATTTAAGGAAATCTTTTATACAAAAAAGATTGAACGAACCTATTCGAAAGATAAAATTCTTGAGTTGTACCTTAATTCGGTCTATTTCGGCAACGGCGCCTGGGGGATTAAAAGTGCCGCTAATACGTATTTTGGAAAAGACGTGAAGGATTTAACCATCAGTGAATCGGCAATGCTAGCCGGGTTGGTCAAAGCTCCGAGTTATTATTCGCCGATCAGTCATTATAAGCAAGCAATCGAGCGAAGAAATGTCGTTCTCTCATTAATGAAAGAACAAGGCTACTTGACGCAAACCGAATATAATCAAGCAAAAGCCGAAAAAATTGCCCTGCATAAAAAGACCCCGGGTAAAAATGTAGAGAACTACCCGTATTATGTTGACTATGTCATTCAAGAGGCTGAAAAACGATACGGTATTTCCAAGGAAGAAATTTTGTCTGGCAAATATACGATTTATACATCGCTTGATCCTAAGCTGCAAAAAGCAATGGAAAATGTGTATGAGAATCGTTCGATGTTCCCCGGCAGCACCTCAAATGAAATGGTGCAAAGCGGCGGAGTCTTTATCAATCCGAAAACAGGAGGAATTTCCGCACTTGTCGGAGGAAGAGGAACACATACATTCCTTGGCTTTAACCGGGCTACACAGTTAAAACGCCAACCCGGCTCTACAATAAAGCCGCTATCCGTTTACACTCCAGCACTTGAGGACGGATATGGCCCTTATTCCACCCTGCAAGATAAACCCGTTGACTTTAATGGGTATAAGCCCAAAAATGCCGATTTATCCTACCGCGGTGAAGTCACGATGTATCAAGCTGTAGCAAAATCGTTAAATGTGCCGGCTGTCTGGCTGTTAAATAAAATCGGCCTTGATAAAGGTTATGAGAAAGTAAAAGAATTTGGCATCCCAGTAACAGAAAAAGACCGTAACTTAAGCCTGGCATTAGGTGGATTATATGAAGGAACTTCCCCGCTTAAAATGGCACAAGCATACAGTGCTTTTGCCAATAACGGAAAAATGGAAGAGGCTCATGCGATTGTCGCGATTAAAGACCGCGACGGCAAAATTATTGAAAAATGGGAAAAGAATGAGACAAAAGTCATGAAACCAAAAACGGCTCAACTTATGACGTACTTACTTCAAGGTGTAATTAAAGAAGGAACTGGCGTTAATGCAAATATTCCAGGCATGGACATCGCTGGAAAAACAGGTTCCACTCAAGTGGAAAATGGGGACATCCGCGGAACGAAGGACCACTGGTTTGTTGGATATACACCAAACATTGTCGGGGCATTCTGGCTCGGCTACGACAACCCTGACAAAAAGCAAAATTATTTAACATCGTCCAGTACACAAACCCTTCCGCCATTGTTTAAGGAAATTTTACGTGAAGCAAACGTTCCGGAAAACACAAGTGATTTTAAATTGCCGCTAGCGGAAAAAGAATTGAAAAAACATCCGAAAAAGCAATCCGCATGGGATTCGTTCGTGGATTGGCTATTTTAAACGACAGGCTGCTGCTCATTTTTTTATGACGGCAGCCTGTTTTTAATAGATTCTGTGCGTTTTCATTACCGACAAACGTATAATTTTGAAAAAGATAGACTAATAACGTAGTACTTTGTCCTCCCATGATACATAACATGTAGCATCAGGTGTTTATATATCTTTATGAGGAGGAACCATTTGTGAATAAAAGAATGTCAAAAAATATTCTTCATCCTTTAGTTGGTTGCAATGTAAAAATTAATCTCGGCGGCCCAGAATCTAAAAAAGGGACATTAATGTGCTGTAAAGACGATCACTGCGTCCTGTTAAGTGAAGACGGTGATGTATTATACTACCAGCATGAGCATATAAAGAGCGTCACAAAACATTCTCAAGATTACTCTGGATACGATAACGGCACTTCCTATATCGACTGCGATTCTTTCCACACGATATGCAAAAATATGAAATATAAATGGGTTAAAATTAACCGCGGTGGCCCTGAAAGCGTTGAAGGTGTCATAACACACATTCATGATGATCACCTGGTTCTTGTTGTTAAAGAAGAAGTCATTTATGTGCCAATTTACCACATCCAAAGCTTAAATGAAATCGAGAAAAAAGATGATGATAAATCCAGCGGCAAGTCTAGCGGCAACGGAAGAAGCAGCAATAAAGGAAGCGGCAATCGAAGAAGTGGCGGCGGACGCAGCGGTAATCGAAGAAGCGACGGCAGACGCAGCGGTAATCGAAGAAGTGACGGCAGACGTACAGGCAACAGAAGAAGTGATAGCAGGCGCACAGGTGAAAGGCGAAGCGACGGCGGACGTAGAAGAAGTTTCTCAGAAGTTCATGAAGCTGTCAAAAAAGCTCACGTATCCGGTACACATCGATATATGTTTAGAGATCCGGAAGAAAGCAGCTCAAAGCGATCAATGCGTTCATGGGGAGGCAAAAACGACCCAAGTAAAGCATGGATCACGAGAATGTGCTAGTACTCATATAAACCAGGTTGTAAGAAGGGCATCTTATCATCATTTTAAAATTTAACCGCAAAGGAGCCCTTCTTACAGCTACATTTTCCAAGTCAATGGATACAAGGTGGGATTACGATAGATTTAAATCCATACATGTTTTGTAAACAGGAGAATAAAAGACTAAGCTGACACCTTATACCGCGAATCAAACCCTATATGGATTAAGGAACCAGGACCTTCCTCTAAAGCCACCCAATGTTTCGCTTGCCGCACTCTTGAAGAACAATTAAGAAAGTTCATCGATCAACTCATCGTCCTCGACCCTGGCAGTGATAGCCGCAAAATCGGCAAACTCGAAAAAATAATTGGCAACTCTATTGAATTGACACTGGCTCGAGGCGAAACGGTCATTCTTAATTTACACCATATTAAGTCAATTCACATTCCTTAATGGCAGAACTCCATCATTTGGCGATGGAGTTTTACGTTTTAATCCAATTCTAATAAATGCTGTTTCAAATATCGATTTCGCTGTTTAATATACTGTGAAATGACATGCCGCTCTTTTTCAAAACGGCCTGAATATTTGCCTTTATACGGGTCTTGATCGACATATGGCCGTAATTGATCGTACATCATATTTATCACTGGCATTAATTGTTCTAAGGTAAATTGATGATTTAAAATTTTTCTCATCAACATTTTATATTGTTTTCGGAAAGCCGGAACGTCCAGGATTCTTGCGGTTAGCGTATTATAGCCTTCGATCGGGATATAATCATAGGCTAACATCCGGCCGTGGATATCCCTTCCCCATGTTGCGTCATAATCCCATGGAATAAGCTCAAACAACCCTGTTTCTCTCGGATAATACAAAGCGTAATTATGAATAAACCCGTCAAAATTTTGTGTGCAAACAACGCCGGCCAACCAGCGCAAATATTTGTCCACATTCACATGCTTAATGATTTCCTTGCCGAATTGGGCTTGCGGCACTGTATTGATTTTATAGATGAATTGCTTTAGTTTTTCATCATCTTCTTTTGTACCGTATTTCCGGCTATAGCCCGAATCGAAGGAGTCCTTTACATCGTTATCGATAGGGCTAATGAGGGAAAAGTTCGCATCATCATTCTCAGCGTAATAAATCGCCCCATCCGGCAAACCTTTTTGTTTTAAGAAATAGCGGTCGACGGATTCCAGCCGCAAGTATATCCCCTGAAATTCATCATTGATCTCGAGAAGGATATGATTGGCTTCAGGCGCCAGACAGCCAATCATCTGGAAGAAATGAAAGGATAGTTTATTTCGAATAAAGGAGTGGTCGATGTATTCCGCATTCAAATGAAATTCTTTTTCCCCTGAAAACATATCCGGCTTTACATATGTGCACTGATAAGATTTTTTAGGCAGTTTTCGAATATGGGCTCCACGATAACTGATCATAATTTTCATTTTGTCGATTCGGCTGTTGCTGATCGATAAATTAGCGGGAACTGGCCGGTCAGACGATACATCTTTATTTAACGCTTTAACATTCTTCTCTTCAATACGAATCGAATACAACGGAAGTTTTCTTTTTGATTGCATCCTATCTTTCCTTTTTTGTTTTCATATATATGCTGCCATTCTATTCAATACGACACCGATAATACAGTCCAATGCATTACAACGTGCCTTTTTTCACAAAATACCTTCAAGGAGGACTACTAAAATGAAAAACATCAAAAATCAATACTCACCGGCTCAAGGTAATGGTTATTCTGGTGAAAATAAAATTTCCAGAAACCGTATTCCGGCAAAAGTGGAGAAAGCCTTTGAAGAACGTGCCGCTATTGAAGGTGACGGAATCGCTGCAAAACGTCCACAATAATGAGGAAGAGCGGAATCGGCTACGCGACGATTCTGAGCATTTCTTTTGGTCCCAACTATTTCATTTTTTGCATATACTGGCATAAGACCATTTTGAAAGGGAGAGAAAAAATGAACGATTCCGTTGTTCGACAATGGTTTTCCCCGGCTTTCCCATTTCCGATCTCCCCCACTCCCCCGACGGTAGCAGATTGGTGGCTGTGGAGCACCGGTTTTCCGATGGAGCCATTATATTTAACATACGAAGAGCTCAAAGCGATGATCGGAGCATCACCGCATGCTGCCCCTATGTCATTTCCCGGACAGGATCCACAATTCCCGCCAATTGCAAGGAACGGTTCTGAAGTTGCGGATGTTGGACGCGAGTAGGAAGGAAGACACGATGGTTTTTACGAAGAACGGATACGGAAGCAACGAATTGCCTTCGGACAATAATTACTCTAGTTTAGACAATACATTCAGCAAATTGGAAATAAAATACGGTGTTCGGACAATAATTTGGGTAGTTTGGAAAATAGAACACAGAGTTTGGACAATACATTCGTTAGTTTAGAAAATAAAACTCGTATTTTTGGGTTTTCTGAAACGATAGAAACGTTTAAAAGTGGTTCTCAGCCTAATATAAAAGAAATGGAAGACTGAATTTTCGTTTTGCTAAATAAAAAGCACTTTGCTTTAAGCAAAGTGCTATAATAGGAATGAGCCGTACTGGGTTCGAACCAGTGACCTCCACCCTGTCAAGGTGGCATTCTCCCGCTGAACTAACGGCTCATGATTAACTATGTATTCTTTTGTATCGGACAAGTTTTATTATATATGGCTTAATGAATTTTTGCAAGAGTTTTTTATAAAAAAATTAAACCCCAACTGCCCAACCCTGATAGGATCAGGCAGCTCACGCTTTTTAGCCGATTTTCTCTTCCTGATCATGCTTGCGTATTTCCTCTAAAGACAGCCTTTCTTCCTTATCCCTGAGCCGGTGAGCTAATCTACTCGACGCATTTGCCGCAATGCTTCCAACTAAATCATCTAAAAACGTATGCACTCTATTGGTTGTTTTCGTATCAAGGCTGCGAATGATTCCGGTCTTATATTTATCGAGATAACCAAACGTAGTCACCGCTATGCTTCCATAGCCAAAGACGGCGCCTAAGGCGATCGTTTCATCCACGCCAAAAAGCCCTTCATCTGTTTCAATTATGGATTGCAGCGGCTCTGAAAGCTTCCTTTCTTCGGCAAGTTTGTCAAGCTCAATGCCGACCAATAAGGCATGTTGGATTTCTCGTTTCATCAGAACAGCCTCAACGCTTTCAATACATTCTTCCATCGTCAAATTCGGTGAAAACGGCGCCTGCATTTCATAAACAATTTCGGCAATATCCGTTACTTTCACACCACGCTCAGCTAATAATGTTCTTGCAGCAATTTCTACTTCACGACTAGAAATACGCTTTCTCATCTAACTCACCTCTATATCAGTATTTTCGACGGATGGTGCTATTTTTTCCATTATAGCATTTATGATACAATGAAACGGCAAACAACACTCGACTTTTGACAATTGGGGGATTTGAATGGCTACCATAAATGGCGAAATAAAAGAACAAATGATCTACAGCAATACATTAAAAGAAGAAATCCGGCTGTTGATCTACTATCCTGAAAACTATTCTCCTTTATATAAATATCCTGTACTTATTGCCCAGGACGGCCAGGATTATTTTCGACTCGGGAAGCTTGCGAGCACGGCAGATGAACTCATTCGCCAAAAAGAAATTGAGGAATTAATCATCGTTGCAGTTGATCATAATCGCGGCAAAGATCGTCCAGCCAAATACCACCCTGAAGGG
The DNA here is from genome assembly GCF_049843615.1 of Fictibacillus sp. Mic-4. Classification (NCBI taxonomy): domain Bacteria; kingdom Bacillati; phylum Bacillota; class Bacilli; order Caryophanales; family Fictibacillaceae; genus Fictibacillus; species Fictibacillus sp. Mic-4. The sequence continues at coordinate 148,795 of NZ_JBBHZM010000001.1, read as the reverse complement.
GAGAAACATGAAAGCTATTTGCGGTTTCTCGCTTTTGAACTCGTTCCATTCATCAATGAACATTTCGCTACGTATTTGCTTGGAGCCGGATTTGGCTTAATGGGCGACTCCCTTGGCGGCTATGTTGCTCTTAAAGCCGGACTTCTCTTCCCGAGAACGTTTGGCAAATTAATTTTACAATCACCTTTTATTGACAATGACATCATACATATGGCCGAGACTGCGAACACGTTGGATCTACTTACGATTTATCATTCGATTGGCGATGAGGAGCATCAGTTTAAAAGCCCCGCGGGAGGCATTAAAGATTTTTTAACACCGAACAGAACATTACATTCTGTCCTTTCTAATAAGCAGCTTGAGTATCGCTATACTGAATTTAACGGTAATCATCTTTGGGCAAACTGGCAGAAAGACCTTTATCCCGCGTTAAAATTTTGTTACGGATTATAGCCAAACTGGGAAACTGTAGGAATATTTGCTATACTAATAAAAAGCAGCAGCAGTATTTATGAACTTCGTAGCGATTTTTGCCCACTATAAAGTCGCCGCTCGCTTTTAGCATAATGCAAAGGAGGAAATTATATGAGATATGGTATCGTTATTTTCCCATCAAAAGAGCTGCAAGAAAAAGTGAATTCTTATCGAAAACGTTATGACCCGCACTATGCATGGATTGCTGCACATATTACGCTAAAGGAAAGCTTTGATGCATCTGACTCAGAAATTGATAATATCGTTGACTACATCGAAAGAATCACCAAAAATGTTCCTCCATTTGAAATTACGATTGAAAAGGTTGGTTCCTTCCATCCCGTAAACAATGTTATTTATTTAAAAGTGAACGATGGGCATGATTTACGTGCATTGCATGATGCCTTTTATTCAGGCCCACTAGAAAATGAAGAGCGCTATAATTTTGTGCCTCATTTAACATTGGCTCAAAAATTATCCGATATTGAACATGCGGATGTGTTGGAACGCTTAAAAATGCTCGATATCAGGCACCAGGAAGTAGTTGAAAGCATCCATTTGCTAAGAAAGTCCGAAAAAGGCAACTGGTTACCTTATCGAGAGTTTAAGCTGGGAGGAAAGTAACCATGAAATTTTCCATTGTAACAACATCTGATAGCGCTTACAAAGATGCGCTCGAAGTCCGGAAAGAAGTTTTCGTACAAGAGCAAAATGTGCCTGAAGAACTTGAAATTGATGAACGTGAAGCGGAGTCTCTCCATTTTGTCCTTTATGATGAGGATAAACCCGTTGGCGCTGCAAGGCTGCGCCCTATAGATGACGGCGCTAAAGTAGAGCGTGTCTGCATTCTTAAGTCATACCGAAATAAAAATCTCGGTGCGTTAATGATGAGGCACATGGAGCAGGTCGCAGTGAAAAACCAATATCCTGCACTTCTATTATATGCACAAGTACAGGCAAAAGATTTTTACAAAAAATTGGGATATGATCTCATCTCAGAAGAAACCTTTCTTGATGCGGATATACCCCATGTTGCCATGAAAAAAGTATTAGGAACATCTTGAATGATGTTTCTAATACTTTTTTTCAATCATCCTGTTCAAAAAGGAGGACAAACAGGACGGAGGAGTTCACGGCGGCGCAGCTTTGAGTAGCGGAACGTATACATTTAATACGTGAGCAACGGAATAGCAAGCCAACAAAGAAATCCGACCGTAATGTTTCCCGGACTTTTTGAACATCCTCTGTTAAAAGTTTACAGCGATGTGATTCACCGCCTTCACCTTATATTGTTGCTTGTTATAAAAGACAAAGGCTTCTACGATAATGTTGTGATCGATATCTTTTTTAAATGGGATCTGGAAATCTTGAACAGCTAAAGATTCACCCGGTAAAATCTTCGTTTCCTGGATAGGGCATATCCATATTTCTCCTCGTTCTTTTGCCGCATTCGCCCATTCATTATCCATGAACATCCATCCAAAATTCGCCAGCTGATCGCTATTGGCAGTATGAAGTTCTGGAGAGAATATTTTTCCTTTTAAGATGCATGCTTCCTCCGGCTGAAAACGAAAACAGATGTATGGATTTTCAAGCGGCTGAATGCCCGTATTCTCCATATGGAAAGAACCTTTAATGATCCCGGTCCGATTTTCGTTAAATATGACCGAACTATTGAAATAACAAATGCTGTTAAAATCTGCTTTTTCAACTAACGTGCCCGATCCATTTTCCGGAAAGTTCAGTAACGTGCGATCCACATTTTTTCTCAAATTCAACCTTTTTTCAAGACCCTTTATCCGTTGTTGGTACGATTCAAGAAGTTGATCCTTTTCGTTGATTTCAACCTGAATCTTGCTAAGCAAATCTTCGTAATCTAATATTCGTTGTTCATGGTTCACTTTTTTCGCTTCATTTAACTGGCTATATACGTTTTCTAACTCCACTTTTAACTTTTGAATTTCCATTTCCTTTTCTTCAAGTTCTTTTTCTCGCGAGGCAGCCTTCAATTCGGATTGCAGACGTTCGATCGTCTCTTCAGCAAATACAAGCTTCCTTTCAAGATCAAGCGTTTTTTCCTGGTAATACTGCGTTCGTGAAATTAAGCGGTCATAGCTCAAACGCTCTTTTTGAGAATTCATCCCGATTCCCCCTTCAACATAGGCTCCCATCATTATATTATGTATGTAAAATGCATTCGTTCATTTTTATTTCATTTATTTTTATGAAAAAGAGCGAGATGCACCTCCCGCTCTTTTCACTCTTCAGATCATTTCATTTATGGTTGTGGTTTAAATTTAATATCTTCAAATGTTACACAATCTGACACGGTTAAATTACCTTCTTCTACACTGACAATTCCAGATTCAAATACGGTGACTCCACGATCGTTAATTAATTGTAGCTGGAATAAATCACCTGACTTGCTGTCTACTGCCGCAAAGTTAAAGTCGAATTCTTCCCCATCTCCCAACCTTCCGGTACCGGAAATGGTTAACTTAAGTCCGCCTTTAAATTCTTCGCAGCATAATGTTTCTTGATCAAAGTCGGTAGCTGTAAATGTAAAATTCTTTTGGCCGTCGCTCGTATCAAGATCTTCGAAAGTAAAGCGCAATGAGCTGTCATGAATGCTGCAATTCGGGCAAATGTCAGCAAGAACTGCCAATCGTCCTCTTTCCGATGCGTTTTCACCCGTCATCCCATTAGCTTCCCCGCTTGCTGCACAATCACAATTCGGTCTTGGGAAAATTCCCGGACATTGTTCAGGGAAGCTGATATCTGGGCAAACATCATTATCTTCAACAGATGATACTAAGTCATTGCTTCTTGGCGTACAGAATTTAGCGAGTACTTCGAGTTTAACCTCAGCTTCTACTTGAATGTCGATGCAAAATGTCACTTCGATCGTAAAGTGCGATGGACATGGTGAATTTAATAGAACGGTTCCTGTCGGGATTTTGCAAAGGATTTTCGTAATTCTGCAGAAGAGATCTGTTCCATCCGGGAAACAAAGCACAAATGATTCTAAGACTGAAGCGTTCACCAGAATATCTGTAACAATTTCTCCATGCCGGTCAACCACTTCTATAATGACATCTGATGTGAACAACAATTCAACAAGCTGGGCATCTGCAAAGCCGCCATTTACTGCAACTGTTACATCTCTTTTTTCCCCGATTTGCTCACAATTAAAATGTTCGGAGACGCATTTATGGTGATGATCGTTGCTTAATGGGAAGGCAGGTGGAGTTCTTGGCGTTTTACACTTAATTCTTAGCGGGCGGCGGCCAGGGTCTTCCATCGCCTCTTCGATCCTTCTCATTTCTTCATGGGAGAAAGCGATTCTTTTTGTCACCGAAAGTGTATCCGTCACCCAGTCGTACACTTTCTGCACTCGTATACACTCATCCTGAAGGGAATTCGCAGCCTTCGGGATCGGTTTATGGTGTTTTCCCATTGTGTCCCTTCCTTTCCTCATCATGATCTGAAGATTCCATACATACTATGGGAATACAATAGGTTATGACACCAGAAAACTCGCCTATTTTTCGGGTAAATCAAGGGAGGATAACTTGTGGGGATCATCTATTGGAACAACAAAAAACTAGAGGATCTGAATCATGGTGAACTCGAACAATTGCTATTGCTCTCTCCTTACTGGGGACTTGCGCTGGACAGGAAACAAAATGAGCTATTCGGTGGGCTTAAAGGATTAAAAATAGGCATTATTGGTTTATCGGCTAACCAGCTCAACCGGTTGAAGATGTTGCTTGAACATACGGAAATTCAATTAACAGAGAAGCTCCAAGACGATTGTGATCAACGCTTATTTATCGAAGTGATCGATCAATATCCTACCCCGCTAGCTATTCGGACGGCTGATCAAAAGCTCATCTACATACAGCCCGCCTTGCAAACAGAACTGCCTATTCAACGGAGCATTCATAAAAATATTAACGTAAAGCGAAAGTCCGGGCCGATTACCATTTTCATACCGCCAAAGTATGAATCCTACCTTTGTGAATGGAATGCCTACATCCTTATCCAATCCGCTCTCCGTTCCGAATTCAGGTCCCTTTCAAATGTTGATCGCAAGACATATTCACTACTTGTCCGCCGTGTGCTGATGAAAGTAAACCCTTACTTTGCAAAACTATTAACCATTCCGGCCATCGAAGAGGCGGCTCCTATGGCAAATAGAAATAAGACTGAAAAACAAATGAATTGGCCGGCGTTTCCTCCGTTTGACGAGTTCAAAACTCAACCATCAACGCCGCCAAAATCGGCTAAGGCTAGTTCTTTTGAATATTCCTATTCCACGAAAAGAAGCCAGAGTCTTGTAAAAAATCCAACAAACGATAACCCTATTAATCCATTTAAGCGCCATGAAGCGAATAATAAAACTTCGCCCATCTCGCCATTTTCCAGGGCACCGAATAAATCAACAACCGTCATCAACCCATTTCTTCCGAGAAGGTACACCCAGCCCCGCTCTCAAGAATATGATAACAGTACGTTCAATAGGAGGAGAGATGAATCTTGAAAAAAAGTAACATCCACGAACTATACCGAGAAGTAAAACGAAGGAAAACTAAAGAAGCGGCTGCAAAAAAAACATTGTTCACCCCGAAAAAAAAGAAAGGCTGCAAAAATTGCGGCAAAGTGACGTGGAAACCGAATAAAGCGCAATAAAACATTAAGACCACTTCCAATAAAGTGGTCTTAATGTTTTTGTCGAAAAGAATGGAAAACATCCTTGACGGATTGTTCAAATGGTATTTTAGGCCGCCATCCTAATTGGTTTATGAGCGTCGTATCCACTTTTAAAAAGTGATCCTTCCCGTTATTATCGGTTTCAACGATACTTAGCTCTACCGTTGTTTCTTTTTGTAATAGATTTAGAACTTGCTGCAAGGAAATCTCCCTGCCGGAGGCGATCCCATAAACAACGCCTACTTTGCCGGACTGAAAGAGCAAATCATAGGCAACAATTGCATCCCTTACATCAAGGAAATCACGTTTGTTGTTTAAATTGCTCACTTCTATTCTATTTTCCTCTTCGCCTTTTTCTATTGCGACTATTTTTTTGGCGAACGTCGATATGACGCCTTTTGAAGGACCTGGACCGATTAAATTTGACGGTTTCGCAATGACAATGGGCTGGTGAAAAAGAGGTGCCCAGGAGGCAGCAAGGAGGTTTTGCATCGTTTTGCTTAGACTGTACGGGTGTGGCGGAACCGAACCGATACCCGGTTGAAATTCTAAAGCCGACGTAACGAGAACGACTTTTTGTAAAGTGGCGGCCGTCCGAAGTGCTTCCAATAAATAAAGGGTGGCAATGACATTGGCTTCAATTGCCTTAGTCGGCTCTGACCATGATTCCGCGACGGAATTCATCCCTGCTAAATGAAGGACATATTCTGGCGAAGTTCGCTCTATGAGGAGCTGAACAGAAGATAAATTCGAAAGATCGCATTGAATGATTTTCCATGGGGCGCCCCCCGCATTCTTACTCCTCGATTGCCCAATGACGTTCATCCCTTTTTTATAAAAATACCGGCATGCATGCTGGCCGGTAAATCCGTTTGCTCCTGTAATTAAAATGGTAGAGCCCGGTTTCATGAGGCATCCATCCAGGCTTTTAGCTCTTGAAGCATTTTTTTATAGGAGGGCACTTTGTAGTTGATGTCTTCCCTCGTATTGAGCAATGTACGGTCGAGAAACAGTTCTGAATGTGGCTTGATGACAACATCTTCCTTCTGGAAAACGTCCTGGATGATTTTCAGCAATTCATATTTCGAAACTTTTTCCGGCGCTGTCAAATGATATAAGCCTGTGAGTTCTTGCTTAAACGCATACGTTATAAATTTCGCAAGTTCCAGCGTCGTAACTCCATTCCAATACACTTTCGTAAAGCCGCGAATCTCTCCTTTCTGGTTCATAAACCAGTGGAAAAGCCCGATCCCGTCTTTTAATTCCGGTCCGATAATCGATGTTCGAATCGTTAAATGGCTTCCCTCTTTCACTTCGCCCAGGGCTTTCGTTCTTGCATATACTGTAATGCCATCCGGTTCGCTCGATTCTGGATAGTTTCCTTTCGAGCCGCTAAACACGCAATCGGTACTAATATGAATCAATTTGCCGCCGTATGAATCTAATAGTCTTACAAGTTCATGGGGCAATAAACTATTAAGAATGATCGCTTCACGTTTACGGATCGCCGCGAACTCGTTTAAGACTCCGATGCAGTTAATGACGAAGTCAGGTTGAATGTTCGTTATAATTTCTTTGAGCTCATTAAAATCTGTCGCATCTAAATGAATATGATTGTGTTGCTTTTTGTCCCTTGAAGTGACATAAATATCATCATCCGTATGCTTTTTTAAATAGCCTGCGATTACATGCCCTGCCATTCCGCCGCCGCCAAGGAGCAATAGTTTCACGGCAAAAACCTGCCTTTTTCAAGCATTTTTTTAATTTCTTCTTTCGTCATTAAGTTTTCCGAAGAACTGTAACTTTTTAATTCAACTTTTTTAAAAGTAGAATAATGTTCATATAAGCCTTCAATTTTAATCGTCGGAAGAATAACGAAATATTCATTGTCAAAATAAACGGTCGAATCGCTTTCGAATTCTGAAAGCAAAATTTCGTGCAATTTTTCCCCCGGCCTGATGCCAAGTTCTTTAATTTTCACGTCTTTTTTTCCGGATGCTTCCATTAATACTTCTGCAAGATCTAAAATTTTGCACGTCGGCATTTTCATCACAAAAATTTCTCCGCCCTGCGCCTCATCTGTTGCTTTAAATAGCAGTTTGATTGCATCTTCCAGCGTAAGGAAAAATCTTGTCATTCGCTTATCTGTAATCCCGACATAGCCTTTTTGAATTTGATTTTTAAAGACATGAATGACACTTCCATTTGTTCCTAATACGTTTCCTCCGCGCACACATACGAATTTTGTATCCGAATTCAGCAAATTGGCATGAATAATAAGCTTTTCGCCAATCGCTTTTGTCATTCCGTAAAAGTTAGCCGGATTTGCCGCTTTATCTGTAGAAATATAAATCACTTTGTTTACTTTATTGGCGATTGCGGCTTCGATGACGTTTTGCGTTCCGATAATATTCGTTTTCAATGCTTCATATGGCTGATGCTCGCAAATCGGAACATGTTTTAACGCTGCGAGGTGATAGACATAATCGACTTTTTCGGATGCTTTCATTAATCCATCCAGCTCTCGGATATCACCAATAATAAATTTAAGCTTCGAATTGTTTTCAAAGTAACGCTGCATTTCTACCTGGCTCGCTTCATTTCTCGAGAGGATGCGAATTTCCCGGGGATTTTTCGGGAGCAGCTGTTTTACTAACTCATGGCCCCATGACCCCGTTCCTCCAGTTATTAATATCGTTTTGTTTTTCAACCTGTAGTCCCTCCAACTAAAAATTTAACCACTTTCTCGGAAACGTTCGGGTCAAAATAGCCCTCCGGAAAGTCCCAAACATTATGTTGACTGATCATCACCTGAACCGCTTCCTCTATACTTTTTTTGTTTACACCAGAGACAATATTGCTTCCGCACTCTACCGTTTCGGGCCTTTCGGTGCTGTTTCTCACCGTTACGGTCGGGACATGGAACAAGCAGCATTCTTCCTGCACCGTTCCGCTGTCGGTCAAGACACATAATGCATTTTTCTCTAATTTCACGAAATCAAAGAAACCGAATGGTTCATAAAATTCGACCAATGGATCGAGTTTTAGCGTTGAAAGGTTTTCCAGCTTTGATCTCGTTCGCGGGTGAATGCTGCAAACCATCCTTCGTTGATGAGTTTTGGCTACATGATTTAAGCCTTCGAAAATTTCTTTTAGATGATCGACATCATCGACATTTTCCGCGCGATGAATCGTCACGAGAAAAAACTCCCGTTCTTTCAATTGAAGCTTTTCTAGTTTATCGCTTCCATCAATCGGTTCTTTATAATATTCCAACACTTCATAAATCGGATTGCCTGACATGAAGATCCGGTTTACAGGCACACCTTCTTTTAGCAAATTTTCACGGCTTTTCGGTGTATACGGCAAATTATAGGACGATACGGCATCAATGATTTTACGGTTCTTTTCTTCCGGAACGCGCAAGTCGTAACAGCGGTTGCCAGCTTCCATATGGTAAACCGGGATATTCATTCGTTCCGCTAAAATGGCCGATAATGCACTATTCGTATCGCCAAGAACGAGCACTTTATCCGGCCTTTCCTTTTCAAAAATAACTTCAAGCTCCCTGAACATGAGTGAAAGTTGTTTTCCTAAGGAATTTTGCTGCTGGCTTAAAACATAGTCTGGATGGCGGACATTTAACTCTTTAAAAAACACATCATTTAACGAATAAGTGAAGTTTTGCCCCGTGTGGACGACAATATGTTTTTCTGCCAGTTGGTCCAGCTTCTTAATGATTAAATTGAGTCGGATGATTTCAGGGCGAGTCCCTAAAATCGTCATTATACGCATCTGAGTTTTAATCCCCTTTTGTTTTTTTTCATAATAGAGTATGAATAGTAGTTTTGAATGTATAGACGATCTACTAAAATCACCAAAAAGGGCAATATTTTTATCATAAAATAAACAATCCCGCAGGCTTTTTTTGTTAACGCGCTGAATCTATTAAACTTTCATAAAAATTGATAATGGAGTACAAGCCATTTTTTAAAATTTTCATACATTTAAAAATAGAAAGGGGGGATGTTAATGGCTACCGTTTTAGATACAGGCTCAAGCCAGCCTAACAATGGAAGTGCGTCTACTAATATTCCAGTTACAGCTTCACCTGTAAAAGTTGCCGAGTTTGGATTAAGCCCGTATGTTTCTACGAATAAAATCATGCTCAGCTTTACGGCTGGAGTTACTACAACACTTGCTCTTCCGACACTATTGTTCAAAATTGTCAGAGATACAACGGTCATATTTACGACGCGGAGCCGGGTTGAAGTTGCTTTAGGACAACCTCAGACCATATCTTTTCAAGCCGTAGATTTAAATGTGCCAGTTGGAAATCATGCCTATTTTGTAACTGTTGAACTTGAAAATCCGCTTTTAAACTCCGCTTCCATCATCGGACCCATCTCATTTAACGGCGTGGCATACAGTCTCTAAATAACAGAGTGTTGAGAAATGATTTTCTCAACACTCTTTATTCATCTGCAAAATGCAGCATCGCCTGCTCGAAAAGATTCACGCTTTTTTCCCACGTCCATTTCTTTGCCTCATTTTCTCCTTCATTAGCAAGCTTTTTTCTCAGTTCTACATCTTGAATCAATTGAATGATGTCCTCGCTTAACCGATTTTCATGGCGGTACGAAATAAGGCAATTTTTCTCATGAACACAGTAATCGGTGTTTCCCCCTGCATAAGTCGTAACTAAAGCCGCTCCGCATTTCATCGCTTCAAGGCCAGGAAGGGAGGCCGTATCAAAGGTCGAGGAACTTGCAAAAATATCGGTCAAATTTAAATAATAATTGAGCTGAGCATCATCTTTCGGGGTTAAGAAGCGGTATTTGTTCATTCTACTGAGTTGTTTTAACTGGGGGGAGGAAATATATTCATTCGGCGGGCATATTAAATTGATTTGAACAGATGGATGTTGCGCTTTAACCCGGTCAAGCATTTCGATTAAGTATTCTTGCTCCCGGTGCCAGGAATATCCGCCTTCGGGCCTTCTAATAATCGCACTGATCTGCAATTTTTTATTCATCTGGCGAATCCCCATGTTGTAAAATTCATTGCTTACCCCTACTGGTACAATTTCCCCCGTAATTCCGTGATTTAATTCAATGATTTGTTGTTGCCATTTAGAAAGGACGACCAAATTTTTACTCAAATGATAGGTTGGAAAGGAGACATGATTATCGGGAAGAAATGTCGGTTCATAACAAAGGCTTAAACGAACGTGTTTTCCTTTTCCTAGCATGCTTGCATTTTGTGCAGGGCCAACGGTTGTATAAAAGTTTGAAACAATAATATCCGAATGCGGTATATCCTGTTCAGTAATGATCGATTGTTTTGATCGAACCACCTCTGCAATATGGAGAGGATACTCAATGACTCCTTCTGGCGGCATTAAAAACCTCACACAATGCCCTTTTAGTGCCAGGCCGTTTGCCAATTCAGCGAGCATTCGCTGGGCCCCGCCCTTGCATAGTGTAATCACTATAAACGTTACTTTCATCATCTTTTCTCCTTAAAATTTATCTTTATAGATAATCTATGACAGTTATTTCTGATGGATATAGACAGACCGTTAATTTCTTGTTGCCTACATCTAGTAAATGATTGTCTAAATGAGGAACCAATAACGTGAAGTTTCATAAACTTTATTGATAAAAGAGTTATAGAAAAGAGGGCTTAAATGAACATTTTGTTTACGTATTATGTTCCGAGCGGCGGGGTTGAAACGTTAAACCGCCAGAGGTGTAAAGCGTTGAGCCGTTCAGGCATCAACTGCCACCTTCTATATGCTGAAAGGGGCTCAGGAATTCAAAACATTGAACAGATCCCGACATTTATTACGAATAATGATACGGAGATTAAGCAAATCATTGAAACTGGAAAATATGATGCGATCATTGTTTGCTCCAACTATTTTCTTTTACCAAAATTGCGAGAAATGGGATACAAAGGAAAGGTAGTTTTTGAAGTACAGGGCTTAGGCGAACGAGACTATGCCGATACTTTAATGAAAAGCATCTACGATTGGGTCAGCACCTATGCGGATGGCCTTTTATATCCCGAAACTCCGCATATAAAAGAAATCATGGAAAAATATTATCCAAACATGAAAAAATATTGTTTCCACAATTGTTTTGATGCTTCCGCTTTTTCTTACTGTGCGCTGCCTAAAGAGAGTCCCCCTATTGTCGGCTGGGTTGGACGGATTGAGAGGAACAAAAATTGGAAACTGTACTTAACGATTGGTCATCTTCTTATTGAGCATAAACAGGCGATCAAGTTATGGATGTTCCACGATCCTTCCTATGTCGGGCAAAATGAACGGGATGAATTCGAAAAAACGGTTGACCGTCTAGGACTTCGCTCCATTTTAACCATTTTTGAAAACATCCCGCATAGCAAAATGCAGGAATACTATTCAACGATCGGGGACTCTGGAGGGTTTTTATGCTCAACCTCCATAACAGAAGGTTTTGGCTATGCGCTTGTTGAAGCACTTGTCTGCCGTTGCCCGGTCTTAACGACAGATTCTGATGGCGTAAAAAGTTTTATCGTCCATAACCATACCGGCAAATATATTTCGCTTGATCAGAAAACAATACTAAAAGAAGCATTAGAACTGATGGAAAACGATACACTCCGTGAAACGATCCGGAACAATGGCCAGCAATTCGTTCAGGACGTTTTTTCCCCGAATATTTATTGTTCAAACTTTATTCGCATGCTCGATGAACTACTTTCCTGAAATTTTAAATAGGCTGCCAGTCCAACCTGATATGCTCTCCTTAAGGTAGGCAGCCTAATTAAATTACCAGTTTTTATCAGTTTCGTACCCTAGCTCGATTAACAAGTCCCCTGCCACACTCTTAAACACTTCCTTCATTTCTTCATCAAATTCCTTTCTCCAGCTCCCTATTTTCCCCTGCCGGAAGGTCGGAGACCGCTTTGGATTAATATTTTTTCCCATGCATTCAATCAATTGATCGTGCGCAAGAGGCGGATGGGCATCTTCCCAAATAAATTTAGACAATCTAACCATTGCCTTATTGCACGCTTCCTTTGAAGTCATAAAATCCTCATATTTAACGGTTAATACACGATTTTTCCCGTTCCATTTCCAAAAGCTTGAAAAATAATCATGAATGTTCGGGTAGAAAAATGTCTTGAGTTGTACCCCTTGAATTATGTCCAATATTTTTTCTTTTTGTGTCATGCCCGTTTTTGTGAATTTTTCATACAGAGGATACTGTGGCAATCGATCGATAAAATAAGAAAGAGAGACCGCGACATCCCTCGGATCGCGAATTAATAATATTTGCTTCATCTTGAAGTTTTCAAGCATATCATGCCATTCTTTTGAATAATAGATATGTCCGCTTAAAAATTCATTATTCTTTATAGTACTCAATACTTTCAAATGATCTTCCAATTGGGCGGGCAATCCTTCGAACATGTCTTTGTAGGGATCATGGAAAGCGCCGGGAATCCCAAGCAAAATTTGTTTTAAAAGGTGCGTTCCACTTTTCGGCACGGTATTCAGAAAAAAGCCGGTAAAGCCTTTTCCGTTGTTCGCTGGCTTTAAATCCTGGAGAAATTGACTCAACGCTCCGTAATGGGTTTGTTGTACATATTTGATTTCATCATTGATCTTCTCAGCATGCCGTTTCGTTCCCATTTGATCATGAACACGATAATAAACAAGCGGTTCATCAATATAATAAAAATGATATTTCGGTAAAATTCTTAGCCATAAGTCATAATCGTGCGTATAAGGAAGAGATTCATCAAACATTCCCATTTCATTAAAGATGTTCATATCAGCCATAACGGTGCATCCGTTAATAAAGCATCCTTTCATCATATGCTTGCAAAACAATTCGCGGGTTGGATGATGGACGCCTATTTTCGGGCTCGTGACCCGATCATTTTCATCAATTAAAAAGTAACTCATATAACTAATGCGGGCACCGGTCTCTTTCATCTTTTTCATTTGCCTTTCCACTTTTTTAGGATCATAAATGTCATCAGAGCTAAGCCATGTAAAATAATCACCGGTTGCGCTTTTTATCCCAGCGTTTAGTGCTGAAGCTGTTCCACCGTTTGCTTTTTCTATATAGCGAATCGAATGAAGGAATGACTTGACTTTATCTGTATATAAAATCGAGCCATCATTTACGACAATGACTTCAATATTTGAATACGTTTGGTTCAATGCGCTCTTGATTGCCCGGTCGATATAAGGACAATTATAGAACGGAATGATAATAGAAACTTTATCCATACTTCTTCCTCCTATCCATATTTCACTGTTTTTCAGTCACTCCCTTTTCTATACAAAAAGAGGGTAATCGTATAGCTGCGATGTTACAGGTTGGCTTTTTTCGCGATTTCTTCTTTCATTCGACTGATCATCTCCTTCGCTCTATGTTTAATTGTATGCCTCGAATGGATAAATGAATGGCCTCTTGATGCAATTTCAAGCCGCAATGGTTCATTATGCAAGTAAAATCTCGCCTTCTGAAGAAAATTCGATTCATCAACCGCGACAAAGTTTTCGCCGTCGATAAATCCTAAATCCTTTAATTCGTTCGAATGAGGAGCCAAAAGCAACGTATTGCAGGCAAGCACTTCAAAATATTTCATGACTGGATAATGATAGATGGAATCGCAAGTAAGGAATATTTTGCTTCGGTTAATCTCCATTGCGTATTTTTTCCCGATAAACATATCCCGTTGGCTTTCGCTGACTTCCTTGTAGCCGGGATGAGGATGATAAACAAATCCTGGCTCACGTTTCATTGTTTGTAGCATTTGGGAACGAACCGGATACAGAAAAGAGAATGTCGCCCCCATCATTAAATAATCAATCGTTTTCGGAAGGTCATAATCACGAAATAGGTTCGGTTCAACAGAGTGTGGAAGCCAATGCATGCGATTTTTCATGTGAGGAAACCATTGCAAGAAAGCATCGCGATAATGTGTAAATACAACGTCGATTTGCTCTCGTTCAACAAATCGTTCACGGAGAAATCTTTTATGGTGAAGGTCGTGGAATATCATCCCTTTCGGGATCGTAACATGCGACAGTCCGCTAATATGCGGCGTAAATCCGTTAAAATAATCGTTCAGCAAAATAAAATCAGGTTTAAATGATAGAAATTCCAAACAGCGGCCAATCGGGCCATCCTTATCCCATAATTCGACCGATGCTTGATTGCGCAATTCAGCCATTAAATACGCCGTGCTTTTGTCTAATTGAAGCGAACGGTCTTTTGTCACAAACAAAAGTTTCAGCTCTTCCATACGAATCACCGCCTTCTTTTAATAAGAAGATATGAAACTAGTCACAAAGCTGATTGGACATCGAAAAAAGGTGAATAATTGTCCATTTTTCCGATTCTATGGGGCAACGCCGAATCATTGCTCTACTTTTTTGTATAGTATAAAGCATGGCTTTTCCTACTATTTTTTTAGCTTAGCCTACTATTTTTATAGAAGGAGATGAAGGATGAGTGGCAAATGGCGATATAAAAACGCAATCTTTACAAGATCTTTTAAATGAATTGCAGCAATTAATCGATCAATTATTAGGGGGGATTTCCTTCCCATCATTCAGCACGATAAAAGGCGAGCTGCTGCGCTTGAAGAATGCCGGAACAATAATTTCCCAGGTTTATACATTGGCCTCACAAATTCCCGGGGAGCCTATATTGACAGGTGTAGTCGTTGTGGAAGTTGGAGTTGATCTTGTTAAATTTATCCAACCCGGATCTGGAACAGCCCCGATCATCACCATCCGCCTGGAAGACATTTTAGGTTGGGAACTATAGATAGATTCATGCTTTAATGACCATTTTTTTCAAAATAGGAGTTTGAATTATAGCAATTCTTTCTATCAGCAATAAATATAAAGCATAAGCTATTGCTAGAATAGCTTATATAGAATTTTTTTAGGGGGAAATCAAATGGCTATAAAAAGAAAGAAAAAAGCACAATCTCAAAACGAATCTCCGGAGCTTGCAAACACAGCCAATAATCTGCAAAACTTAGCAAATAATCTACTTTTAAACAATCTCGCCGCTTCAAATGGATCAAGTGCAGCAATCAACCCTTTGCAAACACCAGGATCGCTGCAACTACCCGATCTTCAGCCGGTTATAAATACCATCGTTGCAGTTGTCCAAGAAATTCTGGCGATCGTCAGCAGCTTAACAAGCGCAATCGCTAGTGCACTTCAGGCTATCGTACAAGCATTGATTCAGCTTGTCGTGCAACTATTGCAAAACATCATCGCCCTGGTTATTTCAATCGCCTCAGCAGTACAGGCCATTATAACGCTAGTCGTTCAATTAATTCAACAAGTTATAGCGTTGATTAATTCGGTTCTTTCGGGATTGTAATGGTTCCTAAAATTGCCAGAGTGAATAAATCAATCACTCTGGCTTTTATTCTCATTTCCCACTCGCAAATAAAGCTTTCCATGCTATTTATATGAAACTTATATAATCCTGAAGCTCCCTTACTTTTCCCCAGGGATTAAAAATAAATCGTTCAATGTTTGGAGGAAAGCAATGAAAAATATATCGTGGCAGAAAACAATCATAAACAAAAGGCATCGCCAAAGGCTTCACGGTCATAAGAGCTTTGTTCTCTGGTTTACAGGACTATCAGGGTCCGGGAAATCAACATTGGCAAATAAAGTGGAGGCAAAGATGAACTCCATGCAAGTATCCACTTATTTATTGGACGGAGACAATCTCCGCCATGGATTAAATAAGGACCTTGGATTTAGCAAGAAAGACAGGAAAGAGAACATAAGGAGAATCGGTGAAGTAGCAAAGTTGTTTGTCGATGCCGGACTCGCCGTGATCGCTTCTTCTATTTCCCCTTTTGCAAAAGACCGCGAGGCAGTGCGAAATTTATTCCCAAACGGGGAATTTATCGAAATTTACACTGAGTGTTCACTAAAGGAATGCGAAAGGCGTGATCCAAAAAATCTGTACAAAAAGGCAAGAAACGGAGAAATCAGCCATTTTACAGGAATTTCTTCTCCTTATGAGCCTCCTGAACATCCTGAAATCATCGTAAATACGGAAGAGATGACGATCGGGCAATGCGTAAATAAAATCATCACCTATTTAATGCGCAAAGGTTATATTTGATAAATGCCAAAGGCAGAGAACACAATTTACTCGCAGATTACTTCATCTTCACCAGACGGACCGTGCTTTTCTCAAATTCGTTCGTTTCTTCAATTTCCTTTAATACGAAGGTTTGGCCGCTTCCTTTAATATGAGAAAGAAGCCTGCGGATTTGCTTTTCAGCTTCTTTTTGATTTGCTGCTGATACTACAAAAGTCATGACCATCATTTGATTGGGGAAAATCTCATTTGTTTCAACAACAACTTTGTAATATTTTTTTCGATTCCATTCATCGTTTACTGTACATTGAAATTCTTGAAGAAGCTTTCTTAATTTATTGATTTTCTCTTTTTTCGTCGAATTTACAGCCGGATTCTGATCCATTTTTTCCCCTCCTTCCATCCCTTTTTATTAAAATACTAAAAAAAATATTCATTATTCCATTTAATATAAAACTTTCAATACCTTTTTATTTTCAGTAGTTATTAAGACTATTTTTTAAAAAATAGTGGTTTGTCTTTTGCAAATAAATTCTTTCTAAATACATATAAGTATGGAGCTTTAAAATGGTATAAAGCTTTGTAAACCAAATAAGAACATAAGGAGGTATTTATATTGTCTTTAAAAAATAGCAAGAAAAAAGCGGAATCTCCCAATTTACTTGATCCCTTGCAAAATCCATTAAACGACTTGATCAATAGCCTTCCCAATTTACTCTGGCTACGCACAATAAGGTCTCAACTTTTGGCGATTAAAAATTCCGGAGCGACAATCTCACAAGTTTTTGTCGATGCCACTCAAATTCCCGGAGAACCTGTATTGATGGGCGTACAAGTTTTAAGCGTGGACTTGAACTTTGTTGTATTCATTCAGCCAGGTTCAGGCGGTTCCACGACAATCACAATTCGTCTCGATGCGATTATCGGTTGGGAAATGTAGCGGAACGACCAGTCTGCTCCAACCCAAGTTTTTCTAATTGAGGCAATTGCACTGTCCAAATTGCTCCCTTCCACATACTATAAATCATCGCGGAGGTTCAAAGGAGGTTTGTTCAGTGAGAAAACCAAAAAAACAAAATAGTCTCTCCAACGATCATTTAACTGAGTTTTCACAAAAAATAAATTCATTTGCATCAACGATCACTAAAGAAAATGTAGCCGAAAAAAAGCAACAGCTGCAAGGCTTGATAAGTGAATTCAACCATATTGTGAATGAGCTCATTCAAGCAAACCAGAAAGTGTCTCAAGAAAAAACAAAAAAATGATAAAAAAAGGCTATCACACAACCTATTTATCGCAACTATCATGACAATAATCTATACCAATCTTTAACAAATTTCATTTAATAGTATAAAGCAATTACTACCCTATAAGGAGGAATTTTAAGTGAGTTTTTTTGAAGAAAGCAGCAACTGCCGAGTACGGCACGTGGAAGAAAACAAATGTCATCCTTGCTGCACTCCACGTTTCAGCGCTCTTGAGGCGACAAGTCGTCATCCATTAGGTGAAGCGATGGTTAACTCAGAATTGGATCAAATCGCCAGTACCAACCAAATTGACGAAGAATCTATCACCATTAAAGATTCTTGTGACGTTGTGGTGGAAACACGTTCAAACCAGGCATTAGTGCTTGTGCAAATTGCAGCCCAGGTAGTCACCGCTGCAATCACAATTGCCGCAATTAATAGCGATGTTGATGAAGATGCGGTTCTTGCAGATTTAGACCAAATATTCAAGAGCAGACAAATCAATCGCCAAAAAATTTGCATTGAAAACTCCCGCGGCGTCAGAGTCGAAGCATCCGATGACCAATCCATCATCGCAGCCCAAACCGCAGTTCAACTTTTAACAGCTGTCATCACCATCATTGCTGTCAACTCAAATGTCGGCTAATATCCGAAAACACCTGAATTAAATTAAATTCAGGTGTTTTTTCCTTTTCCAAGGACGACAGCTTTGCTAAAACCGCTCTGTTAATTCCCGGTCTTACATTCGCCTTTTCGTCTACTGATGCATAGTATATAAGACGAGATTAAAAAAGGAGGCCATTTATAAGATGAGTGATCAAACCAAACCGGAAAATGAAGGGCTAGAAGAAAGCCCTTCAAGCGGGGATAAAACCAGTGAACTTTCACAGCAAGCAATGAATATGCAAGTGGCAAATATTTTTCGTAAACATGGGATTACGAAAGAACACTTAAAACAAATATCTGAGGAGCAAGTAGATGAGTTAAAAAATTTGTTGGAACAATTTAAAGCTCAGCTGGACTTTCTTAACCAGAATCAAGAAAAAAAGAAAAAGGGCGGTAGAACCCGGCCACGACGGAGAGGAAGATAGCCGAAGGCTATATCATTGACGAGGGGGAATAAGAGTGGAACATTCAAATAGCGATAAATCAGTTCAAACCATTGAAAGAAAATGGACGGCATTAGATCCCTCAAGTCGTCATCCATTAAGTGTCCAAAATTTAGCCAACCGCAAGAACTTAAAGGAGCGGATTCAATTAAAAGATGCCGAAAACATTCATTTTATTACAATTTCAGAGGAAACAATCATTGGCTTAAATACTGCATTTCAAGCAGCCCTTGTATTCATGGCAGAAGTCGCCATTAAAAATGTTAGAATGAGGGATGCAGTCATCCAAGATTTACTCTCTTCTATTCAGATTGAACCCCCTTCTATCCCAAAAGTGGATGTTGAGAATTCGCGGAACATCACCATTGTTCTGGACTCCACCACAGCGATCCTTTCAGCTCAAATCGCGCTCCAAATATTAAATGCTTTTCTTGAAACCATTAACGGATATAAGCTTTTGGATTGAAGGCAACGGAATTTTCCGTTGCCTTATTTCTACATCCCATTATCTATTGAATTTATCTCCGAAAAAATAGTTTAATGACGCACTTCTTCTACCTAAACAAAACTAGAGGTTGTTTAATAAACTATTATATCTTAATTGAAAGGTGTGAAAGATTAAATGTGGACGAATTTTTGGGGCGGTTGCGGGGCAAGCTGCCGTTGCAGCGGATGCGAAAGCTGCGGGCATTGTGGCTCTTGCCGCAAGTGCAATAGGTGCAGTTCTTGCAATTGCGGCCGTTGCAAGAAGAAATGCGAACCTATCGAAACCTTATTTACGTGCAAAAAATGCAAAAGGCACCGTAACTAATTTTCACGCGGAGAAAGATCTTTTTCTTCATAAAAGATCTTTTTCTTTGTTCACTTTGAATCGAAGGAGGGAATTTTATGAAAGTGGTCATCCTTTGCGGCGGAAAGGGAACAAGAATGTCCGAACTTACCCAGGACCTCCCTAAGCCGCTTGTGCCGGTCGGAGAAAAGCCGCTCATCTGGCACATTATGAAACTTTATTATCATTACGGCTTTAACGACTTTGTTCTATTGCTTGGCTATAAGGGGGACAAAATCAAAGAATATTTCATCGATTATGCATGGAAGAATCATAGTTTTACATTAAATACGCGAAGCGGGGAAATCCAATTGAAAAACAAGCCGGAAAATTGGACAATCACCCTTCTTGACACTGGCCTTGAAACGATGACAGGAAGCAGAATTAAACAAGCCGAAGAGTTGATCGGAAAAGAGACCTTTATGCTTACCTACGGCGACGGGCTTTCAGATATCAACCTTCATGAGTTGATGAAGTACCATCAAGAAAAAGGAGCGATCGCAACAGTCACCGGCATTAACAAGAAAAGCCAGTTTGGGACGCTTACTGTCAATAATGGAATGGCCGAATCCTTTCAGGAGAAAACCGCATCCGAAGGATTGATCAACGGAGGTTTTTTTGTTTTGAATCATGAGGTTTTTCAGTATTTGCAGGATGATGAGAACTGTGTTTTTGAGCAAGAGCCGCTCATGAATCTGGCGAAAGATGGACAGCTCTCCGTTTATGAGCACAACGGATTTTGGACTGCCATTGACACGTATAAAAATGTTTTAGAAATTAATGAAATGTGGAAACAAGGAAAGCAATTATGGAAGGTATGGAGATAAAACATGAATGAGTTTTGGAAAAACAAAAATGTGTTCGTTACAGGATGCACAGGCTTTTTAGGAAGCTATTTAGTGAAAAAGCTTGTTGATTTAGGGGCAAACGTCACTGGATTAATCCGTGATACAGTTTTCAACTCCAATTTGTATAAACATGACCATTACAAAAAAATCAATATTGTTCACGGTTCCCTTGAAGATTATGCTGCGATTCAGAGGGCGCTTGGCGAATACGAAATCGATACCGTTTTTCATATTGCAGCACAGGCGATTGTGGGAGTGGCCAACCGAAACCCAATCTCCACTTTTGAAGCGAATATACGCGGAACATGGAACATTTTGGAAGCGTGTCGGAATCATCCTTTAATCAAACGCGTCATTATTGCTTCAAGCGACAAAGCGTATGGCGATCAAGAAAAGCTACCTTATGATGAAACAATGCCACTGCAAGGAAAGCATCCTTATGACGTTTCAAAAAGCTGCACCGATTTGCTTGCTCAAACGTACCATCATACGTACGGGCTACCGGTATGCATTACAAGATGCGGGAACCTGTACGGCGGCGGGGATTTAAACTTTAACCGGATCATACCGCAAACGATTCGTTCTATTCATCATGGCGAAGCACCCGTTATCCGCAGTGACGGAACATTCATTCGTGATTACTTCTATGTTGAAGACGCTGTATCCGCTTATTTGCTCCTGGCTGAAAAGATGGAAGAAAAGAACCTGGCCGGCGAAGCGTTCAATTTCAGCAATGAAATCCAATTAACCGTGCTTCAATTAGTTGAAAAAATCCTCAAATTGATGGACAGCGATTTGTCCCCGCAAATTTTAAACCAGGGAACCAATGAAATCAAGCACCAGTATCTTTCCGCTAAAAAAGCACAGGAAATTTTAAATTGGAAACCGTCCCACAGCATCGACGAAGGATTAAAGAAAACAATTGCCTGGTATGAAGAATTCTTTAACGCCAATGGGAAACTTGAGGGATAACATATGAGTAGCGTGTATTGTACCGTTTTATCAAAAGGAAGATTATACCAGGCTATCACCCTATTTCACTCACTCGAAAATGTGATGCAGGACTATCGTGTGTTTACCTTATGTATTGATGATGACACCTACGGACTTTTGAAGAAAATGAACTTAAAAAATATTACTTTCACCCATGTAAAAGAGCTGGAAGATGCGCAATTACTCGAGCTAAAAAAACAACGGAAGCGAAATGAGTATTGCTGGACGTTAAAACCTCTTTTCATCGAAAAAATAATGAAAGATTATCCATCCATCAATAGGGTGACATATATTGACGCCGATCTCTATTTTTTTGAAAATCCAACGGTTATATTTGAAAACCAGCCTGACTGCTCCGTCCTGCTCTCAAGAGGAGACATTGTCATTCCTTCCTTCGATCCTGCCTTGATTAAAGAATTGCAAAGGCTGCTCGGTAACTACAATTCCGGATTGATCAGTTTTAAATGTGATGATCCTGGTTCGGCCTGCTTAAAGTGGTGGAAGGAGAAATGCTTAGAACATTGCGTAAATGCACCCGGTGAAGGAAAATTTGGGGATCAGGGCTACCTGGACTCAATGCCCGGCCAGTTTCCGAATGTATGCGACATTATCACTCCGGGAGTCAACATTGGCCATTGGAATTATGCCAAACATCGATATTCAATGAAAGATGGCGCGATTTTTGCTGATGAAGCGAAGCTGATTTGTTATCATTTCAGCGGCTACCGAATCCTTAATAAAAATGACATGAAACGGATTCACGAAAAAGACAGAAAGGACTCCCCAATGTTGCTTCATAACATTTACCAGCTTCATGTCAAAAATGCTATTTGCCTTGTTGAGCAAATCGATCCTGATTTTAACGGCTACGCTGAAGGCCAGGACATCCACAGCTAAAGGAAGGTGATCACGATGAAAGCCAGCATTATCGTTCCATCGTACAATGCTAAAGAAAGATTGCATTATAACTTGCTATCACTCAATCAGCAAGATTATCCTTTTGACGATTTTGAAGTCATTGTCATTGATAACGGATCGACGGACAACACGTTGGAATTGCTGAAAACTTTTAAAGCAAACTATTCCCTTATTCCAGTAAGAATCGAGCAAAACAGAGGAATTGCCTATGGAAGGAACCAGGGGATAGTAAATGCTACGGGAGATATCTTGATTTTTCATGACAGCGATATGATTGCGGCAAAAGACTATGTTCGAAAGCATATTGAAGCCCATCAAGATGATCACTCCGTCATTTGCGGCCTGTTCTGGAAAAGAATTTACAGTTTTTATTATCCAAATTTCGAACCTTTTCATATTGAAAAGTTCAAAACGCATGCTCATAAATATCCGAATAAACAATTGTCCAATACGGAAAAAACAACGCTCATTACCAAAGGGCAAATTATAAATGGCAGCTTTATGGACTATGCCTTTGATTTAGATTTGCATTTGATACATTCACTAAAAGAGATCATTAACCGGCATGGGGAAAGCCTGTCGGGCTACCATTCCCCTTGGAGATTTTTTTACACCAACAATGCTTCCGTATTAAGAAAGAATGTTCTTGACATCGGGACATTTGACGACCGGATCGTAAAATATGGATATGAAGACTACGATCTAGCGATTAGGCTCCATCAGTCTGGACACCAATTCAAGCTCAGGACGGACATCGTGAGTGTTCATCAAGAGCATCCGACCAATCTGACATCCCTTAATGATTCGATTGAAAACATCAATTACTTATGCCAAAAGTACAACGACATCCGTTCTCTTGACATTCAGCTGATATTTTCAGGTCGATTTAGCCAGGACGAAACAAATGCCATTATGGGCGATATCCTTAAACTGCGCCATTCAAATGAATACGATGATCTTCTTTCCGTTTTTTTGCAACTCCTCCATTTAGAAAGAAAGAGGAATTTCGGCAATAAAATAGAGCTTTCAAATGAAGTTTTGAATTGGCCTGAAATTCAACAAAAGCTGTCAGCACTGCGCCAAAAATTCGGAATGCGGGATTTTATTGAAGCCTTCCAACGATTAGTAAAGAGAATTTATCAAATGGATATCCTTACTGAGGATGTGATCACATGAAAAAATATCATTTTACCACTATCGTTTCTAAAACACATCTTTTTAAAATTATCGCCATGTATCAATCGTTGAACATTCATTGCGAAGATTTTTGTCTGTTCATTTTATGTGTGGACCATGAAGTTTACGATATTCTTAAAACAAGGAATTGGGAAAATGCCCAACTTTTCGAATTAAAAGATGTGGAAGATAAAGAATTAATAAAAGCAAAATCAAACCGGACCATTTATGAGTATATTTGGACACTTAAATCTTCTTTTCTACTATATATTATGAAGAACCATCATGACGCCCGGTATTACGCCCATCTCGATTCGGATCTCTACTTCTTCTCCAATCCAGAACAAATATTTGAAGAAGCCCCTCAGGCATCCCTTTATTTGACAGATCATCATAATTCGGAACGGTTTATGCACTATTATGATCTGACAGGAAAGTTCAATTCCGGATTTGTCGGGTTTAAACATGATCCGATTGGCTGGAAAGGCATCGAAGAATGGAAAACTAAATGCCTGAAGCATTGTTCCATTGACATCGATCCGGTTGCGAAAACTTACGGCGATCAGCGGTATATCGAGGATTGGCCAGAACGCTTTGACAATGTCCACGTCGTGAAATCCATCGGGGCGAACGCTGCTTTATGGAATATTGAAAAATATAAAGTTTCAAAACAGAATGGAAAGGTTTATCTTGATCATGAACCACTCATCTTTTACCATTTTTCAGGACTTTATATTCTTGGCCCACAGGAATTCAACCTCTGTTACTTCTATCATATTGACGACGTCAACACCGTTCAATTCATTTATTTGCCATATGTTGAGGAATTAGCGCAAATCATAAAAGAAGTTCAAGAACAACATCCCTGGTTTACTCCTGAATTTGTAGATAAGGAAAAGATCCCCACTAAACATCTTTATGATGTAAGTAAATGATCCCCACTGCCACCCAACTTCTAAATAAATGAAGCCTGGCTTATCCTTTATTAAATTAGACAATACTGCAATCGTTTAAGAACACTTAGAAAATAGATCAATCCATTAGGTAAAATAAGTTGAAAAAAGCCTGTTCGATGGACGAATAGGCTTTTTACCTTGTCTTAATAACGTAAATAAATTTTTGTGCTATAATACTACATATTGTGAAAGGAGAATGATATTTTGTTTAAAACAAATAAAACATCATCAACAAATAAAAATCGAAAACCATTACGATGGCAACCGCTATTGGTTTTTGGAATAGCAGGAATTGTGCTCTTATACTTCATTGCGGCGAATACCTTTATATTCCGTTTTCTTACGCTCGTTTCTTTTGCCGTCTTAATTACGATTTCCATTCTTCTTTATAAAAAAATAGAAAACGTAATGAATCTCATTTCTTTATCGGAAAAGAAAGACGATCAAGCGGCTGAGGAGAAAATCGTTCACGTCGCGAAAAGCGAGGAAACGAATAGTTCCGAACTAAAAGTAGCCGAAACGGATGAAGAAGCGAAACAAAAAGAAATGGAACTGACAAAGCTTGAATGGGACAAAACCCAAATATTCAACGAGCTTTTTACAAAAGCGAATTTGCAAGAGGAAGAAAAGAAACATTATCTTCGTCGCATTACTGAGAAAGAAAAAGAAGTATTTAGCTTGAAGCAAGAACTCTCGGGGTTTAGAAATAAAATTCAGCAAGCAGTCATTGATAAGACAAATTTCTTTTTAGGAAGGGACATGGAGCTGGAAGATATTATCGACACCCTCGATCCCGACTTCATACTGGACGCTTCGTTTGAAGAAATCAATGAAAAGTTGAAATTGGTCAAAAATGAACTTTCCGATCACCAGATTCAATTTTTAAAACAATCCGGACATATCAATGACCAATTTGAAGTTACAAGAATGGGGTATCGCGAGTGGCTAAAAATTGCGAAGAAAAAAGGCGCGAAAAAAGTGCATCAATAAATGATCAAAAAACAAGCTCTCCAAATAAAGGAGGGCTTGTTCTTGTTCAATCGGAGTTCAGTCTTTCTGCCTGTTCTTCGGCGATCTCGTTTCGTTCGCCGCCATCTGATAATTCTTCGGCAAACTCTGCCGCCATATTATCAGTATTTACAAATTGTCCGGACCGCTTCAATTCGCTTACTGGTTCAAATGGCGGCGAATTATAGTCCGTTTTCCGATTGGGCCTTCGCTTCATTTCCTTCCCCTCCTGGTGCGGTTATTTATGTAGTATGTGAGCAAAATGTATTTTTATCCTAAACCGTTGCCGTTTTTTCAAATACGTTTGATTCCATTTGCCTGGACTAGAAGATAGGTTCATAAAAGTAAGCGAATAGCTACTCCGCTCATTAGACCTTGATAGATAATAGAGACCTGAACTGTTAAATCATCGCCGATATCGTTTTAACAAATGAAGAACATATTGGTGGAAGAGATATAAAGCGATCAACAGGAAGGGATAGCATATGGCAGAATACCATAGCTTCCACCCGTTATAATAAAATGTTCCACTCCATAAAAACAGAACTTCATATATCAGTGCAAAAATGGACCATGCTGCTATATAGAGAGTTTTCCGCATCCAGCTCTTTCCACCGGGAAAGTAATTCAAGTAAATTAAATTAATGGCTGGATAAATTCCATATACAAAAATGAGCGTCCCCCAATCCGCCCCCTTTTGGAAATATCCATACCAACCATATTTGAGGTCGAGGTACACATCAAAGATGGTCTGTAAATGCAATGCAAACAAGCATGTCGTTATGATTTCAATCATTGACATTCGTTTTGGCATAAACAGTGCGAACAGATTAAACAAAATGACTGTCAGGACGAGAAAAAGCACGATTAGCGCTCCAATCCAAATTTTCTTCTTTTTTCAAAATCCCCTTTTATCAGGTTCGTTTTAAGGGAAGCAAACCTTAGTGCCCCTTCAGCTAAGAAAGTTCTTATTTTCAAGAACAAATTTTCACCTGTGGTGCTATTTTCAAGGCATTTGGACAATAAACAGTGGATTTCCGACAATAAATCGATTCCATCGGACAATAAATAGCCTCAGTAGGACAATAAATTTAGTATTTTCTTCATTTATGGTCCAAAAGTAAGATTTTATTGTCTAAACTGGATGGCTTATTGTCCAAATAAGAGCATTTATTGTCCGAGAACGAAATTATTTTAAATAAAGTAAAAATTCGTGATCGTTTTTTCCTCATTTCACGGATCTAACGAGGTGTTCTTAAAATAAGAATGTCCTATTACTGAAATGCAATCTTTTTTCTAGAAGGGGCATTAACTTTTTAAAATCGACATTCCGTTATTCATTTTTGTATGATCACATATACTCATTGCCGATATTTACGATCAGGAACGGAGCAAATTGGTTGATCTATGTCTATTCCACTTTATTACCGTTACCATTTATCCCTTAAAAAGGTTAAAAATATACAAAAGGATAATGACTAAAGATAAACTAAACATTTTTGCAAATTAGTATCAGCCTCAATCGGAGTTATATTCATTTGAGTCCAAACGCTTTGGATTAGTAAGATGTTGACATCCTCGGTTAAGCTACGTTATATCCAGGCGGCTCATGACCAGGGGAAACAAGTAGAAAAAAATTGATAGTTACATCTTAATTGTTTTAGATCTTGCAAATTGAAATAGAGGCTATCTGATAGGCCTCTATTTTAAATTATAATCCTCTAATTTAACAAACCGATAGCCATTTCGTTTTAATAGAGAAATTGCCTGGATCACTCCTTCAGCCGTTTCTCCTATTGGTTGATTCATGTGACAGATTACGATTGATCCTGGCTTAGCACTTAATAAGGCACTTTTGACTTGAGCTGCAGAATATGTAGCACCTGCATCCCCGAGAACATTGAAGTTAACGGGCTGTTCCCCGAGATCATTTACGATTTTCACGGCAACATCATCATAATAAGCTGTGCCGGAACGAAAAAATTTTGGTTTTCGGCCAGTTAGTTTTTTGATTTTCTCAGCACTTTCCAACACTTCCGAGACGACTTCATTTGCATTGGCCGTTCCTTTTATTCCCCACACTGATTTTCCGGTTACCGAAAGGGGTCTATGGAGCAGGCCATGATTTTCAATTTCAAACAACGGATTTTTTGCAAGAGACAAAAAAGTTTCCTTATTGCTATCGATCCACCTGCTATTGATAAACAAAGTAGCCGACACTTTTTGTTTTTCAAGAAAATCAATCAGTTTTTTATCGTACCCGCTGCCACGTTTGCCACCGCATGCATCAAACGTAAGCGCAATCACTTTTTCTTGTGTAGCTAGTCTTGTTTTCACACCTGTTACGTTTTCGCCCCACTGTTTTGGGATTTGCTTTTGATATTTATTAATCATTTCCGCTCGAATTTGAGCCATCGTTTCATAGTGACTTTTTCTTGTTTTGTCAACGTTACGATTCGTTTGATGAGAACTGACAGATGGCTTTTTTTGATCTTTATTATCGTTATTGCATGCAGAAAGCCCCAAAAGGGAGAAAACAATAAAAATGAACATGACTTTTTTCGTCAAAATGACACCTCTTATCAAATAAAATGCTGGATAAAAATTCACAGCGGCATCGAAAAGGATTAATTTTGGAATCGTTAATTTCTGCCCGACCCGTAAAATGCCGTCCAATAAGCGGTTTAAAGAACGGTATTGTGCATCCAATGTTGAAAGGTGCAATCAAATTATATGTTTTTTCCGGCATCAAAGGCAACATTTCCTTGTTAAGATCGCCAATCATTCCATCGCAATTGAATAGTTGTTCAACTTGTTTCGTACTAATCATACTCCCTCATTTGTTTTACAATCCATTCGCCTGTCGCAATATTTATGAAAAATGGAATAGAATATGCAATTTTGAATATTAAACGACAAAAAATCATTTTTAAAATTTTCAAAGCAAAAGTAAATTCACTTTTATTTGCCGCAATGGCACAATTATTGCATGAATATTCTGCGAAATATAAACATTTAAAAAACGGAGGTGGCAAATTGTAATTTCTGCACATGCCTATTTACTTTTCAGCGTGTTTTAAAAAAGGGAACTCAATTTTAGTAGGAGGAATGATACGTGAAAAATGGTGTACAATTAAAGCGTTCTCTGAAATTATGGCAAGTGGTCATGATGGGACTGGCCTATATGACCCCAATGGTTGTATTTGATACATTTGGCATCGTTTCCGGCATGACTGGCGGACATGTTCCTACCGCATACTTAATCGCTTTATGCGCGATGTTATTTACAGCGGCAAGCTATGGGAAATTAGTGAAGGTCTACCCTACCGCAGGATCAGCCTATACGTATACGCAAAAAGCAATTAGCCCGCATCTAGGCTTTCTTGTCGGATGGTCATCGCTATTGGATTATCTTTTTTTGCCTATGATTAATGCTTTATTGACCAGAATTTACCTTAATGCTTTATTTCCTGAAGTTCCATCATGGATTTGGGTTGTCGTCTTTGTTGCCATTGTAACTTTTCTTAATCTAAAGAGCGTTAACATCCTGGCAAACTTTAATACTTTTTTTGTGTTGGTTCAGATCGCCATCATGATCGTTTTTGTCGTTCTGGTTGCTAAAGGGCTTCATCATGGCGAAGGTATGGGAAAGGTATTTACGATTAAGCCATTTTTTACGGAGAATATGCACATCTCTACATTAGTAGCCGGCGCAACCGTTTTATGCATGTCCTATTTAGGATTTGATGCGGTTACCACACTTTCCGAAGAGACAAAGAATGCGAAGAAAAACATTCCTCGCGCCATTTTCCTTACCGCTCTCTGGGGAGGAATTATTTTCATAACCGCATCATTCTTTATCCAATTGTATTTTCCTGATATTTCGAGATTTAAAAACCCGGATGCCGCTTCGCCAGAAATTGCGCTTTATGTAGGTGGAAAATTATTTCAATCGATCTTTTTAGGAATTACATTTATTAATACGCTCGCGTCAGGCCTTGCGTCACATGCAAGCGTTTCCCGCCTGTTGTATGTCATGGGACGTGATAATGTATTCCCGAAAAAGTGGTTTGGGTATGTCCACCCGCGTTGGCATACTCCTGCATTTAACGTTCTTTTAGTCGGATTGATTTCACTAACGGCGATTTTCTTCGACCTTGTAACAGCAACAGCCATTATTAACTTCGGTGCCTTAATTGCCTTTACATTTGTAAACTTATCGGTGATTAATCATTTTGCTGTTCGTGAGAAAAAACATAAAACGGTTAAAGGCTTCTTTAGCTATATCATCATGCCGCTCATTGGAGCAGCAGCCATTGTCATGTTATGGATTAACCTTGAGAAGAGTTCCATGATTATGGGGCTCGTCTGGGCAGCTGCAGGTTTTGTCTATTTGTTATACCTTACAAAAGCATTCCGTTCAGCTCCACCACAATATGCGGCTGAAGAAGTGCACATGTAAAAAAGTCAACTATAGAATAACCGAAGCGGAATGCTCCACTTCGGTTATTTCTTAATCCCAGAACCTTCTATGACTACTTCTTACGCGTTTGCATCTGCAAATAATCGAGGAAGTTGTTCTTCTTCTCCTGGCTACTCGAACAATGGCCGAAAGCCGGTTTCTTCCAGTCGTCCGCTTTTTGCATTTACTTGTAACTCTTTCAAATCCAGAAGTCCGCTTTTTGCATTTACTTGTAACTCTTTTAAATCCGGAAGTCCTTTTTTTGCATTTACTTGTGACCCTTTCAAGTCCGGAAGTCCGCTTTCTGCATCCACTTGTAACCCGGCGGCGATGTTGATGACAACGGTTGCATCCACACATAAATAATCCCCCCATTTGTAGATTTGAGAAAGAGTTTTCTTTCTCAATCTATCATACGCGAGGGGTGGAAATCGTGCTTAGACAAGTATAGTAGTTTAAAAAAAATAGACTTTCAAGCTTAATAGAATTGCTTATGCTTTCGGGAAAGTTAACTTAAAAGTCGTTCCTATATCCGGTTCGCTTTCAACGTTGATTTTGCCGTTCATTTCCTCTACAATTCGATAACTTGCTGTAAGGCCAAGCCCGGTGCCCGAAGGCTTTGTTGAAAAATAAGGATCGCCTAATTTTTTTAATTGCTCTTTCGTCATGCCAATTCCGGTATCTTTTATATGTATGCTTACTTCGTTTTTATATTCAATTGTCGATAATGTGACCTGCCCTCCCTGTGGAGTTGCCTCGATCGCATTTTTAATGATGTTCATTAAAACTTGCTTCAATTTCCCCTGGTCGCCGATAATGTATAAGTCTTGATCCGTATTGTAATGGAGTTCAACCCCTTTGAGAAGCGCAAACGGGTTCATTACACTCCCCAGACTATCGATTAATTCTTTTATATTGAGCTGTTCAATTTTCAGCCCGTCTTGTTTTACAATCGACAAATAATCGGTAATGATCGCCTGGGCACGATCAATCTCTTGAATCATCATGTTTAAGAAAATTTTTTTATCATCCGGTATGTATTCCTCCGATTGAAAAATTTGCATAAATCCGCGCGCCACTGTCATCGGATTTCTTACTTCATGAGTAATGGAAGCGGCAAGCTGTCCAACGGAATTAATCTTATCCGCTTGTTCCATTTGCTTATTTTGTTGATTTCGGTAATTTTCGACTAAGATAATAATGAGTGCAAAAGCGGCAATCATCACAGCGAGATAAAGAACCATCAACGATAAGTCATGTGCGTTCATTTGCCAATTATGCCAATTGAATGCACAACGAGCTAATTTTAATAAAAAAATGATTAAAGACATTTTAATCACAAGAAATATCTTTTTTCGTAATTTCCCATGATGAAAGGCTTTATATGTAAGTAAGCAGAATAAGATAATGGCCAGGCTCACAACAATTCCGAAGAAAATACCGGTAGTGCCGATAATGAAGATCCGGTAGATAAAATATAAGCCAAATGTCGTAAACCCAACCAGATAACTGCCATACAAAAAACTCATCGCAAGCGGAATGGCCCGAAAATCAAAAAAGTACCCTTCTTTCATCTCGACCGGAAATGTGATGCATAAAAAAAGAGAAAAACCATTTATAATTGCAAATAAAACGGTTGGATTAAACCACTTCTTCTCATTATACGTATGCGGGACGGCCAGTTGAAACGAAACAAGCGGAATGAGAATGATCAATACATTGAGTAAAACGTCTTTAATCATTAGCCTACTCACCCCCTTTTTTCACTTTTTTTAATTGATTCTCCATAATCTTCATTATCCCTTTATTTAAATAGTAAAAAAACGAGTCCAAAAGTCCTATTTGTCGACATTGTTCGAAAAAAATTCTTTTTTTGCTCCAAATGATTGACAGGTTTTTCAGGAAATTTTTTGTGGCCTGGCTATCTCATTTACCCAATCAATCCTTTAAGCCTCTTAATAAAATATAGTATTCCGAAGGCAAAAGAGGTGATAGAATGTCTAAATGCAAAAAATGTTGCAAAAAGAAAAAAGTGCACGTCAGTTACTCATTAAGTTTTAAAAAGAACGTGCACGAACATCAGACTTGCGGCTGTTCTAAAAAAACTTCCGGCCATAGCTGTGGGAAAAAACATGGCGGCCATGTCTCTAAGCAAAGCGGGCACACGGTAAAAAAATCGTGCGTTTACAGCCCTTATCACAAAAAAAGTGATGGCCATGCTCATCAACACGAGTCGTCAACTATGCATCAACATAAGGACGAATCCAGCTCAAGCTCAAGCTGCCACTGCCACAAAAAGAAAAAGCATTGCCGCTGCGGTTGCAAACGCCGTCGTTTCTGCTGCTAATTAAACGTAAACGAAAAAGCCTTCCTGTCCTATTTCTGGACAAGAAGGCTTTTTCCCCTTCATTATTAATTTCCTAAAATGTTATAACCGCTGTCAACGTGGATAATTTCGCCAGTAATGCCACGGGAAAGGTCGCTCATTAAGAACAATGCCGTATCTCCCACTTCTTCCGGAGTTGTTGTGCGTCGAAGCGGCGATTTTTCTTCGATTTCTTTTAAAATGCTATTGAAATCGCCAATTCCTTTCGCAGCCAGCGTGCGGATCGGGCCTGCTGAAATCGCATTGACGCGAATGCCGTCTTTGCCAACATCGTTCGCTAAATATTTGACACTGGCGTCAAGCGCTGCTTTCGCTACACCCATGACGTTGTAATTTTGTACGACGCGCTCTCCCCCGAGATACGTCATTGTCACAATGCTTCCGCCTTCTGTCATATATTGACGTGCTTCTTTTACGACAGCCGTTAGCGAGTAGGATGAAATGTTATGGGCAAGCAGGAATCCATCACGCGTTGTATTTAAATATTCCCCTTTTAGCTCATCCGTATTAGCAAAGGCGATACAATGCGCAATGCCGTGGATCGGGCCGACTTCTGCATGGATTTTTTCAAATGCTGTTTTAATTTCTTCATCATTTGTAATGTCACATGGCAACACGAGATGGTCTTTACGTTCAAGTGTTTCTGCGAGGTCTTTCACGTTTTTCTCAAGACGTTCTCCCGCATAAGTAAATACAAGCCGTGCACCCGCGCTTGCAAGCGATCGGGCGATTCCCCAGGCAATGCTGCGCTTATTCGCAACACCCATGACTACATATGTACGATCTTCTAAAGATAGATTTAACATCGATTTTCCTCCCTACTGGTAGGTTTAGATTTTTTCTAGTGAATGTTCAAAAAGGAGGACAAATAGAGCCGAGAAGATCAAGACGGCGTAGCTTTGAACAAGGCTACCTCACGACTTACCTTCGATGTTGCCTTGCACCGAGGAAGCCTCCTACAAAGCTTAGCTTGTAGACGCAGGTGCAACATCGTATGAAACTAATACGTGAGTAGCGCAAAAGCAAGCCAACGAAGAGATTCGACTGCTATTTTTCCCGGACTTTTTGAACTTCGTCTATTATGTGTTATTAGTACCTAGTCCCAATCCTAGTATAACAGATTTCATAGGAAAGAAAATACCTTTCCTGCCGCGATGTTACATTATCCTTTGCTCGTTTCAATATTTCTTACTTCATATCCGCATTTTGGACAGGTGAAGATTACGTTCTGGTTGGACTGTGCCGTTAATACATGGTGGTCCAATTCCGTTTCATAATGGCATTTTGGGCAGATTACTGTTGGCAACATGCTTTTTGTCCCCTTCCTGAAAAATGTACATTCTTTAGTATGGGCAAAACAGCCCGTCTATAAAAACTAGCTTCAGGCAATACTGTTTTCAAAATCAAATTTTGTATGTTTTGCAAAAGAGGATCATTCATGTTAAAAGATGAAAAACTATCTGTCCGGCAATTTCGTTTACTCGTTATTTTATTTTCAATCGGCTCTTCCATATTAATTCTTCCTTCTGGTATGGCAGCAGGAGCCAAACAAGATGCATGGATTGCCCAGCTTCTCGTCATCGCTATCAGTTTACTTTTTATCTGGCTTTATAATGTAATCCATAAATGGTTTCCAAAAATGACGCTTGTCGCAAATCTGTCACGCATTGTTTGGCAAATGGATCGGGACGTTGCTTTCGCTCTTCTTTCTGTCGTTGCCATTTCTTTATGCAACGATTTTAATGCTTTACTCAGGGGCATTTCTGACAGCGCAAATTTTTTCGAACACCCCGATGGTTGCTATAAATGTTCTCATGTTATTGATTTTAGTCATGGGCACTCGTCTTGGAATTGAAACACTTGCTCGTTCTGCCGAAATTTTAATTATATTTTTTGTCTTCCTGTTAATTATTTTAATCGTTTTTACACTGCCCGAAATAAAGTTAGAAAATATCCAGCCTGTTTTTGAAGCGAAACCGAAAACGCTCCTTCGTACCGCCGTCTTTCCGGTCATTACTGCGGCTATTAATTCGGTTGTCTTTTTAATGATCCTTCCTCATGTGAACGATAGTAAAAAAGCCCGTCATTCATTTTTGATCGGGCATGTCATCGGAGGAGTTATTTTATTCATTATTACTGCTTTGTGCATTCTTGTCCTGGGGGCAGACCAAACGGCTCGAAAGATGTATCCGCCCTATACGTTAGCAAAACAAATCAATGTCGGGCAGGTAATTACACGAATTGAAGTGATCATCGCTGTTCTCTGGACGATTTCCATCTATTTTAAAATGGCAATTTATTTCTATGCCGCGCTTGTCGGGCTTGCCCAACTGCTTAATTTGCAAGATTACCGCCCACTCGTTTTGCCGTCTGGATTGATCGGTATCGTACTCGCACCCATCATTTTTACAAACATCGTTTGGCAAAATACGTGGGATACATCCAGTTCGATTGGCTATTCCATGCGGTTGGCGTATTCTTGCCAATTCTTGTCCTGTTGGCCGGAGCCATAAAAAAATGGAAACAAAAAAACCGTAAGCCGGGATAGTGTGAACTTATTTCCCGGCTTTCGGTTTGATGCGATTTACGCCAATACTTCTTTCATTTTGCCAATATGCTCTTTACTTCCGGTGACAATAAGCTTATCCCCGACGAGCATTTCCGTATCTCCATGTGGAATAATCGACTCATTCTCACGATAAATGCGGACGATGATCGCATCTCCGAGATAAGGAAAATTACGTAATGAAGTCTTGTCGTATTCAGCATTTTTCACTTTTACTTCATATAATGCATTTTCTTGCTCCGTTATTAAATTGGCAACAGACGGATTTGTAATTAATGATTTCAGCAATATTTGCCCGCTGAAATAACGGGAATAGACTTCAATGTTTTTTTCTTTTAACAGCTCTCGTTTTTCCATTGTTTCAATTCGGGCGATGACCCGCTCCACTCCGTGTTCTTTCGCCAGATGAGCGAGCCGTTCATTCACCTCATCATCTCCTGTTGCCGCCACGAAAATATCCGAGTCAAAAATATGGTGTTTCTCTAACGTTTCTTCTTCATAATCTTCCAGTTCTAAAATGTTGTAGGACTCAAGCTGTTTCGGATCTTTTTCTTCCTGCTTCGTATGATACAGTCTTTTTTCAAAGTTCCGTTCATCGAGCTCAAGTGAAATCGGAAGCGTAATTTGATTGGCTCCAATGATAACAAGCCTTTCCCTTCGTTGCTCGACGTTTTTTCGCGGCAACAATTTTTTGAAAAAAATAGGCGTTATAATGCAGCTGATCACCGCTGTCAGAATGAACGCCGATGCAAGTCGTGAATCGATGACATGGATGCGCTGGCCGATTTTCGCTGCGGCAATGACAAGCGACAATGTCGATGTCAGCAAAAAGCCTGAAGCAATGACCGTCTTCCAATCAAACCATTTTTTCAAAAGGAGGATCGGCCCGAACTTTGAAATTAAAAGTGCAATCAAAAGCAGCGGAATGAGCATCAATACTTTTGGATCTTTAAATATCGAAAGAAGGTCCAGATCGACACCGACCATAACGAAAAAGATCGGAATAAGAAAACCGTAACCGAATGAGTCAAGCTTATGCACCATATGAGCGTTCGGTGAAAGCAATGAAACGAGCACCCCGGCTAAAAATGCGCCGAGAATATTTTCAGCCCCTACTTTCTCTGATAAACCGACTAAGACGATGATGAGCGTAAACACAGCGCGTGTATCGATTTGAACCGTCCCTTTAGCCATTGTTTCAAGAAACGTTTGATGGCGCAAATACTTCCCGACAAAATATAAAACGATCCCGGCGCCAAACAATATGAGCAACAACCACATTTGGCCGCTGTTTCCTGACTGGGTAGAGACAAAGACCGTCAATAAAATCATCGTCACTAAATCAGCGATAACGGCAATTAATAAAATGATTTGCCCGATGCTCGTTTTTGAAAGGTTTTCTTCTTTAATTGTTGGAACGACGACGCCAAGAGAAATGGTCGAGATAATCAGCGTCATAAAAAAGGCATTTTTCGTAAAGCCCATCCAAACAAAAAGAAGCGCGAGCAATAAAGATAGAATAAATATAAGTCCGAAAATAACCGATGAAATGGCGATACGATTGGGCTCTTTCTTTCCGTTTGGCAGCAGCCGTTTATTCGAATTTCCCGCAAAAACGGTAAAATCAATCTCCACTCCGCTTAAAAACATTAAAAAGATAAACCCGAGTGATGATAAAATATTAAGCCATGTCCCTGCATGGACGATATCGAAGCCGCTTTTGCCTATGATGATGCCTGCGATAATCTCCGCAACGACAACAGGCAAAAATTTCAAGCCCAGCTTATTTAAGAGTATAGGAATGAAAAACGCGGTTAAAATGACGATGACCAGTGATGAAAATTGTGCGTGTCCACCCATATGAAAAATTCCTCCTTTTTCTAATTCTTCCCTTCTTTCCTTTATTATTATTTGTAGCTTCCAACCACTATACAAAAACAAAATAAGGCTGTCAAAATAAACCTTCCCTTATTTGTTTTCAAACAAAACAATTTCTTGTAAGATAGAACATGTTATATCCTTAAAATAGGGAGTTTGAAGTGTTAATGGATAATGAAAAAAAATTCTCACCGTGGCAGCAAATCGATTACAATTTAGTTTTTATTTTATTTTTAATGTTTTGCGTCAGCTGCATCGCCATTTATAGTGCGCAGCAGATGGCACAATATGACCAAAATTTCGTTGTAAAACAAATTATTTATTATGTTGTTGGAGGCATT
Source organism: Fictibacillus sp. Mic-4 (assembly GCF_049843615.1). NCBI lineage: Bacteria > Bacillati > Bacillota > Bacilli > Caryophanales > Fictibacillaceae > Fictibacillus > Fictibacillus sp. Mic-4. The sequence goes on along the minus strand of NZ_JBBHZM010000001.1, from coordinate 111,741 downwards.
GCCATTGTTGGGGTCATGTTTCTCGATTATGACCAATACCGAAGATTATCCTGGTATTTGTACGGACTGGGCATTATCCTGTTAATCGGCATTATTATTGCCCCCCTTTCGCTTGTTCCTGACATTAATGGGGCAAGAGCATGGTACCGGATTGGCGGTTTCGCGTTCCAGCCGTCGGAAGTGATGAAAGTGGCACTTATTATATCACTAAGCAATGTCATTGCCTCACATAACGAAAAATATATTATTCGCACGATCCGTGAAGATTTGATCCTTATTGGCAAGATCGCCCTTGTTACAGGCGTGCCGTTTTTGCTGATTATGATGCAGCCTGACCTTGGAACAGGGCTTGTATTTATTGCGATTGCAGGAAGTCTTATGCTCGTTTCAGGAGTTCGCTGGAGACTTATATTTATCATTACATTAATTGGCATTTTATTCATTGCGACTTTAGTCTGGATTTATTTCACCTTCCCGCAATTTTTCATTGACTATATACTCAGGGGGAAATTATATCAACTAGACCGGTTTTACGCCTGGCTCGATCCTGAGGCTCATCCTGATGCCGGCTACAATACGTTAAAAGCTGTTCTCGCCGTCGGTTCAGGTGAATTATTCGGGAAAGGATTTTTACATGGTTCCGTGTATATTCCTGAAGCGCAGACTGACTTTATATTCTCGATTATTGGTGAGGAGTGGGGATTCCTTGGCACAAGCATTGTCATCTCATTATTTTTCTTATTGATTTACCGTATGATCAATGTTGGGCTCGAAAGCAATGAGGCATTTGGAAGTTACCTCTGTGCTGGAGTTATTGGCTGGTTTACCTTTCAGGCATTTCAAAATATCGGGATGAACATTCAAGTCATGCCGATTACCGGGATTCCATTGCCGTTTATTAGTTATGGGGGAAGTGCAATTCTCGCCTGTATGATCGCGCTCGGCCTCGTTTTAAACGTTCGGTCGAGAACAAGAAAATATATGTTTGGAAGCAATCAATAAACACCCGCATTCGGCGGGTGTTTTTGTTGTATGTATCAATTGAAATTAATGTATCCTAAAGATATTGGAGAGTGATGGATATGAACTATGATATTATCGGGGATATTCATGGTTGTTTTGCAGAATTTAAAACGTTGACGGAGAAACTCGGGTACAAGTGGGATAACGGTTTGCCAATGCACCCTGAAAATCGGATCATCGTTTTTCTCGGTGATTTGACCGATCGCGGACCCGAGTCGATCCGAGTGGCAGAAACCGCATATGAACTCGTCAGAAAAAAGAAAGCCCTTTACTCCCCGGGCAACCATTGCAACAAATTGTACCGTTATTTCCTTGGCCGGAACGTTCAGGTGACTCATGGACTTGAAACGACTGTGGCCGAGTTTGAAAGTTTATCTGAAAAAGAGCGGATGAAAGTCCGATCTCATTTTTGTACATTATATGAGGAAGCTCCTTTATATCTCGTCCTCGATGAAGGCAAATTAATTACTGCCCATGCTGGCATTCCTGAACGCTATATCGGCCGCTATGATAAAAAAGTGAAAACATTCGTATTGTATGGTGATATTACCGGCGAAAGACATCCTGACGGGTCGCCCGTTCGCAGAGATTGGGCGAAAGAATATAAAGGTAATCGCCTGGTCGTCTACGGGCATACTCCTGTAAAAGAAGCGCGAAAAATAAATCAAACGTGGAATATAGATACGGGGTGTGTATTTGGCGGAAAGCTGACTGCCCTCCGTTATCCGGAAATGGCAATCGTCTCCGTCCCTTCCACAATGCCTTATGTGCCAGAGAAATTTCGTGATTTTGAAGAATGACGATTGACTTCAACTATTAGTGGCATAAAAAAGACGTAAGCGCCTTAAGGCGTTACGTCTTGCTTAAAACTATTTCCACTGTGAACGTTACATTTATATTGCAACATCGTCACTCATTAATTTCCTCATATCTGACGGGAGCGGGGCAGTAACTTCTATCTCTTTTTCAAGGAAAGGATGGAAGAAACTCGCTTGATAGCTGTGGAGGGCTTGCCTATCGATCTCTTCTTTCGTTCCACCATATAGATCGTCCCCTATTAGCGGGTGACCGATATAAGCCATATGTACTCTTATTTGATGCGTGCGGCCCGTTTCCATTTGAAGGGTGACTGTGCTTTTATCGTCTCTTTCATCAATCACCGAGTAATGGGTAATCGCTTCCTGACCGTCTTCACGAACCATTCGTTCCACGATGCTGTTTGGATTGCGCCCAATTTTCCCCGTAATAACCCCCGTTTTTTCAGTAATAAGTCCATGCACAACAGCAATGTAGGTTCGCTTCAATGTTTTATTTTTTTGTTGCTCGGACAATAGAGCATGCGCGAATCGGTGTTTCGCAATGATGACTATCCCGGATGTATCTCGATCCAGGCGATTGACGGCATGAAATGTGCTTTGAATCCCGTTTTTTTCATAATAAGAAAGAACGCCTTGCGCAAGTGAACCGAAGTTCTGGTAACGTGATGGGATGGTCGGAATACCTGGAGGTTTGTTAACAATTAAGAGATGGTCATCCTCATATAAAATATCAAGCGGCATTTCCTCGCTCTCCATGTGTTCGCTCACTTTTTCCGGCGGGAACATGACCTCGACGAAATCTCCGCAAGCCAGAACCTTGCGTACAGTTACATCCTCTCCATTCACTTGAAGCACTCCCCCAGAAAACTTTATATCCGTCAAGGCGCTCTTTGAAATTTTTTTATGGACTCGCAAAAACTCCCGCAACATCATCCCGGATTCCGCTTCAGTCACTTTCCAAGAAATCTTAAACGTCATGATTCCACCTCAAATTTTTGTATGTACGCAAAAGGCCAAGACGTTCGTCTTGACCTTAACCGCTTATTCTCTTCCGCTTCCGATAAAGGAGTCCTTTACACGTTTCCAAAAAGGGAAAGGACGAAATCTGGCAAACCGGATCGTTTCGTCGGCCACCCGGCATTGGATTGATTTAACCCTTTTTTGAAGCAATGATAAATGGTCAATCGTAATATGGAAGTCAACATCATTGACCGGTTTTAAAAGGCATGTATGATGCTGTGGGAGAACGAGCGGCGAACCAATCGTCCGATACACGCGGTTGTTGATCGATGCCATTTCAGCAAGCTGAATGGAAGCGAGTGACGGATGAATGATTGCTCCGCCGAGTGCTTTATTGTAGGCGGTGCTTCCCGATGGCGTTGAAATACATAGACCGTCTCCGCGAAACGTTTCGAATTTTTCCCCTTTAATATCGACGTCCATGACGAGGGATCCATAGACGCTTTTAACCGTACATTCATTTACCGCCAAATAACGCCGTTCATCCATGTCGTCAATGTAGCGGACAATGACTTCAAGGAGCGGATATTCTACAATTTGAAAAGGGGTTTTCGCAATGTGAATCACTAATTTCTCTACTTCATCCGGCACCCAATCTGCAAAAAAACCGAGATGCCCCGTATGTATCCCAACAAAAGCAGTTTGATCAACACGTGAGACATATTGATGAAAGGCATGCAAGAGTGTCCCGTCTCCGCCTACTGTAATGACAATATCCGGCTCTTTTTCATTGTATGTCAATTCAAATTCCTGCAAATATGTTTTAATTTTTTGTTGAAGTTTATTCGATTTTTGGTCCCCTTTTGAAATAATGGCAAAGTTCATATGCTCTACTTCCTACCTTTTCAAAATTGACGTTTCATTTGATCCGTTATTTCCTTTATCTGTTCTGTCTTGAAAAACGACGAGCGCTTCCTTTACTTCACCTTTAATTTGCGCCATCTCTTCATCAAGCCTGAATGCCGCTTCTGCCGCACGCTGCAGCCTTGATTGAATGTCCCCCGGAATTTTCCCCTGATATTTATAATTAAGAGAATGTTCGATGGTAGCCCAGAAGTTCATCGCTAATGTCCGGATTTGTACCTCGACTAAAATCGGCTTTTCTCCTTCTAACATTTGAACAGGATACTTGAGAACCAAATGATATGACCGATACCCGCTTGGCTTTTTGTTCGTAATGTAATCCCGTTCTTCCACAATCTCAAAATCTTTTCGATTACGGAGCAATTCAATGACCTTATTAATGTCATCCGTAAATTGGCACATTATGCGGAGGCCTGCGATATCTTGTATTTCTTCTTCGATTTTCTCAAGCGGAATATTTTTTTGCTTTGCTTTATTAAGGATCGATTTAATCGGTTTTACCCTTGCCGTAACAAATTCCACCGGAGAATGCCTTGACGATTTTTGATACTGTTCACGGATTCCTTTGAATTTAACTTTTAATTCGTCTACTGCTTGCTTATATGGGGCAAGAAGCGTTTCCCAATCTAACATATGCTTCATTCACCACCCTGGGTCATTTATCTATTCCTAAAAAACTTCCTCTACCGCTTCAACCATTTCTTTTCCGTAATTGGCATTCCCTTTAATATTTTCAATTAAATATGCCAGCTCCTCATGAATGGCTGAAAGCTCAAGTTCGCTTTCACCTGTTCGGAGAATGACGGAATTTCCTTTCTGTAGTGCCGATTTTAAATCGGCCCAGTATTCTTTTGGAATGCCGATATAAATGAGCTCATTTTCGGTTTCCATTATGTAAATGAACGACAACTGATCGGAGTCGACTAACATTCTTCCCCCGTCTTTCCAATTGGATGTATCCGTTTCGTCAATCAATAAATAAATGTGATCCGCAATTTGCGAGGATTTTATGTTGTATCTTTCAGCCATATTAACCTCCTGTATTTCCATACGGTCAGCTCTGTCCGTATTTTCCTTCCTGTTGAATTTCAAGCCATATTTCTTCCTTTATAGTTTACCATAAATCGGTACGTTTTTTGTGTATTGATTCCGGATATGCCATAATATAAGTCATGGGGGGACAAAAATGAAGCAAGAAATTGAAATTGAGTTTAAAAATTTATTAACAGCGGACGAATTTTTTAGGGTTTCAAACCACTTTTCACTTTCGTCTTCATCCTTTAAAAAACAAAGTAACCATTACTTTGACACTCCTTCATTTGATCTGAAAAGAAACCGGTGTGCTTTAAGAATTCGTGAAAAAGATCATACTTTCACTTTGACATTGAAGCAGCCTCATCCTGATGGCCTCTTAGAAACACATCAAATCGTCAGCGGAGATGAGCTGAAGAAAATGAAAGAATCAGGCGGAATGCTTGAAGGTGAAATTTCCGACATTCTTCAACACGAGTTTCAAATTCCGGTTTCAAACTTACGATATCTTGGCACATTATCAACCAATCGCGCCGAAATCGGGTACAGGGATGGCTTATTAGTACTGGATGAAAGCGAATATCTTGGAATTACCGATTATGAAGTAGAATACGAGGCAAAAGATCGGGAAACGGGACAAATTGTCTTTGAAAGCCTTCTTAAAGAACATAACATCCCACTTCGGCCAACTGATAATAAAATCCAACGCTTTTTCAAGTTAAAAGAAAACTTATAAAAGATTGTTGATTTCCCCAACATTTGCTATGATAAATCATAGCAAATGTTGAAATAGTTTGACTTGTTGTTTCAATGGGGGAAAATAATGGACATCAATTCATTAAGAACGTTAGTAGAAATGCAAGCCTTGCAGCAATTGAACCAGAATTCAACAACTTCAATGGTAAGTACGGGAACCTCCTTGTTTGCCCAGTTGCTTGAAGAGCAATTATTCCAATCATTTAATTTGTTGCAAGAAAATGATCAACCGGCAACCAGTACTTCCGCTTTTATGCCGATGCAGCAAATGCAGCCGATTCAACCGAAGGTAATCGTTCGGCCTCCTTCAGCTCAAAAGGAAGTAGGAAATATTGAAGAGCTCATTCAAACAATAGGGCAACGTTACGGAGTAAACCCTTCATTAATCCATTCTGTTATCGAGCATGAATCAGGATTCAACCCGTTGAGCAAAAGCGGCGCCGGTGCGATGGGCTTGATGCAGCTTATGCCTGAAACGGCTCGTTCATTAGGGGTTTCAAATCCGTTTGATCCCGCCCAAAATATTGAAGGCGGCGTCAAATATTTACGAAAATTGCTTGATCGCTATAACGGAAATGAACGATTGGCCTTAGCCGCTTATAACGCCGGACCAGGCAATGTCGACAAATACGGCGGCATACCACCTTTTCGTGAGACGCTAAACTACGTTTCAAAAGTGATGAGCACGTATAAAAATCAACAAGCATAACCCGTTTGCAGGCCTGGGTGGCCAAGAAAAGGATTTCTTGGCCACCTAGGCCTTTTTGCCTAAATTTGAATAGTTCTATTTGTTTGCTTATCTCTTACAAGACTTGTTAGAATGTAGTTACATGGAATTACGAAAAGGAGTTTTAATCATGAGCAATAAGGAATTTACCCCATTTGAAGCGCTAGGGGGAAGTCCTGTACTTGAAAAACTTGTCGATACGTTTTACGGTTTTGTTAAAGAGAATCCCGTTTTGGCTCCGTTGTTTTCTGAAGACTTTACAGAAATTGCAAGAAAACAAAAACAATTTTTAACACAGTTTTTAGGCGGACCTCACGTTTATACTATGGAGCACGGACATCCGATGCTCAGGGCAAGACACCTTCCTTTTCCAATTACAATTCGACATGCAAAAGAATGGCTCGGTTGCATGGAGAAAGCAATGGATACGCTTTCGTTGGACGGTGAGCTAAGGGAATATATAATGAATCGACTGACCATGACCGCTTATCATATGGTAAATACAGACGCACCCCATGGAAAGGAGAATGGATTTTGAGATCATTTGAAATCAACAATCCTTTTTCTGCTCATGATAAGGGTAAAGCGAGCCCTTTTCCAACATCATCTACCTGTCATAAGCCTGTAGAAATTTATTTTGTCATCGACCCTTTTTGTCCGGAATGTTGGGCCATGGAACCGATCATAAAAAAATTATGGATGGAATACGGTCGGTATTTTACATTCCGTTATATTATTGGCGGAAAATTGGACTCCTTAAATTCGATTAAACGTAAAAGGAACGATATTCGAACGGTTGAACAAATCGCGGAAGCCTGGAAAAAGACTGCTTTTCAAACAGGAATGTGTTGTGACGGCGATATTTGGTTGGAAGCCCCGATCTCTACTCCCTTTTTAGGGTTTATCGCGATAAAAGCAGCAGAACTGCAAGGAAAACAAGCGGGAATGCGTTTTTTGCGTAGGATGAGAGAGATGCTCTTTCTTCAAAAACAAAACATTTGCAAACGCGATGTACTAATCCAAATTGCGGAAAAAGCCGCTCTCGATGTGAATGAATTTATTGAAGACATTCATTCTGAAGCCGCCGTTAAAGCGCTTAAAAGCGATTTGAAGTTTTATAATGATATGGAAATCGATCATACGCCGACATTAGTCTTTTTTAACAATAAAGCGGATGAAGAAGGTATAAAAGTAACGGGATGCCAGTCATATAACGTCTATGTCGAGGTCATTTCTGAGCTGCTTGCCTTCACGCCAAAGCCCGCTCCCCTGCCTCCTGTTGAAGAATTTATGAAAAAGTATACGTTTGTTGGGACGAAAGAACTATCCTTTGTTTACGATACAACTTGTTCGGAAATGGAAAGACGAATGAAGAAATTGGTGCTTCAGCAAGTTGTGGAAAAAATCCCTGTAAAGCATGGCGCTTTCTGGAATTATACCGGTCAATGAAACGAATCAGAGCATGCCTGGTTCGTTTTTTTTTGGTATAAGCTCTACAATCATTGAATAAGTTTTTTTCGAGGAGGCTTAGCGCATGTACCTATTTTTATTTTTACTTTGCGTCATTTTTGTCATCGGCAGTTTTTACAATTTCCTTCTTTCCCTACTGGGGATTTCTTCAAAACTTTTCGCTGTCCCACTGCTCTTTTTTTCTGTACTGCTCTTGATGTTATGTTTTAATTATCGGTCTCGTTTCAGGAAAACAAAAGAATTGTAAAGCCCATGCTAAAATGGATTTAGCATGGGCTTCGTTTTTTATTTTTCAAACAATAAGCTTTCCATTTCATCTAAAATAGATTCAAATACTTTTAGCGCGTTTTCAATTGGTTCAGGTGTTGTCATATCAACTCCTGCTTTTTTCAACACTTCAATCGGATAGTCGGAGCTTCCCGCTTTTAAGAAGTCGACATATCGTTTTACCGCAGGTTCTCCTTCTTCTAAAATTTGCTGGGAAAGAGAAGCCGCTGCGCTAAATCCTGTCGCATATTGATAGACATAGAAGTTGTAATAGAAATGCGGGATTCGTGACCACTCTAATCCAATTTCCTTATCGATAACAAGGTCGTTTCCAAAATATTTTACATTTAAATCATAATACAGTTTCGTTAATAGTTCAGGAGTAAGCGGCTCTCCACCGGCTGCACGCACATGAATTTCTTGTTCAAATTCAGCGAACATCGTTTGCCGGAAAACCGTTCCTCTAAACCCTTCTAAATAATGGTTTAATAAATAGAGTTTTTCTTTCTTATCTTCCGTCTTTTGCAGCATGTAATGGTTCAAGAGCGCCTCATTACACGTTGAAGCAACTTCAGCAACGAAAATGGAATAGTCCGCATATGGATATGGCTGTGTTTTTCTCGTGTAGTAACTGTGAACCGAGTGGCCGAGCTCATGCGCCAATGTAAATAAATTGTTCACATTGTCCTGCCAGTTCATCAAAATATACGGCATTGTGCCATACGCTCCTGATGAATACGCCCCGCTTCGTTTTCCGGCGTTTTCATGTACGTCGATCCAACGCTTCTCATAGCCTTCTTTTAAAATGTTGACATATTCTTCGCCTAATGGCGCAAGTCCTTCTAGTATAAGTTTTTTCGCCTCTTCATACGTAACTTCCATTTTCACATCTTTGACGAGCGGGGTATATAAATCGTACATATGGAGCTCATCAAGCCCAAGCGCTTTTTTACGAATCGTCACATAGCGATGAAGCAAATGGAGATGATCGTTTACTGTTTTGACAAGATTGTCATAGACTTCTTCCGGTATATTGTTGTTGTTTAATGCTGCCTGGCGGGCGGAATCAAATTTTCGAACCCGGGCAAAGAAGTTATCGCGCTTCACCGTTCCGGCTAAAGTAGATGCGAACGTATTTTTAAATTTGTCATACGTCCCATATACCGCATGGAAAGCGTCCTTTCTCACCCTGCGGTCGCTGCTTTCCAAAAAGCGAATGTAACGGCCGTGGGTCACTTCAAGTTCATCCCCATTTTCATCTTTAATGGAAGGGAATTTCATGTCGGCATTGTTCAGCATGCCAAACGTTGTGCTCGCGTTGTTCGTTACTTCACGCACGTCAGCTAAAATCGCTTCCTCCTCTTTTGTTAAAACGTGCGGACGTTGCCTGTTAATTTCGTCTAAAGCATGCTTATAAAGCGATAACTTTTCAAACTCATTCACAAACGAATTCAGCTTTTCTTCCGGAATTGATAAAATTTCCGGCACTGCAAAGGAAATCGTGCTGCTCACTTGTGTCGCTAAGACAGATGCGCGATCATTTAATCCTTGATAGAAGGAATTGGTCGTATCCTGGTCATATCTCATATGCGCATATGTATAAAGCTTCCCGAGTTTTTTCGTTACTTCGTCTTCTTTTTGAAAAAAGTCATATAAGGTTTGCGCGGATTCTCCGAGCTTTCCTTGATATTCTTTTAAACCGGGAAGCAAGTTTTTGATTTCGTTAAACTCCTCTTCCCATTTCTCATCCGTTTCATAAATCGCTTCAAGATCCCACGTATCCTGGACAGGAATTTCTTCCCGTTTTGGCAATGCAGTTGATTTTGTTTGCGCCATCGTTTAAGCACCTCCGTAAGTTTCATCCTGAAAAATAATATCTTTTCGGAATATAGCTACATTTTACCAGAAACATGCTTGCTAGCGTCAATAAAAAGATTCGTAAATGTCATTCGATAATCGTTGCGGATCGCCTCTTCCATCGTATCTGGAAGCGTCACCTCTCTAGTTTTTACGAATTCTTTTGCCGCTACTCGTTTTAACACGCCTCTCGCACATAGGGCGTGCAAATAATTCATAATGGCGAACGAATAATGGCCATTTGTGATTAACGGAAACTCCCGCGGCTTAAAGACTTTGAGTTTCACGAGCTCTTTAAATTGCTTAAAAATAACGTCAAACGAAACGTTTTCACCTAATGGGGTATTCGATAAAAATTGAAGCAACATCCATGACTGCCAGAGAAAACATGGCGTTTCTATCATATGTGCATATTTTACAGGTATTCCTGCTTCACCGGGAAAAAATGAAATCGAAGAGCGATGCTGGAGAAACAAATGTTTTACATATCGATAGGGAAGTGTGTTTTGTTTAAAGCTTGAAAGGCGCCATCTCTTTTTCGCTTCCAGCCAGATTTGAATCGGGTATTTTGCCGGGGCTTCTTTAGCCGGATGGATGATTGAAGTAAAAGTACAAGTGGATAAAGGCATTTTTGCAAGCCTTGCAATGACTTTCGTAGAAGAAATTGGAACAATATAGGACAGTTTATAAAAAGCTTTATCTTGTGGGCAAAAATAAAGCATTTCAGGATAGCCGGTTTCCGTATAATAGCTTGTGGCACACAGCCAGTCAAACGATGAAATTTTATAAACATATGGAGAAAGTGGCTTCATGCGCTTCTTTCCTAATATCCAGATGGGAATCTTTTGCGAAGAAAAGTAGGCGGTCGTTCGTTGCTTAAAAAGAGATGAGTCAATCGTGGAGCACTGAAATTCAAGGGCAAAACGGTTTCGGATGAGAAGATCAGGACGTTTGGCGATGGATTCTATGTACGATTCAAGCCCAACATCAGTTTCATGTTGATTCAGCCATTCGTATAACAGTTTCTTTCCTTCTAAATGATAGGGGGATTCCTTTTCGCTATCCGCCTGGCAATCCGCATTCGTTCGATGGGCAAAGTGCCATGCCTTTTTATCTCCCATTTTCATCAATACCGATTCACGGCAGGACGGGCAATAAAAGCCGTACTTCTTACTCAATTGTTTTAACTGATCCTTTGTGTAATGATCCAGCAACGAAATCATTGTTCCATTAGATAGCTGCGCTAATAGCATAACATCACTCCTTTATTTATGATTAGGGGATGCTATAGTAACATCCCCATTATAAAAGTGGTGATAAAAGACGGGAAAGGGATTCAAGGACACGGTACTTCAGTTTCCGGTTATTAAAGTCGTCAAGCGTAAGCTCTTTGCTGTCCTCGATATCCTTTTTATAATCTTCAACAAGTTTCAACGTGCTTTTTGTACGGAATAAAAAAGCGTTGACTTCAAAATTCAAATGAAAGCTTCGCATATCCATATTGCACGTGCCAATTGAAGCCAGTTCATTATCTACAATAACGATTTTACTATGCATAAAGCCTTTCGTGTATTCGTACACCTTCACACCTGCTCTGAGCAAATCAGGGAAATACGATCGGGATGCAAAAAAGACCGTCCGTTTATCCGGTTTGTTCGGTACGAGGATTCTTACGTCAAGTCCGCTCAAAGCGGCAATTTTTAATGCAGTTGAAATTTCCGGATCAGGAATGAAGTAAGGCGAGGCAATCCAGATGGTTTTTTTAGCCGAAATAATCATCGAAAAGTATAAATTTTTTATGACTTCCCACTCCGAGTCTGGTCCTCCGGCGACCATTTGAACCCCACCGTGATTTTCATCGGTAGGTGTAGGAGAAAGATACTTTGGTGTCAGCAATGTTTCACCTGTCATATGATACCAGTCTCTGACGAAAATAAGCTGTAAGCTGCGAACGGCCTCTCCCTTTATAAATAAATGCGTATCGCGCCAATGGCCAAAAGATGGATTTTTGCCTAAGTATTCATCTCCAATATTCAACCCACCAACAAAACCAATGTCTCCATCAACAACAACAATTTTCCGGTGATTTCTAAAGTTGATTTTTTGATTAAAAAATGGAAGCCGGACCGGGAAAAACGGAACCATTTGAACACCTTCACGCCTTAATTCGGCAACATATTCCCGCGAAAGGCGAAGACTTCCGACCGCATCATACAAAAAGCGAACTTCTACTCCTTCTTTCACTTTTTGGATGAGAATATCTTTTATTTCTTTACCAATGCCGTCATCCCTGACGATGTAGTATTCCAAATGAATGTGTTCTTTTGCGTTTCTTAATGCCTTGAGAAGCAGAGAAAATTTTTCCTCTCCATTCGTTAATATTTTTGACTCTGTAGAAAAGGAAATGGGACTTTTTCCAAGCTTTTGCGCCAGTTTAAAAAAGAGATGTTGATGATCTCCCATTTCGCTCATTTTACTTAAAATCAATTCTTTATTTCCGACAATTCGTGTAAAGGCTTCTTCATCCGCAAGTGCTTTCCGATTAAATTTCCGCTTCTTCCGGTAGTTTTGCCCGATCAATAAATAAATGATAAATCCGACAAAAGGCAGGATGGCAAGCAAAATGAGCCATGCAATCGTGCTTGAAGGATGGCGGTTTTCAAAGAAAATGATGACCGCAACAAAAAGTGCAGATATGATGCTTAAAATGCTGAAAATCGGATTGTCATAAATTTCGTAATAAAGAAAGATTGATCCTATAAGTACTGAAATAATGATTAGTGTGAGAAAAATTCGTTTCAGTGTGACCATACTGTTTATTTCAAAAATCCTCCCGGGTTGTTATTTTAACCGTAAAAAGACCGATTTCAATCATGAAATCGGTATCTATCTAGATGAAAAATGAGTTGAGATTTCTTCCAGTGCATTCTCTTCAATGATGGCTTTACCATATTCTTGAATCCGGTAAATTGACAGTTCCGAATCCGTTCCGTATTCCAACAATTGAGACAGCAAATCATCTTGTTCGCGGTCGGTTGTCTCAGGATCGAAGGTGATATACAAAAAGTAACGGCCTTCAAAATAATAGAGCGAGCTTTCAAATAATGACCAGTCAACACCATGGCTAAGTGAGACAATGTCTTCAAAATCGGTAAAGGCGAATAAAAATGATAAGTAATCCTCGTCCGCTAGCTCCACATCATCGTCATCCTGCACTTCATCCGTTTGAAAATGTTGATCGAGCAGCTTTTCAATATTCTGGTCTACCGGTATATCAATTTTATCATCACCGATTGGAAGTTCAATTTTCGACCCATCTTTGGACATTTGAGCCCTTGTAACAATAATCTCCAGACCTTTATCAAGTGCTTGTACTTGTATCCAAAGAGGCCCTTCTAATGGAAATTGTTCTTGTTGATGGGCTTCATCCATCATCTCCCAGAACAATTCCTCACTTCTCTCACGATTGGACCATATTTCTTCACGGTCAAATCCGCGATCTTCTATATCACGATAAGTAATAAAAAATTTTATCGTAAACTCATTTACTCGTTCAATATCCATCAGTCATCTTTCCCTTCTTTCCTTAATGGGCTTAAACGAAGGGATAATCCCCTAACTTGTTTGATATAACTATTCCCTGGAAACGACTGTTTAAAAAGTAAAGTTTAAAAGATGCACTTTATTTCTTATTGTTTTCTGTAAGTATTAAACCGACTTTATAAACATGTTTCGAATGACTAGTTTTGTTCATTCTTGTACTTTTATTCTATGATAAAATGGCGAGGATGGAAATAAAAAAGGTGACCAATTTAAGCCCTTTTTCGTTTTTCAGATTTTACCCGGTTTCGTTAAAGGACCCTCGTTTTCGGATATGTAATTACATATTTTATCACACTTATGTCTCTTTTACACTAAAAATAGTTCTTTCTTCCCGGGTCGCAAATTCCTGGCGAATCATGGTTAATCATATTTCAAACCGGATCGTATTAGAACTGGAGAGATGTCAATCAAAAAAATAACCGAAGTGGAATTATGTTTCCACCCCGGCTTCGTTAATTTACTAAGCGTTGTGCTTCACGCAGCTGATACGTTCTTACTTTTCGCGGCAAGAATCGGCGAATTTCATCTTCGTTATAGCCGACTTGAAGACGCTTTTCATCCATAATAATCGGTCTACGCAAAAGTCCCGGATTCTCTGAAATTAGTTGGTATAGATCCTGCAGAGGCATTGATTCCACATTAAGATCTAATTCCTGGAACGTTTTAGAACGCGTTGAGATGATCTCATCTGTTCCATCCTCAGTCATACGAAGAATTTGTTTCACTTCTTCTATACTTAAAGGTTCTGAAAAAATATTTCTTTCTTGGTAGGGAATTTCATTTTCTTTCAACCATGCTTTTGCCTTACGACATGAAGTACAACTCGGCGAAGTAAATAAAGTAACCATATGTTTCTTCTCCTTCCCCTCTAACTGATTTAACTACTTTAAAAAAGTTATTAAATCATATTGTTTATTATACTGCATTTTTTTTTATTTAGATAGTGGTCTAAACCAACTATGAAAAAATATACATAATTTTTTACCCAGTCATTTGACTAACTTTGATTATGTACACCTATATAGACGTAAATACCCTTATTTAAGTTTCACTAAACGAAAAAAAATCGGATAAAAATTTTTTATCCGATTTCGTTGAAGCTATGCAATTGATTTTATTTGTGAGGCCGGGCCTTTTTTCGGTACAGGTGTTAAACTTTTTAAATTCTTTTTCAACATTTCTTTTAGCAATTCACGCTTTTTCTTTTGTTTCTTTGCTTTCCCTTTCATGTTGATAATCCCTCCTTCAATTTGGCTTTTGTGTCAAACGAAAAGCACAATTCTAAAGTAGCAAGTCGAATGGGCGCCTGCCGCAGCCCCTTTCTTGCCCATGGGTGGATTATGGTTGAGCGGACTCTTGATTGTCCTCAAAGGTCAAAACTTTATGAACAGGCTCGTATGTTTTTCCATACACTTCTTTATTTTTGTACCTGTGTATATCATTATACGTCTTTTTCATGTTTTCATAAATAGTTTCTTCATCTTCATTGCAAGGTGCCCAATAAAGAATTTCCATCTCGTTTACTTTATTTGTTGCAAGGGAACGTCTTCGATAGCCAATTTTCGAAGCATGCTTAAATCCTTCACGTTTATAAAACCGTTGGCGTTTCACTGTATCCGAATCTTCATAATCGACCGGTTCAACTTCAAGGATGATCGGTTTATTTTTCTCCTTTAATTTTTCGATGAGTTGGCGCCCCAACCCTTGTCCCCGTGCATTTTTTGAAACGAACAAATAATCGACAAAAACAAAATCATCGGTTTCCACGTACATAAGGACATGATTCGGACCTTCGTCTTTATGATAAATGTCGCTTTTTTCATCGAGCAAAAGTTCCATATGTTCTTTCGATTTCATTTCTTCAATTGGAAAATATTGATTCAATTTTTCATACCAGTTCATTTGTTTGCAAAACAGCTCCTTAGTTTTTTATTTACATCAAATGTATTTTCCCCTCTTTCCATTTGACTAAACATTTTATACAATAAGAATAAGAGAGACCAAGTCTTTGGAGGTGCTATGATGTTCTTGTACATAAGAGATTTTCTTTTGCTCGCCATCTTCATCATCGGTCTTACTGCTTTTATGGGAATCCTTACACACGGTTTATCCAGAAAGCTTTTCGGACGAAAATCCGGAGCGGTTTTTTCAGCACAATCCCACTCCATAAAGTCAAATTGGAAAGGGGTCAAAAGAAAAAATTTTTAAACTACAACCTTATGTAAGAAAAGGTTGTTTTTTTTTCGACCTATTTCTAAAAGTCATATATAATAGGAAGGGAATTTAATGACCTTGAGGTGTACAAATGCATACAAACTTGCGCAGCTTTATTGATCAGCTAAAAAAAGAAAAAGAAATCATTGAAATAAACGCGGAAGTCGATCCTTATTTGGAAATTCCTGAAATACATAGAAGGGTAATTGAGGCTCAAGGGCCAGCCCTTTTTTTTACAAATGTTAAAGGGAGCGATATTCCTGTCGTTACAAACCTTTTCGGTACGATCCGGCGAATGGACCTTGCATTTGGGCCAAAGCCTGAAGCGTTAGTAAAAGAACTGGTTGATTCAATGGAAGACCTGCTTCCACCGTCTCCTTCAAAGCTCTGGCATAAACGAGGCATGATTAAAGATGTATTGAAATTAGGAACAAAAACGGTTCCTCATTCTAAAGCCCCTGTTACAGAAACGTTTTCAACCGATGTAAATATGAAAAAACTTCCGGCCCTTACAGGATGGCATTTAGACAGTAACCCCTTTATTACATTGCCTTTAGTGTATACAGAACATCCCGAGCGGAATGAACATAATCTTGGAATGTACCGGATTGAAATTAAAGAAGAGAAGAAAACCGGAATCCACTGGCAAATTCATAAAGGCGGCGGATTTCATTACTATGAGGCGGAAAAACAGAATAAAGCACTTCCTGTTACATTGTTTCTCGGCGGTCCTCCCGCTTTAATTATTACGGCCATCGCCCCTTTGCCAGAAGCTGTGCCTGAATTGATGTTTTCCTCCCTGTTAATGGGTGAAAAATTAAAGGTCACACGTGTAAAAGACTACCCGCATCCGCTTATTGCTGAAGCAGAATTCGCATTTGGAGGAATCGTGCCTCCGCATATTCGCGAACCGGAAGGCCCTTTTGGTGATCATTATGGCTATTACTCGTGGGCTCACGATTTCCCCATCTTTCAGGTTCAAAAAATGTGGAGACGTAAAGACGCCATTTACCCGGCAACGGTTGTAGGCAAGCCGAGACAGGAAGATTACTTTATCGGAGATTATTTGCAACAATTAATGAGCCCACTTTTCCCTGTCGTCATGAATGGCGTGAAACAACTATGGACATATGCGGAAACCGGTTTTCACGCGCTTGCTGGAGCTGTTGTACGGGAATCCTATTATAAAGAGGGACTTGCACATGCCTTCCGGATTATGGGCGAGGGGCAGCTTACGCTAACTAAATTTTTGATGGTAACGAATAAAGATGTTGACCTTTCACGTTTTCATGAATTGCTTGAAGCCGTTCTAGAACGTTTTTTACCGGAGCGGGATTTATTAATTGTTCACGATACATCGATGGATACATTAGATTATACGGGACGTAAATTCAACACTGGAAGTAAAGCGATCATGACAGGGCTTGGCGAGCCGATTCGTGAACTGGAGCGGGAATATCGCGGAGGTTCGATACCCCGGATAACAAATATTCGCTCCTATTGCGGAGGATGTCTATGTGTATCCGGTCCATCGTTTGAAGCTGCTCCTGATTTTGGCCACGAGCTTGTTCAATATGGAGAGAATCAATTAAAAGATTGGCCGCTCGTTTTCCTTGTGGATGATGCGAATATCGCTGCCTCGCAAGCGCAATTTTTATGGACAACTTTTACCCGGTTTGATCCGGCTTACGACCTTTACGCGAAAAGTGAAATCGCCCGCAATAAAATTAAATTTTCCGGCCCGATTATCATCGATGCCCGCATGAAGCCGTTTTATCCGGATGTGGTAGAAGTAAGAGAAGATATTGCCGAAAAAGTGTCTGCCCGTTGGAAAGAATATTTTCATTGAGAGAGGATAAAAATCCTCTCTTTTATTATTGCATAGCGGACAAAATGGTGTTATAGTTTTAAACAATATACCTTTGTCAGAGAAAGGAGCATTGTTATGAGAAAGGTTCGTCTTACGGATATTTATTTGCATCCGATCGCTAAAAAATATATCAACCGTTCCGGGCTCGTTCATGCGATATCGACCGCCTATCATGCGTTTTCACTTGCGAAGCGATATGGTGTTTGTCCTGATCTTGCAACAAAAGCTGCCTTTTTACATGATATCGGTCATTACACCTGGTATACCGACGGAAAATGGGATTACTCGCTATATAAAGAAAATGACATTCACGCAATTAAAGGAGCAGATCGAGCTCACAAGTTATTAATCAGGCTCGGTGAGGATCCGAAAAAAGCGAAAGAAATCGCTCTTGCCATTTTGCTTCATACCGATTCGTATTTACCGAATGGACAATTAGAATTGCAACCTTTGCAAAAAGTCGTCGCGCTTGCTGATGAAAAAGACGAAGAACCAGGTGGCCTTCACCATTACAGAAAAATGGATGAAACCCGGGCGCTTGAACGGATAAAAGCATTGGACGAATTAGTGGATGCTTATTATGAAACTCCCGACTTAAAACACTCTGTTTAATGACAAACAGAAGTGTTTTTTTATATTAAACATTAACGAAATCTTAAAAATTGGCCCTTGTAGTTTTTTTCTGCAGTTCGATTTCTGGCAAAAAAAGAGCCCTTGCCTTTAAATGGCAAGAACTCTTTCTTATGCGTTTTATTTTTTCCCTTCAATGTAAGCCCACTTGTAAGAGTAGTCTCCACCCGTTGCATGTTTCACAATATCATGTACATACGGTTTTTGAAGGTATGCACTACCGTTTTGGAACATTGGTACAATCGCCTGGTCATCCATTAAGATTTTCTCTGCTTTTAACATCATTTCGTAACGTTTTTTAGGATCTGCTTCTTTCTTCGCGTCATTGACTAATTTATCGTATTCTTTGTTTGAATAGCCCATTTGGTTGTAAGAGCCGCCAGTAACAAACAAATCGATAAATGTCATTGGATCTTTATAGTCAGGACCCCAACCGGCGTAAGACATTTCATAATCCATTTTTGTTTCTAACGCAAGTTTTTGTTTAAATGGTTGTGCCTTAATTTTAATTTTTAAACCTGGTAGATTTTTCTCTAATTGGTTTTTGAGATATTCGCCAACCTTTTTAGAATTATCAGTGTCATAGTTCAATAATTCAATCTCAACATCTTTCTTGCCAACGGCTTTTAAGCCTTTTTCCCAGTGCTCTTTTGCTTTGTCCACATTGTATTCCCCTAGATCGCCGTTAATTTTCCGGAAATCTTCTCCATCCGGGCTTTGTGTAAAGTTCTTAGGCACTAAGTAATAAGCAGGTGAAGAACCGTCATTTAAAATAACATCGGTTAAGCCTTTTTTATCCCAAGCCATATCAATTGCTTTACGGATATTTTTATTCTTAAGTACCGGGTTTTTCTCATTTAGACGTAAGAAGTATACACTGTTTCCTTTAAGTGTATGGAAATCCTCTTTTCCTTTATATTGATCAACGAAATCAGCTGTAAGACCAGTTCGGTCAATTTGGCCAGTTTCATAAAGGTTTACAGCCGTCGCTACGTCTTTAACGACCTTCACATTGATTTCATCAAGCTTTACATTATCTTTATCCCAATAATTTGGGTTTTTCTTATATTGCCATCCTTCGTTATGCTTCCAGCTTGAAAGAACGAATGGACCGTTATAAACGAGCGAATCTGCTTCTAAAGCATATTTATCACCTTTAGACTTTACAAACTTCTCGTTTTGAGGTAAGTATGGCCCAAAGTTTGTTAAACCCAGGAAATACGGAGTTGGAGCTTCCAGCGTTACTTTCAGTGTATGTTCATCAATCGCTTCTACACCTAATTTGTCAACTTTTCCGTAAAGCGGATTACCTTTTGTCATAATCGCATTTGCATTTTTGACAGGTGCCATAATGTATGCATATTCGGCAGCCGTTTTCGGATCAACTACTTTTCTCCAGGCATAAACGAAATCATTGGCGGTAACAGGGTCACCGTTAGACCATTTTGCATTTTCATTTAAATGGAAAGTATATACTTTACCATCTTTGCTCATTTCATGAGACTTTGCTACACCAGGAACCGGGGTATCGTCTTTTCCAAATCGATAAAGCCCCTCAAATACGTTGTCAAAAACAATAAATGATACTTGGTCTGTAGCCTTTGTAGAATCCATAGACGGAATTTCTTGACTATCAACCAGGTTAAGTACTTGCGGCTCGTTTACTTTTTTGCTGCCGCCGTCTTTGTCCCCATTACTGCTTGCATTGTCTCCGCCGCCTTTAGAGCTACAGGCGGAAAGAAATACGCCCAGCACAAGAACGAGAGTCAAAAGTAGTGACCATTTTGACTTTTTCATGAATTGACCTCCCCTTTTTTTCTTTGTTCACAGTAGACTAAATCTAAAAAATTATCTGAAATTAAGTCTACATTTCTATTATACAAATATCCTACTAAATGTCCATCTAATTTTTAGAATTTTTGGTTTTTACACGATATTTTTTTAAAAATCATTACCTTTTATCTATTGATTTCGTTATTTTAGAAAACTCAAACTATAAGGAAGCTTTACGTATTATTACTTTTTTCACTTTATTAATATAGTAAATTTAGCACTTGTAGTTGATATGCAAAAAGTCCTATAAATGCAAAAACGATCTCCTCGTTTATCGGAGATCGTTTCGACAATTATTTGCCTTCTTTATTAAATTCCTGGTCGTAAAGATGGCAGGCTACCCAGTGCCCTTCTCGTGCTTCCTGCCATTTCGGATTAACTCTTGCACATACATCCATCGCATGCGGGCAACGTGTTCGGAAACGGCAGCCGCTCGGCGGATTGATCGGACTTGGCAAATCACCTTCAAGAATGATTCGTTCCCGGCTTCTTTCTACTTCCGGATCTGGAACCGGAATGGCCGATAATAGCGCCTGTGTGTACGGATGCAATGGCTCTTCATACAGCTCATCACTTCCGGCTAATTCCACAAGATTCCCTAGATACATTACCCCTACACGGTCAGAAATATGCTTGACCATCGATAGATCATGTGCGATAAACAAATACGTTAATCCGCGCTCTTTTTGCAGTTTCATTAATAGGTTAACAACCTGTGCCTGAATAGATACATCCAGCGCTGAAATCGGTTCATCCGCAATGATAAAATCCGGATCAACAGCGAGTGCACGGGCAATACCGATCCGTTGGCGCTGTCCGCCAGAAAATTCATGCGGATACCGATTCGCATGGTCTTTATTTAAGCCAACCGTTTCTAGCAATTCGTATACGCGCTCATTGCGTTCTTTTGAATTTTTAGCAAGACGGTGAATATCGATTCCCTCGGCAATAATATCTTTAACCGTCATGCGAGGATTTAATGAAGCGTAGGGATCCTGGAAGATCATTTGCATTTTACGGTTGAATTCTTTTAGCTCACGTGCCGATTTCTTCCCATGAACATTTTTTCCTTCATAAAGAACTTCTCCGTCTGTCGCTTCATAAAGACGAATAATCGTCCGCCCGGTCGTTGACTTTCCACATCCTGATTCTCCAACAAGTCCAAGCGTTTCACCTTTATAAATATCAAATGAAACATCATCAACCGCTTTTAAAACGGCTTTTCTATCGACTTTAAAATGTTTCTTTAAATTTTTCACTTCTAATAGTTTTTCTCTTTCCATTGTAGCCATTAACGCGCACCTCCTACTAGCGCTGCCTCCGGTGGTTCCACTTTAGGCGCACGCTCATCTAACAACCAGCAAGCTGCCTGATGAGTTGATGATACCTTTGTTGATTCCGGCATATGATTTAAGCAAACTTGCATCGCATGCGGGCATCTTGCCGCAAACGGACATCCTTTTGGCGGATTTAACAAATCTGGAGGTGTTCCCGGAATCGCCAATAATTCTTTTGATTCTGCATTCAATTTTGGCATGGAGGAAAGAAGTCCCCATGTATATGGATGTTTCGGATTATAGAAGATTTCATCGACTGTCCCTGTTTCGACGATTGTTCCACCGTACATCACGGCAACCCGCTGGGCAAGGTTCGCAACAACGCCTAAATCATGAGTAATTAAAATAATCGCCGTTCCCGTTTTCTTTTGCAAATCTCTCATTAAATCTAAAATTTGTGCTTGAATCGTCACGTCCAGAGCCGTTGTTGGTTCATCAGCAATTAATACTTTCGGATTGCATGCAAGCGCGATCGCGATGACAACACGCTGCCGCATACCGCCGGAAAATTGATGCGGATATTCTTTTATGCGAATTTCCGGATTCGGAATGCCAACAAGCTTTAATAGGTTAATTGCTCTTTCCTGCGCTTCGCTTTTGGACATGTTTTGGTGCTTGCGAAGCCCCTCCATAATTTGTTTGCCGATTGTCATCGTCGGATTTAAGGACGTCATCGGATCCTGGAAAATCATCGAGATTTCTTTCCCGCGGATTTTCTCCATCCCCTTTTCCGGCAATCTGGCAAGGTCTTTCCCTTCAAACAAAATTTGGCCTTCTTTTATTTCACTCGTTTTATTCGGCAATAATCGCATTACCGCTTTTGACGTAACAGATTTTCCGGAGCCTGATTCACCAACGATGGCGAGAGACTCCCCTTTTTCAAGGTGAAAGCTTACTCCGCGGACCGCTTTGACTTCCCCTCCATACGTATGAAAGGAGACGTGTACATTTTTTAATTCTAATAGCTTTTCCATCTAAACTCCCCCTATTTACGCATTTTTGGATCAAGCGCGTCACGCAGACCGTCACCAATCAAGTTAAAGCTAACCATTAAAATACACATAACAACAGACGGATATATCGCTAAATGAGGGTAAATTCTTAATTGTTTAAATCCATCACTGATCAATGCCCCGAGTGATGCTGTTGGCGGCTGAATCCCAAGCCCGATGAAGCTTAAAAACGCCTCAAAGAAAATTGCGCCGGGGATTGAAAACGTCATTGAAATAATAACAATACCAAGTGTATTCGGTACAAGATGTTTCATAATTAATCGGCCGTTTGACGCTCCAAGTGTACGCGATGCTAATATAAATTCCTGCCCTTTTAATTTTAGAATTTGTCCGCGAACAAGCCTCGACATCCCGATCCAACCTGTAATGACGATGGCCAGCGTTATCGAAAGTATTCCGGGTTCAAAAATTAAAATAAAGAGAATGATGATGACTAAGTTTGGAATGCCGTATAGTATCTCGACAAAACGCTGCATAATATTATCAACCTTGCCGCCGAAAAATCCTGATATGCCCCCATACGTCACACCGATGATTAAGTCACCTGCTGCGGCAAGAAAAGCGATTAAAAGTGAAATTTGTGTTCCCTTCCAAATTCGTGTCCATTGATCACGTCCGAGTGAGTCCGTGCCGAACCAATAATATTGGTCTTTCGGGATGTTTTTTAATTTATATTGATCATTTCCGCGAATATCAACGCCATCCATTCCTAAAAAGTGAACTTTTTCAAGCCCTGGAATTTTAGGAGGCAAGTTCGTTCTCCGAACGTCTTGCTGGTCAAATCCGTGAGAGCTGATTGCCGGACCGACAAATGCCATGATGACGATTAAAATAATCGCAATAAGACCTGTTATCGCGGCTTTATTTTTCTTCAACCGGCGCCAAACATCTTGCCAATACGTTAAGCTCGGTTTTGTAATTTCTTCATGTTTCCCGGGATCCATTGCCGCAGGCTGGAACATATCATCTGTTAACTTTTTTTCGGTCATGCTCATTTCGATTTCCCTCCTGCCACACGAATACGCGGATCAACAACTCCGTAAAGAATGTCTACAATCAACATCGAAAAAATAAGAAGCGCGCTATAAAACAATGTCGTTCCCATAATCATCGGATAGTCATTCACGTTAATTGATTTAACGAATTGTTCACCGATTCCAGGAATTGCGAAAATATTTTCAATAACGAGAGACCCGGTAATGACATTGACGACCATTGGTCCTAAAATTGTGATAATTGGAATTAATGAGTTTCGAATCGCATGGACAAAAATCGTTCTCCCTTTACTAATTCCTTTTGCTCTTGCCGTAATCATATAATCTTGTCCCAAAGTATCCAACATTTCATTTCGCATAAAGCGAGCAATTTGTGCAATAATGCCTACGGATAGCGCCAGTGCCGGCAATACATGGTATTTCGGTCCTTCCCAGAATGCTACAGGTAGCCACTCAAGCTTAACCCCTATATAATATTGAAGCAATCCGGCAAATACGAAACTTGGAATTGCGGCGCCGAAAACGGCAAATACCATTGCACCATAGTCAATGGCTGAATTATGTTTCAATGCGGCTGCAACTCCAAGAATTAAGCCTACTATAACTCCAAAAATAATAGCTTCGACCCCTAACGTTGCCGAAGGACCGATTCCATCTTTAATCATCGAAGTAACTGTACGGCCGTCAAACTGGAAAGTTAACCCTAAATCACCCTGAACTAGTTTCCCCATATAATGCACAAATTGAACTGGTACAGGGTCATTTAACCCGTATTTTTCATTTAATGCATGCACTTGCTGTGGAGTTAATTTGTCCTGGTTTCTAAATGGAGATCCAGGCAGCAGTTTCATTAAAAAAAACGTAAATGCGGCGATAATGAACAATGTAATTAACATATAAATAACTCGTTTCACTAAATATCGCGACATTACAAACACCTCCCCCAATTTATAAACTTTCTATAGTTTCAATTTTACGTGAC
This sequence comes from Fictibacillus sp. Mic-4, assembly GCF_049843615.1. Taxonomy (NCBI): domain Bacteria; kingdom Bacillati; phylum Bacillota; class Bacilli; order Caryophanales; family Fictibacillaceae; genus Fictibacillus; species Fictibacillus sp. Mic-4. Next base: position 87,430 of record NZ_JBBHZM010000001.1, on the reverse strand, counting down.
TGAAATTTATATATCAATAGAAAATAATTGGTTTTCGGCATTTTCAGACAACTGATCCACGCCTGTCCCAATACTCGCATTTCCGCGTTTTGAAGGAGAGCACAGAAAACTACTTTCGCGCTCTCCTCATTTGATTGCTTTATTATTTTTTACCCTGGATATAAGCCCACTTGTAAGAGTAATCTCCACCTACAGCATGGTGGTAAATATCATGTACGTACGGCTTTTGGATATATGCGATGCCTTTTTGGTACATAGGAGAAATGGCCTGCTCTTCCATGAAAATTTTCTCCGCATCAAGAAGCATTTGATAACGTTTTTTCACATCCGCTTCTTTCAAGGCATCTTTGATCAGCTTGTCATATTTTTTATTTGAATAGTTCATTTCATTATGAGAGTTGCCAGTTGTGAACATGTCAAGGAAGGTCATTGGATCTTTATAGTCAGGTCCCCATCCTGCAAATGACATGTCATAGTCCATTTTTTGCTCTAATACAAGTTTTTGTTTAAATGGTTGTGCTTTAATTTTAATTTTCAAGCCTGGAAGGTTTTTCTCAAGCTGGTTCTTGAGGTACTCTCCGACTTTCTTGCTGTTGTCATTGTCATAGTTTAATAGCTCGATTTCTACATTTTTCTTTCCTGTCGCTTTTAAGCCTTTTTCCCAGAGCGCTTTAGCTTTTGCAGCGTCGAACTTGCCGAAATCGCCGTTAATCTTTCGGAAATCTTCTCCGTCAGGGTTCTTCGTGAAATCTTTAGGAACTAAATAATATGCTGGTGTAGATCCATCATTTAAAATGACGTCCGCCAGACCTTTTTTATCCCAGCCCATATCAATTGCCTTGCGGATATCGGCATTTTTTAATACAGGATTTTTTTCATTCAATCTTAAGAAAAAGACGCTCGGGTCAGCAATTTTATGGAAATCAGGATTGTCTTTATATTGATCGATAAAATCCGCTTGTAGCGCTGTGCGATCAATTTGATTTGTTTCATAAAGGTTCGTTGCAGTAGCCTGATCTTTAACGACCTTCACATTGATTTCTTGAAGTTTAACTGCATCTTTATCCCAATATTGATCATTTTTCTTATATTGCCATCCTTCGTTATGTTTCCAGCTGGAAAGAACGAATGGTCCGTTATAAATCATTTTGTCTGCTTCCAGGCCATATTTATCGCCCTGAGACTTCACATATTTTTCGTTTTGCGGCATGTATGTTCCAAAAGCGGTTAATCCTAAGAAATAAGGTGTTGGAGTTTCAAGCGTAACTTTCAACGTATGATCATCAACCGCTTCAACGCCAAGCTTGTCCACTTTTCCGTAAAGCGCGTCACCTTTTGTTTGAATGGCTGTCGCATTTTTTACAGGTGCCATAATGTACGCATATTCAGAAGCTGTCTTTGGATCTACTGCTTTACGCCATGCGTAAACGAAATCTTTTGCAGTAACCGGATCGCCGTTCGACCATTTTGCTTTTTCGTTCAAATGAAACGTGTAAACGATTCCATCTTTGCTTACTTCATGAGATTTCGCTACACCTGGTACCGGTTCGTCTTTCGGACCAAAACGATAAAGCCCTTCGAATACGTTGTTCATGACGCGGAATGAAACAGCGTCGGATGCCTTCGCTGAATCCATTACTGGAATTTCTTCCGTATCTACTAAATTTAAAACTTGTTTGTCATCTAGTTTACCTTTGTCTCCGCCTCCGCTAGATTGGCTCGAGCCAGAGTCCTTGCCGCCGCAAGCAGTAAGGAAAACGCTCAGTGCGAGAACGAGAGTCAAAAGCAGTGACCATTTTGACTTGCTCATGTTGTTACCTCCTGTCAACACAATGTTGTTTTTGTATCGGGCAAAGGGCCTAGTTGTCAGACATTTTACCCACATCAGTATTATACAAGTTTTCTCACTATTGTGCATTGATTTTTTTTATATAACATTACAAAACCTTGATATTTTTACGTTTATATAACTAAAAATAGTTCTTAAGTCCTATATAAATTGACGATCATTAGCGATTTACTCCATAAAAGCGGTAAATTAAGACTATAACTAGCAAAAATCTCACTGTCTCTGTTTTATAGGTCTTTCGGTATAATCAACTAAAGAAAATGAAAGAAAAAAACTATTCCATGATAAACTAATTATGATTAATTCCGTTGGAGGGCATTATGAAACGCTACCGAACTACCTTTTATTTAGTGATCATCACCATTCTTTTATCAGTTATATTTAATTTTATCTTTTTCCATTCTCTTTCTTTACTTGCACTCGTTAATACCCTCTTTTATTTATCGCTTGCTCTATTTCTGTTTGGTTTGTTGTTATACGTATTAAAAGGCGGATTTTTCGATGCGATTGTTTTAAGTTTCAGGCGATTTATTAAAAAATCGGGTAAAACTAGAATGGAGGATTTTGATGAGCACCATTCAGATTCAAATTTTCTTTTGTCTGAAAGAATATCCAATCGGTTGACCCGGCCGGTTTTGGGCGCAGGTTTCTTTTTGGTCTTTGTTACAACTGTTATTGCATTCTTGCTATAAATTTTGTATACTACAGTCAATAAAAAATATATTAATATGCGATGAAAAAGAAGAGTACATGTTTGTGAAGCTTTTATTAGCGGGTTTAGCTATTTCCCCGCTTTCAGAGAGCCTTAGGTCGGTGGAATAAGGTAGTGGATCAACATGGAATGGGCTTTGGAGCATCCAGACCGAAACCAATAAGTAATTGCATTGAAGAAATTCAAGTAGGCTCTGGCGTGTACTGTCCGCACGATAGAACGGACACCGTATAGGTTTATTTGTACGGATGAAAGAGATTCCATGATGGAATAATGAGGGTGGCACCACGGTCCATTCGTCCCTTTTGCGGGGGGGCGGGTGGGCCTTTTTGTATGCTTTGCATTATTAAAACAAAAGAAAAAAAGGAGTTTTGCATATGGCAACTATTTTTTCTGGCATTCAGCCAAGCGGAACAATTACATTAGGAAATTATTTAGGAGCGCTGCAACACTTTGTGGCGTATCAAGATGAGCACGATTGTTATTTTTGCGTAGTCAATCAACATGCGATCACGGTACCGCAAGATCCTGTTCAATTAAAAAAGAATACACGCAATCTTGCCGCTTTATACTTAGCAGTGGGAATCGATCCTGAAAAATCCACTTTATTTATTCAATCAGAAGTTCCTGCCCATACGAAAATGGGCTGGATTTTACAATGCCTGTCCTATATTGGCGAACTTGAGCGAATGACGCAATTTAAGGATAAATCGAAAGGAAAGGAAGCGGTCTCAGCCGGCTTATTAACCTACCCTCCTCTTATGGCGGCTGACATTTTATTGTACAATACCGATTTTGTGCCAGTCGGGGAAGATCAGAAACAGCATATTGAGTTAACGAGAGACATTGCCGAACGGTTTAATAAAAAATATCGTGAAATTTTTACGATTCCTGAGCCGCACATCCAAAAATTCGGCGCCCGGATCATGTCATTAGTCGACCCGACTAAAAAAATGAGCAAGTCCGATCCAAATGCAAATGCGTTTATTTCCATTCTTGATGATGAAGCGGCGATCATGAAAAAAATCAAACGCGCGACAACCGATTCCGATGGCATCGTGAAATATGATAAAGAAAATAAGCCCGGCATTTCTAACTTGCTGACCATTTATTCATTATGCGCTTCGGTTGACATCGAGACGCTGGAGAAAAAATATGAAGGAAAAGGCTATGGCGAGTTTAAAGAAGATGTGGCACATGCGATTATTGAACGGTTAAAACCGATCCAGGATCGCTACCATGCGTTCGTACAATCTGAAGAATTGGATGAAATACTTGACCAGGGGGCGGCAAAGGCAAATAAAGTAGCGAATAAAATGCTTAATAAAGTAGAGCGAGCGCTTGGATTGGCCAGAAAACGGATTTAACATGGAAAAGCAACGGCAGTTCATCACTTGCCGTTGCTTTTTCTAATTAACATGTGTTCCATTTTCAAGTTCCCATATTTTTTCAAAGTATGGCTGCCCTTTTATCAGCCTTTCACAGAGGGCGTAATGCCCATCGGACCAGCCGTTTTTTAATTCGTTATATAATGCCTGCCATGCTTCTTCAAAGTCCATCGTTTGAATCCGCATATACTCCTCCGGCATCCATTCGGTACACCAATAACGGACTTCTGCCACATTTTTCGTTGTATGGAGCTGGTCTAACACCATGAATAGCAGCTGTTTTAGCTGTCTTTCTTTCCTTGTCAAACCTCTCATTAGTTCTGCTTCTGGAGACAGAATATGATGTTCTTTCGTTTCTTCTTTTGGATAAAAAGGATATGATTTCATTTCGAGCTGCTCGGCCATTTCAAACACGAGCTGTTCTTGTCTTGGAATTAAACGGCTTTTGCGAATTGGAATACGATATCCCATCGTATCGACGACAAGCGATTTTTTTTCGTCTGTAATGATAAAACAATATTCTAGTTGAACTCGTTGATTGTTTTTTCTTACATACGCTTTTTGATAGACTTCTTCTAAAAGCGCATCGGGGAGATCACTTAAATCATTTTCAATGTAATGAAAAAGTGCAGAATCAATCTTCGTAATTGGAACCTGGTCGAGCAATTCGATAAAGTCGTCTTTTCTCCACTCATGGAACTCACAAACGTTATAGCCGTTTTCTTCTCCTTCAAACCAGTTCACCCAAACATCGCGTAAATACAACATTTGCAACCCCTCACTTAACCGTTTGTTTAAAAACAGTATGGTCAGAGGTCGTCCAATTTATTCTAATTGATGATGAATAATCCTATAGTTCCTTTTTCTCCATCTACTTGAAAAAGGGTGGAAATCGCTGTAAAACCCGATTTTCTAATGAAAATCGGGTTTTACATTTATTCTGTATATTTTTTAAAGACAAGTGAAGCGTTGTGCCCGCCAAAGCCTAATGAGTTGCTTAATACAGCGTTGACATTTGCTTTGCGCGCTTCATTTGGAACATAATCGAGATCGCATTCTGGATCCGGCGTTTCGTAATTTATCGTCGGTGGAAGAATGCCTTCTTTGATTGCTTTTACAGAGAAGATTGCTTCAATTCCACCGGCTGCCCCTAAAAGATGGCCGGTCATCGATTTTGTTGAGCTTACCGCTAGCTTATAGGCATGGTCGCCAAATACGGCTTTAATAGCTGCTGTTTCATATTTATCATTATAGTCTGTACTAGTGCCATGAGCATTAATATAGTCGATATCTTCAAACTTTAATCCGGCATCTAAAACCGCTTGTTTCATCGCCCGTGCGCCGCCCTCTCCTTCTGGAGCCGGCGCGGTAATGTGATACGCATCTCCTGTTGCCCCGTATCCAACGATTTCAGCATAAATTTTCGCACCGCGTTTTTTCGCAAATTCTAATTCTTCAAGAACAAGAATGCCTGCTCCTTCGCCAATGACAAATCCATCACGATTCGCATCAAAAGGGCGGCTTGCCGTTTGCGGATCCGGATTTAAAGAAAGGGCTGTTGCCTGGCAGAATCCGGCAAGCGCCATATCGGTAATCGGCGCTTCTGAACCGCCTGTAATCATGACATCCGCATCACCACGCTCGATCACTTTAAACGCATCGCCAATCGAGTTGGCCCCGGACGCACATGCTGTCACCGTACAAGAGTTGATCCCTTTGGCGCCTAACATAATCGATACTTGTCCGCTTGCCATGTCAGGAATCATCATCGGAACGAAAAACGGTGTCACCCGTCGGTATCCCTTTTCTTCAAAAATGCGGAATTGTTGCTCATATGTATCCATTCCGCCAATTCCTGAACCGATCCAAACTCCGACACGCGGTGCAATATCTTCTGTAATTTCAAGGTTTGCATCTTTTACAGCCATTTGCGTTGATGCTACTGCAAATTGAGTAAAGCGATCCATTTTTCGCGCTTCTTTTCGATCGATAAATTGATGCGGGTCAAACTCATTTGCTTCAGATGCTACTTTTACTGGAAACTTTGAAGCATCACGGCGTGTGAGTTCCCCAATACCAGATTGGCCGGCAATGATTCGTTTCCAAATTTCTTCAACGCTGTTTCCAAGTGAAGTAACAGCTCCCAATCCTGTGACAACTACACGTCTTTTCATAATAGAAACAACTCTCCTTTATCTTATACATTCCATCATTTATTTACCCCATTTAAGCAGGACGGCACCCCATGTTAATCCTCCGCCGAATCCAACGAGGACAACGACATCATCGTCTTTTATCTTACCATCTTTTAACGCATCTACCAAAGCCATTGGTATAGAAGCTGATGATGTATTTCCGTACTTATTAACGGTAACGGCCATTTTGTCTTCCGGTAATTCCAACCGTTGTCTTGATGCTTCCATAATTCGAATATTGGCTTGATGAGGAATAAGATAATCGACATCCTCTTTCGTCAAACCGGCTCTTTCCACTACTTTTAAGGAAGATTCCCCCATTTGACGGACTGCAAATTTGAACACTTCACGGCCGTTCATTTTAATGTATTTATCCTGGTAAAGGTGTTTTGCTCCTGAGCCGGCCGCACCGATATCAAAGGACAATATCCCTCTTCCTTCAGAAACGGTTGAAATGACTGCCGCTCCTGCACCATCACCGAACAGAACGGCGGTATTTCGGTCTTCCCAATCTGTTATTTTTGATAGTTTCTCTACACCGACGACAAGGACATTTTTGTATGTGCCCGATTCAATAAATTGTTTCGCCGTTACCATTCCATACATAAAGCCAGCACAGGCTGCACTGATGTCCATAGCGGCCGCGTTCATTGCACCGAGTCTGTCCTGGATCAGGCAGGCTACGGAAGGAAATGGATGATCCGGTGTTACTGTTGCAACAAGAATTAAATCGATATCTTTTGCTGTAAGGCCAGCATCTTCAATTGCCTCTTTTGCCGCATATTCGGCCATATGTGACGAATCGATTTCATCCGGTGCAATTCTTCGTTCTTCAATACCAGTACGTGTACGAATCCACTCATCACTCGTATCAACCATTTGTTCTAAATCAAAGTTTGTTAACACTTTTTCAGGGACATAACTGCCTAAGCCTATTATTCCTGCATTCATTTTAACTACCCCTTTTGTCAACTCTTTTTTTCAAGCGTATAGCACTTTAGTATCAAACTTTATGACCTGGTACTAATTTTATGTTAAAATTTTATTTTTGTAAAGAAACATGAGGAACGACACACGTTATAAATTGTCCGGCATATTGTATGGTGAGAGAACAATTTGTGCAGGAGTATAAACTTTCGCGGGAGTGAGATGTATGCACTTTGATCCAAACGGATATCACCATCCTCCACATATGCGCGGTGGACACCCTCCTGGAATGAGACAAGAAATGATGGCTCCTCCAGTACCACGGCCTATTCCGATGAGGTTTAGAGGAGAAGGGTTTAATCCTTACGTTCGGCAAAGCTTTCTTGATAACTTTCGAACAAGGGAGGGAACAATAGATTATAATAAAATGATCGCGGTCATTGATCAAACCATGAAGGTTGCCCAACGAGTTTCCCCACTATTATCTATTTTCAAGAAAAAAGAGTAGAGAGCCGCACCTTAAAGGTTGGCTCTCATTTAATTAGCGCGCATTTTTCTTTCCTAATTCATAAGCCTCATTCAATATTTTTACCGCAAGACCCATCATTGGTTGAATATCCGCCATCGTGACATTAACCCCTTTTTGTCTGAGCCATGATTTTCCTTCAGGCAAATATTTCATGACGATTTGCATAAGCCTTAAATTCACTTCTGGATTCATCTTTTTTACCTCCATATTGATTTCACCAATAATGTAATGCGCTTATAAGTCACTAAAATATATAATGCATACTTCCTCTTATTTGTGTGGACAAATCGGCAGCATTTTTTGACGAAGGTGCTAGCGTTTTTGTCTGTTAAATATTGTCCGTTCGCTATGACGCATTTGTTTTTTAATCCCCTCTTCTACCGTCGTTCTTGGTTGAAAGCCAAGATCGTTTTTTGCCAATTTCCCAGAAATCATCATGTTTCTTTTTTCTTTAGGCAAATGCTCTACTTTTACTGATAATGCTTCCAATCCTCTCTTCCACTCGTCTCGCTTCCCGCTCGAGATATTGTATATTGCATTTTCAACCGGCTGCTTGGCAGCTAAATAAATGGATTCAACCGCATCCTCAACATATAAAACGTCCTCGGTTACCGAATCTTTTTCAAATTTGCACGAGTCTCCTTTAATCCTTGAATTAATAATGTTTTGAAACGTCATATCTCCTGGCTGCCACGGTCCATATACGGTAGGCAAGCGAAGAATGACAAACGGTATATTTTTTTCAGCCGAACGAACATGAACGTAATTTTCTTCCGTTAACTTAATTAGTCCGTATAACGTTTCAGGATTAGTCGCTGAAGTTTCCGTCACTTCGCCATGACGTTTTCCATAAACTTCATAAGAGGATACAAAGATGAGTTTCGTTTTTTTCGATGGGATCGCGTCATAAATTCGCTTTAACCTCTCAATATGTTGTTTGACATAATGTTCAATGTTGTGCCATCTGCAGTTTGGACGAACGGTACAGGCTAAGTGAAATATAACGTCTACACCTTTTAAATGCTTTTTCATATTTGTTTTTTCAATAGGCTCATTAATAAACTCGAAACACGCATTTCTTCCAATATAATCTAACTTTTCGGTGTTTTCTGTCCCGTCAATGCCGATCACTTCGATTTCATCCTCTAGCAACCTTGCACATAAATGCGAGCCGATAAATCCGCCTGCACCTGTAACGATTACTTTTCTCATACGAAGCCCCCGTTTCTTTTCCTCTCTTTATATCGTATTGTTTAAATTTCGAAACTTAACTTGTCTTCTGAACAAAATTGCTTCGCAAGCAACTTTTGTTCAGGAGCGAGTGACTTGCAAATATTTTTTTCTCATCTTATGAAGCAAAAAATCCCTACGAATCGTCATAGGGGGTGTTTATACTTCCTTTTCATATAGTTTATAGAAGTCTGTTATGTTGCCAAGTGACAGCCTTTTTTCAGGTAAATGAATAGATAGTTCAATTGGAGCATGAAGATGGTAGCGGATTTCTTCATATTTGCGGCTATGCACTTTAAAAGGAAATTGTACGCCGCTCGCTGCATGCCATATTTTCACTGGAACAGCCGATTGGTATGCGGAAAGATCAGCAAGCGTTTCAACGAACGGTTCAACATTTTTATTAGCGATTCCATAGGCCGCACCAATCTCTTTGACCGTTTGTTTATAAAATAGCCGATTCAGTTTCATCTGGTAAAAATGTCCTTTTAAATCAAGACAAGGGTTGATCAATAGGCAAGAGCGAATATTCCCCTGCATCTCTTCCATTAATTTCAAGGCAACAAGGGCTCCCATCCCTTCAGCAAGCAAATGGATTTTTGGATTTAAAATTTCGGATTTAATACATGATGATACAGTCTTTTTGCCAGAGTTACAGCTTTCGGGCTGCCCCAGTTTCGCCCATATAAGTTTGAATAAAAACATGTATATCCTCTATTTCTTAAATGTTGGATCAACCATAATCGTTCGTTTTGTTTCCAAAGGCTTGTTTTTTCATCTACAAAATGGTTAAGGTCACCAAGGATCATCACGCCGAATCCGCTTGGCTTTTTTGGAAGATGGATGACGTTCCACTGGCCATCTACATTAAAAAATCGTTCTTCAATACTCACGTTTCTCCCCCATTTGGTCATTTTAAAGTGTCATAAAATACGTTTAAAACAACCTTTTTAAACTATTTCTTCTCTAATGTATGCAGGGGAGTATCATTCGACAAAGAAAAATGTCTAAATTGATTCATATAAATTTAACATTATTGTGAAATTCAGTTTTACATGATTTGCACCCTTTTCTAATGAAGCAAGTTTTGTTAAGATGAGAGTAGATCAATCCGTTTACATAAAGTTGAGGTGAAAGTTATGCGTTTTATTTGGACTTTAATATGGTCGTTTTTGTTAAGCAATATGGCTTTTTATGTGTTAGGTTCAATGCAAGGTGGTAAATTCGATTTTACAACGGCGTCCATTTTTGGAGTGGTTTTCGCGCTTTTTATAACGGTAGTTGGTGAAATGCTTCCAAAAGAAGTCGAAGAGCATTAAATAGCAGCCCTAAGCACCTGGTGTAGGGCTTTTTTTCATACTATTTTTTGGGGGGAGAAAAGCGATGAAAGAGAACATCATACAGTTTCTTGATGAACAAACACCTTATTTCCGCCAAATCGGTGAGTATATTTGGAATCATCCTGAACTCGGCTTTAGCGAATTTAAATCATCACAAAAATTAATCGATGCGTTAACCGAACACGGATTTTCGATTAAACAGCCGGTCGATGGGATGGAAACGGCCTTTATCGCGACTTTTGACAGCGGTCTTCCAGGCAGAACCGTAGCTTTTCTTGCCGAATATGACGCGCTTCCTGAGCTTAATCATGCTTGCGGGCATAATCTAATTGGCACGATGAGTGTAGCAGCCGCTATTAGTCTGAGTAAAGCAGTACATTCGACCGGTGGAAAAGTTATCGTTTTTGGAACACCAGCGGAAGAAACAGGCGGAGCAAAAGTACCTCTGTCGGAAAAAGGCTATTTCAATGACGTTGATGTCGCATTAATGGCCCATCCGTTTCATCGGTATGAAGAAAGTGGTTCGAGTTTGGCGATGGAAGCGCTGCAATTCGACTTTTTCGGGAAATCAGCCCATGCAGCCGCAAGCCCTTATGAAGGAATCAACGCGCTTGATGCTGTTATTGCTCTTTTCAATCATATTAGCGCGCTAAGACAGCAGCTTACTTCCGATGTTCGCATTCATGGCATTATCACTGAAGGCGGCTCTGCCCCCAATGTGATTCCGGACAAGACGCAGGCAAAGTTTTATGTACGGGCAAATACAGCCGAACAGCTTCCGGATTTAATTGATAAAGTGAAAAACTGTGCAAATGCAGCGGCACTGGCGACAGGCTGTACAGTCGAAATGTCTTATTATGAGCTCGGCTATGCTAATTTATCAACCAATGAGCCCCTTTCTCATGCGTTTATGAAAAATCTTGTTGCGCTTGGTGTCTCTGAACAAGAAATTCATGCAAAATCGGATCATGGTTCATCAGATATTGGAAACGTCAGCAACAAAGTTCCCGCCATCCACCCATACATTAAAATCACAGACGAAGCATTTAATCTTCATACACCGGAGTTTTGCGAAGCAGCCAATTCCGACCGTGGCTATGAAGGAATGATCATTGGCGCGAAAGCTCTTGCGCTTACAGGCTATGATGTGCTTACAGACGCTGAACTGCATCAGCAAATTAAAGATTTTTTCAATCGAAAGTAACCCCTATCCGGGGTTACTTTTTTACGGCTTCCTTTTATAGGTCCATACTCGGTCATGATTGGTCGTTTCCGGGAACAATTCCCCCGCTTTTAATTTAATTTGTCTCGGGTTGTTCACCATGCTTCCAGTTTCTCCGATTTCGACATAAATTCCATTATTCGGAGCTTTTTGTCCATGTGTAAATTGATGTCGTTGTCCCATTCTTCCACCCCTTTCATAATGTTACTATCTCCAAAAAAGAAGAAAAACCCGAGCGGAAATTTTTCCACTCGGGTTTCTCAATAATAAGGTACAGCGGATACTCCGCCTATTCCCGCAAGTGGCAAGATCACCCTTTGAATCGAATAGCTGCTGACGGGCGCGGAGTAACCATAATACGGATAAGTTCGTTCATTATTATTTCGATCCTCTGTTGTTTCTTCTTGATTCGCTTCGACATAGGGAATCGCTAAATAAACATTTTGTTGATCGACAAATTCGATAAATCCATCGTACGAGTTCCCATCCATCAAAAGAACATTCACATGATTTTGCAAAAACTTCCTGCATTGTCTTTGCATCTTTTTTAAATGGGAAGGATGAAAATTATATTGCTGCTGTTGCATTTGTTGTTGATAAGCTGAATAATAATGATTTGGATACAACGGGCGACACCTCCTTACCCTTCCATGTTATTCTCCCTGGCTCAATTTGGTTATTTGTCCAGATGGATTCGGAGGAAATCGCCATCACTTTTTTATAGAATAGAGGCAAGCAATGCTTTTTGCGCATGAAGACGGTTTTCGGCTTCGGCAAAAACAACCGAATGCTTGCCGTCAATAATCTCAGCTGTTACTTCTTCACCGCGATGGGCAGGCAGACAGTGCATGAAAATATAATCATCTTTCGCATGTTTCATTAACTCACTGTTCACTTGATACGATTTAAACCATTCTTTTCTTTTTTCCGCTTCATCTTCAAAGCCCATGCTCGCCCAAACATCTGTATAGACAATATCACAGTTTTCTACACCTTCAACCGGGTCATGAGTCGTTTGAATTTGTGCCCCTGAATCTTTGGCGATCGACTGGGCCAGCTTTACGATTTCTGGCTTTGGCTCAAAGCCAGGCGGTGTTATAATTGTACAATCCATGCCTACTTTTGCAGCGCCAATCATGAGCGAATGGGCCATGTTGTTTCCATCACCGATATATGCTAATTTTTTGTCATGAAGAGACCCTTTATGTTCAGAAATCGTTAATAAATCGGCAAGCACCTGACACGGATGGTAATCGTCTGTAAGCCCATTAATGACCGGGATATCCGCATGCTCCGCTAATTCTTCGGCAATCGTATGCTCAAATGTGCGAATCATAATGGCGTCTAAATAACCGGATAATACTTTAGCTGTATCGGCAATTGTTTCACCGCGCCCCATTTGAATGTCTTTTGAACTTAAGTAAATGGCGTGGCCGCCGAGTTGCAACATCCCGACTTCAAAAGAGACGCGTGTTCTTGTCGATGATTTTTCAAAAATCATTCCGAGTATTTTTCCAGATAAAAGATTGGATGATTTATTTTCTTTTTTCTTTAAAAGTTTCGCATAATCGATAATTCCGTTAATTTCATCAAGCGTCCAGTCAGCGAGTGTTAGTAAATCCTTTCCTTTTAATGAGGTGCTCCCAAATGCTTTTGCTATATTCATGATTTAAACACTTCCTTTTCGGTTAGTAATTGCTCCATATCACTGATCCCCGGTTTGCTGCCAGCTAGCTGCAGACTTTCTAAATACGCTTCACACGTTTGCCAATGGGTCCATACATGAAGCCGGTTTAACATTGCGGTTTGCAATTGATCGGCTTTCTTGTTTGTCGCCGGGCTGAAATAAATTTGTTTTTCTTCACATTTGATCCACTTTTCAAACGGGCATTCATCTGCAAAAATAACGTTAAATCCTGCCGACATCCATTTTTGCAATAGATGTTGCTTTTCTTTCTCCACTTGCTCCCGGTCAAGATCGACATAAAGGCTTCCTTTTATTTTCCAAAGATCAGGAAGACCGCCAGCTGCCCCTTTTAATGCCTTAAATAACGCTTCGTTCTTATTTGCGCTTATTCCGATCACTTCACCAGTTGATTTCATGATCGGGGATACGGTCGGATCTAATCCCGGAAGTTTAATGTTGGAAAATACCGGTGCTTTTACCGTGAAAAAATCATTATCGAAAAAGTCTTTCACGAAGCCCTGTTCAGCAAGTGTTCTACCTAAAAGTACGTTCGTTGCCACGCCAATTAAGTTTATTCCGGTGATCTTGCTAAAAATAGGAACCGTTCTTGACGCTCTCGGGTTAATTTCCAAAACATAAACGGTATCATCTTTAATGACAAACTGGATATTAAACATTCCTTTAAAGTTCATTGATTGCGCGATGCGTTTTGTAAACGATAGAATCGTTTCTTTATCTTTTTTCGTCAGACTTACAGGCGGCGTAATCGCGATACTGTCTCCGGAATGCACTCCCGCCGTTTCAATATGTTCAAATATGCCCGGGACAAAAATATTCCTTCCGTCTGTTACAACATCGACTTCAGCTTCTTTTCCGCATACGAACTGATCGACCAAAATTGGATAGAAGGCAGTTGCAGATTGGATGTACTGCTTCAATTCAAGCTCATTGTGCAAAATAACCATTCCGCTTCCGCCAATTACGTAAGAAGGGCGAAGCAATATCGGAAAGCCGAGGATGTTCGCAAAATGGATCAATTCCGTTTCGTTCTCCGCAGTTTCACCCGGAACGTGCGGAATTCCGAGTTGCTTTAGGAAGTCATAAAAACGTTCGCGATTTTCCAATTCATCAATTAAATCAGCATGTGAGCCAAGTATCGTGATTCCCGCATTTTCTAAACGTTGTGCCAGATTGATTGCCGTCTGCCCGCCAAACTGGAGGATCACCTGGTCTATTTGTTCAAATTCTAATACATTCATGACATCTTCAAATGTTAATGGTTCAAAATAAAGCGTATCCGCCACTTCAAAATCCGTGCTGACCGTTTCCGGATTATTATTAATTAAAATTGTCTCAATGCCGGCTATTTGTGCAGCGAGGCAAGAGTGGACTCCGCAATAATCAAATTCAATTCCTTGCCCGATTCGGATAGGACCAGAACCGATAATGGCGATTTTTCTACGGGTAGAAGCGACTCTGTCACTCGCTCCGTGCCAACTGGAATAGTAATACGCCGTTTGAGTTGTAAATTCTGCGCTACATGTGTCGACCATTTTATACGAAGGGACGATGCCCCATTCTTTTCGTTTCGCGCGAATATCATCTTCCGTTTTGTTCCAAACCGCAGCTAAAAGTTGATCTGAAAACCCTTTTTGCTTTACGAATTTCAAAAAAGATGGCGATACATCTTCAAAGCGATACGAAACAATTTGATTGTAACTATCAATTAATTGTTGGAAGTTTTCCAGAAAATAAAGTTGAATGCCTGTCGCTTTATGAACCGCCTCAACCGTCACTTTGCGTTTCAAAAGCTCCATGATCGCGAAAAAGCGTCGATCATCTGCAACGTTTACGATTTTCCAGAGAGCTTCATCGCTCCAGGCTTCCATTTCTTTGAGGCAAAACCCGCTCGTGTTCAATTCTAATGAGCGGACCGCCTTCTGAACTGCTTCTTGCAAATTCCTGCCTATGGCCATCACTTCTCCGGTTGCTTTCATTTGTGTACCGAGTGTTCGATTGGCAAGCGGAAATTTATCAAACGGCCATCTTGGCATTTTTACCGTGATATAATCAAGAGCCGGTTCAAAACTTGCATAGGTGTAGCCCGTAACGGGGTTTTTCAATTCATGCAAGTAATAGCCGATGCTTAATTTCGCTGCGATTTTTGCAATCGGATAACCCGTTGCTTTCGAAGCTAAAGCAGATGAGCGGCTAACCCGTGGATTTACTTCGATTAAGTAATAGTTCGAACTGTGCGGATCAAGGGCAAACTGAATGTTACATCCGCCGACAATCCCTAAAGCACGGATAATTTTTAGCGCTGATGATCGGAGCATATGGTATTCTTTATCCGTTATCGTCTGGCTTGGCGCGACAACGATTGAATCCCCGGTATGAACGCCGACCGGATCGATATTTTCCATGTTGCACACGGTAATGCATGTGTCATTCGCATCACGCATTACTTCATACTCGATTTCTTTATACCCGGCAATGCTCTTTTCAATTAAACATTGACCGATTGGACTTGAAGCAAGACCATTTGTCACGATTTCGACCAACGATTTTTGATCTTGTGCAATTCCTCCGCCAAAGCCTCCGAGCGTGTAAGCCGGGCGGATGATAATCGGGTAACCCGCTTCATTTGCAAACGCAACGGCTTCTTCCGTTGAATTGACAATTTCGCTTTTTGGAACAGGCTCTCCTAATTCGTACATCAATTGGCGGAAACATTCCCGGTCTTCCGCCTTGACAATTGATTCGATTTCCGTCCCGAGCAATTTCACGTGATGATCTTCAAGAACCCCTTTTTGATAAAGGTCGAGGGCAAGATTTAAGCCCGTTTGTCCGCCGACCGTTGCGAGCAAACCATCCGGCCGTTCTTTTTTTATAATTTCGGTTACCGTTTCAACCGTCAGCGGCTCAAAATAAACTTTATCGGCATATGTTTTATCCGTCATAATCGTTGCCGGATTGTTGTTGACAAGGATTACTTCAAGCCCTTCTTCTTTTAGAGCGCTACACGCCTGCGTCCCAGAATAATCGAACTCCGCCGCCTGCCCGATAACGATCGGCCCCGAACCGATGACTAGCACTTTTTGTATCGTTTGCAGTTTAGGCATATGATTTTGCCTCCTTTCGCTCTCCCATTCGCTCAATGAACTCGGTAAAAATAAATTCATAATCTCTTGGTCCCGGATGGGCTTCCGGGTGGAATTGTGTTGTAATGATGCTGTATTTTGTGTGAACCATGCCTTCTACCGTTGAATCGTTCACGTTTTTATATAAAACTTGAAAGCCAGTCCCCGCCAGGGTTTCTTCTTCTACAACATAGCCGTGATTTTGCGAAGACAGGCTGACTTTGTTTGTTTTCAAATTCATTACTGGATGATTGGCACCGCGATGCCCGAATTTCATTTTTCTCGTATTTCCGCCAAACGCTAACGCCATTAACTGATGACCAAGACAAATGCCCATCGTCGGGAAGTTTTCCGCTAATTTTTTATAAAGGGGCATATACGGCTTTAATTCTTTCGGATTTCCTGGTCCATTGGAAAAAAGAATACCGTCCGGTTTTAATCCGTAGATTACTTCTTCTTTTGCATCAAACGGAACGACCGTCACTCTGCAGCCTTTTTCTAGCAGCGCCTGTACTATCGATTTTTTATAGCCGAAATCCATTAAAACGACATGATGGTTGCCTTCGCCGTATGTTTGGATGTCTTTTGTCGCGACTTCTTTTACAAGCTTTGCTTGAATCCCGATGTCTTCTTGAAAATTCTTTAATGCTTCTAAATCGTTCGTTATCATCCCTTTCATATCACCCTCATCGCGGATCACTTTAATAAGAGTCCGTGTATCGACGTTCGACATAAATGGGATATGATGTTTTTTAAGTTTTTCAGCAAATGTCGTATTTGCCTGATAATGATGCCCTTTTTCATAAACTTCTCCGGTAATGACTCCGGAAACGGTAGGTGCGGACGATTCAAAATCATCCATATTCATTCCGTAATTTCCGATTAACGGATAGGCAAATACAACGATTTGCCCGTGGTACGATGGATCAGATATCACTTCTTGATAGCCCGTCATACCCGTATAAAAAACGACTTCTCCACTCACTGGATTGTCTCCATGCCACGTTCCTTCAAATGTCATTCCATTTGAGAGCACGATATAACCCTCCATGGTTTCTCGACTCCTTTTTCTGTATTTCTATTGATTAGTTTGTATTTTTATGCAATTAAATGTATAAAAAATGACTTTACACGTCTATTGCTAAAAGTTGATCTTTAAGTACTTTTTCGATTAACTTGACCGCCTGTCTGATTTCTTCCTGGCTTACAGTTAACGGCGGCAATAAGCGGATTACTTTTTCACCTGCAGGAACGACTATGAGTCCTTCCTTTCGAAGGGCTGTCACGATCTTTTCCGCATTATCCTTTAACTCAATACCGATCATCAAGCCTTTTCCTCGAATTTCTTCTACACTCTCTATCTCCTTTACTTTTTCATTTAATAATGAAAGAAGATAGTTTCCTTTTTCACTAACGTCTCTTAAAAAGTCGTCCTGGAAAATTTCCGTCAGGACGGCATCCGCTACGGCCATTGCGAGCGGGTTGCCGCCAAATGTCGTTCCGTGGCTTCCCGGTCCAAAGGCATCTTTCAAATACCCTTTCCCCATTAACGCACCAACTGGAAATCCATTCCCCAGCCCTTTGGCGAGCGTCACAATATCTGGTGATAGATGGTAATGTTCAAAAGCGAATCTCTTGCCAGTTCGCCCGATCCCGGTTTGCACTTCGTCAATCATGAATAAAATATGATTTTCGTTGCAGTATTGCTCGATTTGTCCAAGAAACTCATGATTGGCCGGGATGACGCCGCCTTCACCTTGAATCACTTCGATTAAGACTGCCGCCGTATTTTCATCTACTTCTTGTCTAAATGCGTTGAAATCATTAAACGGAACATGTACAAACGTCGGAAGCATTTCGCCAAAGCCGGCTTTTATTTTATCCTGGCCGGTTGCCGACATGCTGGCGAACGTTCTTCCGTGGAACGATTGCTTAAAGGTGATAATTTTCGTTTTTCCTGTATATTTCCGCGCCAATTTAATGGCCGCTTCGTTTGCTTCCGCCCCGCTGTTGCAAAAGAAGACGAGATCGCACGGTGAATGGCTGGTGAGTTTTTTTGCGACAACCTCCTGTTTTTCGATCGTAAAAAGGTTGCTAATGTGCCAGAGTGTTTCAGCCTGTTCCTTGAGCTTCTTTACGACTGCCGGATGACAATGCCCTAAATTGCAAACCGCAATTCCGCAAGCAAAATCAAGGTACTCGTTTCCTGCCTTATCATATAAAAACGTTCCGCTTCCACTCGTAATGTCAAGTTCCCATCTTTTATAGGTCGGGAACAATGTACTCATACTAATACCTCCTCATGGACGATTTTCGTTCCATCTAACTGTTTGCCGACAATCATCACTTCCCTGATTTTCGACTCCAAACATTTAAGAGCGGCCTCTACTTTCGGAATCATGCCGCCATAAATGATGCCTTGTTGAATGAGTTGCTGGATTTCCAGTGGTGTCGTCTCTTTTATCGTTTGGCCGTTATGTTTGATGCCATCGACATCCGTTACTAACATTAACGTTTCGGCGTGGATTTTTCTCGCGATTTCTGAGGCTACTGTATCGGCATTAATGTTTAGCACTTCTCCGCTTGCTGTTCGCCCGACCGATGCAACCACGGGAACGATCCCAAGGTCGAGTATCGAAAGAAGGAACCTGCTGTTCACATCTTCTATTTGCCCGACATAGCCAAGGCTCGCTTCATCTAAAAAGCTCGCTTCCAAGAGATGATCGTCACTTCCGTTCAATCCAACTGCCCGGATTCCTGCATCGTTCAGTAAACGGACAACAAAAGGATTCACTTTTCCTGTTAGGACCATTTCGACGATTTCGATCGCTTCCTTCGTCGTTTTCCTTAAGCCGTTATGAAACTCCGACTTGATGTTCAATTGATTTAAATAGCGGTTGATTTCTGGACCTCCGCCATGAACAATAACGAGTTTCTGTCCATTTTCTTGCATAGCCTTTAATTTTTCATAAAAATTAGCGGTTAAATCATAAAGCGAACTCCCCCCAAGCTTTACGACGATGATTTCTCCCATTCGGGGACCTCCTTTCCTCTCTTTTCTATACGGATAACTATTATGTTCGATAGCTGCCATTAATATGGACGTAATCGTATGTTAAGTCGCAGCCCCAGGCTTTTCCTTTTCCTGTTGAGAGATGAAGATCGACTTCTATTTTTATTTCATTTCCTTTCAAATACTGCGTAACCTCTTCTTCTGAATAAGCTTGAATCTCACTAGCAGCGAGTACTGGCGTTTTTCCAATCGAAATGTCAATCGTTTTCGGGTCAATTTGTGCTCCGCTGTAACCGATCGCGCAAATGATCCGCCCCCAGTTAGCATCACAGCCAAAAGCAGCTGTTTTTACTAACGGCGAGCCGACGATCGTTTTTGCAACCTTTCTCGCTTCCTCATCAGATCGTGCGCCCTTTACTTCCACTTCAATTAATTTCGTTGCTCCTTCTCCATCGCTTGCAATCGCCTTCGCCAGATCTGTCGACACCATTTTTAACGCTTCAATAAAAACAGGGAAGTCTGGATGCTCAGGTGTCAATTCCTTATGTTCCGCCATTCCGTTTGCCATTACGATAACCATGTCATTTGTGGACGTATCGCCATCGATCGTAATGCTATTAAACGTTTCATCCGTTATTTGCTTTAGCGCGGCCTGTAAATTTTCGTGCGAGATAACCGCATCCGTCGTAATAAAAGCAAGCATTGTCGCCATATTCGGGTGAACCATGCCAGATCCTTTCGCCGTTCCCGCAATCGTTACGTCTTTGCCGTCCACTTGAAACTGATAACATGTATTTTTCGATACGGTATCGGTCGTTAAAATCGCCTGGCTGAAATCGATCGAGCCTTGAAGCGTTGCTTCGGGCGCCAATTCTTCAATTCCTTTTAGAATATTTTCCATCGGCAAAAGCTCACCGATTACTCCTGTAGAAGCGACAGCGACAAGATGTTCATCGATTTGAAATCGTTCGCTGACCGCCTGTCTCATTTCATACGCATTTAAAAGCCCTATTTTGCCCGTGCACGCATTCGCATTGCCGGAGTTGACGAGAATGGCCTGCAGTTTGCCTTCTGTTTCAATGCTTTTTCTCGTCACTTCAAGCGGCGCTGCCTGAATTTTATTCGTTGTGTATACAGCTGCGGCCGCCGCGGGTTTTTCACTATAAATCAGGCTCAAGTCTTTCTTTTTATGTTTAATTCCGCAGTGGATGCCGCAGGCGCTGAACCCGATTGGTGATGCTATATTTTTATCCGTTACTTTTTTAATCGTTGTTACGGAATGATCAATCATCTTATTCTCCCCTTCTAGTTTCATGTATTATGGATAAATAGGGCTCCCCTCAAGCCCCGCTGTCTCTTCAAATCCAAAGAGCATGTTGAAGTTTTGTACGGCTTGCCCGGCCGCTCCTTTCATCAAATTGTCAATGCAGGAGACGATGGTGAGCCGATCTGTTCGCATATCTAAAGCGATTCCGATATCACAATGATTGCTTCCATACACTTGTTTCGTCATTGGAAAATGGCCTTCCCGCTCAATCCGGACAAAGGGAGAATCTTTATAATGACGATGGAAACTTTCATAAATTTGAGTTAGCGTCACACGTTCTTTCTTTTGCGCATAAATCGTGCTCATAATGCCACGTGTCATTGGAACGAGGTGGGTGCTGAATGTTACCGGTGAATTCTCGCCCATCCATGAAGCCATCATTTGTTCAATTTCCGGAATATGTTGATGTTGGTTCACTTTATAAATGCTGAAATTTTCATTGCACATCGCAAAATGGGTGGCAGCTGAAGGCGACTGCCCCGCCCCTGATACGCCAGACTTCGCATCGATGATGATGGTGCTTGCGTCTATTAATCTATCATTTAAAAGCGGCCCTAACGCAAGCAAGACAGACGTTGGATAACATCCCGGATTTGCAATTAATTGCGCATTTTTAATCGCTTCTTTATTCCATTCGCAAAGCCCGTAGACGGACTTTTCGAGCCATTTTAAAGGAGCAGGCTCCTTTTTGTACCACTTGTTATATACAGCACCGTCATTTAATCGGTAATCCCCAGCTAAGTCAATTACCTTAATGCCCTTCTCTAAAAGAGGTGGAAGCACTTTCGTCGATACACCAGAAGGCGCCGAAGAAAAAACGATGTCAAGGTTTTCCACCATTTCATCCACAATGATTGGTTTCATTGGATCATTTACATAATTTTGCAAATGAGGGTAAAGGTCGTCAATCATTTTTCCGTCATTGCTGGATGTATAAAGGCTCAATGATTCGATATAGGGATGCCGATGCAACAACCGGATTAATTCAACACCTCCATAACCTGATGCCCCTATAATTCCAACCTTCATTTAAGTCACCCCTCAACGTTAAATTATGTATTATTATAATATGTATAAAAATAAATTCAAGTGTATATTTATAAAACCTATTTTAAATTTTAATTTTTTCACAGGATTTTAATAATTTCAGACGAACTTGTAGAAAAACCGCTAAAGGCGTTTTTCTAAGAAGGTCAAAAATGAAAGGGGTTTCATTTTTAATGAAGGAATTAATCGGAAACTGTTCGCTTTGCGGGAAGGCAATTTATTGTCTAGATGGTTTTTTCAATGGCGTTTACCAGGAGGATGGGAAGATTGTCTGTTTTGATTGTTTTGAGGAGATTGAAGGTGGGCAAGTTACTGGAGAAAGCACATATAAAGAATAGCCAGGTAATGTTCCAGGAGGTACCGATTGTAATCGGCTATTCGACTAATGGGAGTATGCATTCGTCGAAGGAGAGAACTTATTCATTTAAAAATGAATTTTTCGTCTAATCAGGTAACTTTTTCGTCGTTTTTAGTAAAAACATCCCCCCGGATAACCGGGGATCATCCACCGCTTACCGGCGGGATAAAGGCAATGGTATCGCCACTTTCGGCAATATCATTATCGCCAGCGTATTCTTCATTGATGGCAACCAGGCAATTACTAAATTCTTGTACATCATATTCTTCGATCAATCGATTTTTAAGATCTGAAATTTTTATCGCGTTCTCTTCTAAAGAAAGTTCAGACGCTCCTACTTTTTCTTGCAGAGTTGCAAAAAGCAATACTTTAATCATTTTCGTCCTCCATTTTCGGTTTTCCATCCCTGTAGGAATGCTGTTCTAATTGATCGCCGATCCACATCTCTCCGTTTTCCCAATGTTCTTTTTTCCAGATCGGCACAATTTCCTTTATTCTCTCGATCGCATAACGGCTCGCTTCAAAGGCGGCAGCGCGGTGTGGGGTAGAAACAGCAATGACAACCGCCACATCGGTAATTTCAAGTCTTCCGATCCGGTGGGTAATTGCGACCTTACTATCCGGCCATTTTTCTTTAATCTCATCCCCAATCCGTTTCAGCTCTTTTTCAGCCATCGGCACATAGGCGCCATATTCCAAATACAGCGTCTTCTTCTCTTTCGTCATTTCCCTTACTGTACCGATAAATGTGCTAATCGCACCGCAATTGGGATCAACGACTTGATCAATCACATGCTGGATTTCGATCGGTTCTTTTACGATTTTAAACTCATTCATCTTTTCACCTTCAATAAAATGTCATTTACTAAGTAGGATATATAGCGCTCTTTTTCATCAATCGAAAATTGTGGTATATTCCGGTACTCCTTTTCAAGGGTAACATTTGGCCATTTGATCGCCGCGATTGGCAGTCTACTTGCATCAATGAGGGGGAAATCGTCGTCACTTTTTAATAAAATAACCCTTGGAAATTGATATTCTTTGAACCCTTCAATCAACAAAAAATCGAGACCAAGCGTTTCGTAGACATGGAGCATTTCGGTAATCGAGAGCGTTTTTGTAGAATTAAAAGAAAAGATTCCTCCACCTTCTACTCCTGTAACAACCGCTCCCGCCTCCCGATGCTTATATGTATCTGTACCTTCATCCCCGATTTTGACAGGGCCGGCATGCCCATGGTGCTTGAGAGTGCCCGCTTCATACCCTTTTTTCTGCAACACGGAAAGCAATCGGCTGACAAGCGTCGTTTTTCCGCTATTTTTATAACCGATTATCTGGATGGTACGCATTCGTCCCATGGCCATTCACTGCCTTCACCATTGAATAACAGAACCTTCACATTTGCTCCTTTAGACCACCCTCTCGTCCCGCCTGGAAGGACCATTAACGCATTCGCTTCTGCGATCGAAGTAACAGCGCCTGATGTATCAAGCCCGACAGGTCGAGTGGTCAGCGTCCCTTCTATCGATTCGGCCTGTGCCCGGACAAACCGGGTAAAAGGGTTTGGCTTTGGATAATCCACTTCTAAACAGGCTGTTCTAGCGGCAAGATGCTTCTTTTTTACTCCAAATGATCCAAGTAGATAGGGGCGAACAAATAATTCACAACCGACGAAACAGGCGGACGGATTTCCTGATAAGCCAAAAAGTAATTTAGTTTTATAACTCGCTACCGTCGTTACGCTTCCAGGACGCATCGCAATTTTATTAAATAAAACAGCCGCTCCTAATTTTTCATAAATTTGTGGTAAATAGTCAAAATCGCCGACAGATACACCGCCAGTCGTAATCAGAACATCGACTTCTTCAATAAGCCCCGAAACCGCTTCAAATGAAGCATCAAAATCATCGGGTACTTTTTTAAAAATATGCGGTTCGGCTCCCATTTTTTTTACCTGTGCAGCAATCATATAGGCATTGCTATTGCGAATTTTTCCCGGAACAAGCGCTTCATTTACATCCAACAATTCCGTTCCGGTCGCAAGAATACCGACAATCGGCTTTTTATACACTTTCACTTGTTCATAGCCAAAGGTAGCCAGGAGAGCGACGACTCCCGGTTCGATTTTTGTTCCTTTTTCAACCAGGACAGTGCCTTTTTTCGCATCTTCCCCCTGAAATGAAATATTTTCATCTGGCTTCACTTTTCGTTTGATCGTGATGAACGTTCGCTCCCCCTCTTTTTTCTCTTGGACGAGTTCAAGCATAATGACAGCATTCGCCCCCGCCGGGATTGGTGCCCCCGTCATAATCCGGATCGCCTGGCCGCTTTTAAGAGGTTGCGGGGAGACTTGTCCCGCTCCAATGGCGTCGATGACTTCAAGGGTGACCGGCCTTTCGGTAGAACCTTCAGATGTATCTTCAGCAATAATGGCGAAACCATCGTAAGGCGAACGGGAAAAAGGCGGAACATCATGAGTCGCGATGATATCTTCTGCTAAATAACGTTGATCACAATCTTGTAATAAAACCGTTTCAGTCGACATATTTATTTGATAGGCAACAATTTTTTCAACTGCCTCCGGTACCGGGATTGGAACTCTTTTCGATAAAACCATTTTGACCACCATGCTTCTTTTTTTGAATTATTTGAAATAATTGACTTTTCGAACGAATGGACGTATAGTAAAATTAAAATACTACGTGAAAGGATGTGTATTATTCTATGTCCCATTCATATGAATATTATCACAGAACCGGCACTAAAGTGACCATTACTGATATCCCTGACGAGTATAATGAAAAAGGAAGATTATCGTTTAAGATTATGCTTTTCTTGCAAAAACAAATTGATGAAATTGACGGTATGTATTCCCCGCTTCCAACTTACCGTTTTAAGGAAGATTAAAACCGCGCATTTTTTTGCACGGTTTTTTTATCATTTTCCCGGGCGATTCGTTATTATAGATGTTCTTTAAACCATGCCACTGTCTCTAAATAAGCATGACGTGATACTTTATGCCCGGAAGAATGATCCACTAAAAAACGAATGTGCCCTTCTTGTTCATAGTCATTCCTGACGCTTAAATAAAACTCTTCGTCATATTGAAAGGGAACGACACTGTCTATTTTGCTATGCCAGATCAATAACGGCCGTCTGTTTAATTTCTCAGGCTGTAATGTAATATCATAGGGCTTTAGATTATTTATTGCGCCAAGCAATTGGTCATCGGAAAAAGAAAATTCAACTCCCTGTTTCTTAAATTCATTAAATTGCCAATAGGCAAGGCGTTCATAGCTTGGTGAACCCATTAAAGAAACAGCGGCTTTGATGTTGTCGTTTTGCGTTAAGGTACCGTAAGTAATGATGCCGCCCATCGATGTACCGGAAAGGCCAATTCGTTCATTTTCAATCCATCCGCGGTTGTCTAATTCAGTTATGAGAGCATTTACATCATATATCCCTTGAACAACGATATCCCAAAAAGAGGAATACATTTGCTCCATCGATAAATTGCTACTTCGTTCTCCATGATAATTCATATCGGGTAAAATGACACGATAACCTGCCTCTGCCAAAGAATAGGCAAAATGCAAATTATGTTCTTTTGCACTTGTAAAACCGTGAATAAAAATCACGAGCGGCAAAGGCTGATTAACGTTACCGCTTTTTACAGCATGAAGTACCGGAATATCATGGATATTCTCATTTTCAATGATAACCATGAAATTTTCTCCTTCTATCTTTTTCATTAGTATATCACTTTCGAATAAAGATGCTAAAGCAACTTTATCTTAACATGAAAAAAGCCCGCTCTATGACGGGCTTTTTTCACTGTTATGATAATGGACCGGGTAAACGGAACCTTCCGATAACATTTTATTTTTTTCAATTTCTTCGCGATTCTCATCCTGTTCGGGAACATGCTTGTCTTGCGCTTTTTCTTTTTTGAAAGTAGCTGCCATTTGATTAAACATGCGCCGTAACTTTATTGTCGGGCTATTTTGCTTCGTTCTGTCTTTTAACAAAATGGCAGCTACTCCCGCTGTCGATAATGCAATACTTGAAAATACTACCGTTTTTCGATTCACTTTCATCAACCTCCTCTTATGAGAGTTATACTTTTTATTCCCTCTTTACAAAATGTAAAACATATTTTTATTAGACATCGATAAAACAGTCGATTACACTTAAAAAGAAAATGGAACAATGGGGTTATAAGATTTAGTACATACTATAGAGAAAGAAGGGTTTAACTTTGGAGGGACCATATTTAATTGCTGTCGATCTTGATGGGACATTGTTAACGGATAATAAAAACATTTCACCCCGGACGAAAAACGCCCTTCTAAATGCAATGGAAAAAGGCCATCATGTTTGCATTTCTACCGGACGTCCATGGCGTTCAAGCTACATGTATTATAATGAGCTTGGCTTAAATTCTCCCATCGTTAATTTTAACGGGGCCTATGTCCACCATCCACACAATAAAGACTTCGGGTATTATCATTCACCACTTGATTTAACAATTGCGAAAAACATTATAAAGACCTGTGAAGAACTTGTTGTAAAAAATATTATGGTTGAAGTTTTAGATCATGTTTATTTGCAAAAACCGGATGAAGTCATTACAAGTACATTCATAATGGGAGAAAACCCTGCTCGATCAGGGAATTTAATCAAATTATTAAAAGAGGATCCAACTTCTATCCTCATTCACCCAAAGGAAGGCCAGGTAGATGAATTGCGGAGGCATTTAGTGAAGGAGCATGCGGAAGTCATCGAACAACGCGTCTGGGGTGCTCCATGGGAGATTATAGAAATTGTTAGAGCGGGGATGAATAAAGCAGTCGGTCTCAGGCAAATCGCAAACTTTTTAAACATCCCGCAAGAGCGGATTATTGCGTTTGGTGATGAAGATAATGATTTTGAAATGATTGAATATGCCGGACATGGAGTTGCAATGGGAAATGCCATTGACGAGTTAAAGCAATTAGCCAACTTTGTAACGAAAACAAACGAAGAAGATGGGATTGCGTATTATTTAGAAGAAGTGCTTTCACTTTAAGCCAGAAGGGGCTCCCCTTTTGGCTTTTTTACATAATCACGAGTAGGCGGGAGAAACTATACATGCATGCCTTTAATAACTAAAGGAGGTTTGTGCAAATGAGTAAACATAGCCGATCAAAGCGTGCCATTAAGCAAGGTGCCGATATGGTTCAAAAAGATGATAAAGCAGGCCGTCTGCCAAAAGAACGAAAACGAAATGAACAAGAAAACTTATCACTCGGGGGTGATTAACGATGGCAAATAAACTTTTTCAACTCGCGAAAAATGCAGTGAATAATGTCATTGGCAAAATGCAAGGGGAAACGAACGGTCAGTCTAATGAAACCGTAACTTCCGTGCAAAACACTACCGTTACTGAAGAAGATAAGAGAATTGCACAAAATATGATTTCATCCGCAATGGCTAATTCGACTGAAGCGGAAAAAGAGCAGCTTGCTGAATTGCAGACGGAACTTGACCAATCGACAAAAATGGAATAACTTTCAAGACGGAGTTGGATTTTTCCTGCTCCGTTTTTTTATATTCCTGTCCCAAGTGACGCGTTTTATCTGGTATAATGGAAAAATCGAGAATCATCTTGGGGAGGAAAAAGATGAACATTTACAAAGTACAATCCGATGCATCCGATTCTTTAATTCAAAAAGTTGCTGATTTGTTGATGCATCAGCTTATTCGTTCGGAAACCGATGAAGACTACGAGAAAATTATTCGTGGCATCCGTCTTTCTATAAATGATCCAGATCATTCGGGAATCATCATCGCAGAAGAAAATGAAACTGTTCTCGGCATTGCTTTTTTTAACATTGGAATAAGCCTCGACCTCGGTGACCGTTACATTTGGCTCAATGAGCTTTTTGTCCATCCTGAACACCGGAATAAAGGGATTGCCCGGAAGTTGCTTTTATCCCTTATTTATTGGGCAGAACAAGAAGGCATTAAGTCAATTGAGCTTGAAACAGGGGTCAACAACTCGGTTACGAAACACCTTTATAATTCATTAGGTTTTCATAACATTATTTCCAACCGGTACGGATTTAGCTTTTAAAACTAACGGCGCTCACGAGAAGCGTGAGCGCCGTTGATCAATCATCATCCCGGAAAAAGCCAAATACACTCGTTGTCGTAACGACATTTGTGAAAGCTTTTGGATCAACTTTTTTAACGATTTGTTCTAAATCATATAATTCATAACGCGTAATAACCATCATTAACATTTCTTGATCTTCATTCGAAAATGCCCCTCGTGATGGGATAATCGTAATTCCCCTTACAAGCTTTGCATGGATGGCTTCTTTTAATTCCTTTCCTTTCTTCGTCACAATCATGGCCGTCAGCTTCACATGGCGCGTATGAATCGCATCAATGACCCTTGTAGAAACATAGAGAGCGACAAGTGTATAGAGCGCTTTTTCCCATCCAAATAAGAGGCCGGCTGCAATGATAATCGCCCCATTAAGCAGAAAAAAGAAAATGCCGATCGGCCGTTTGAAGATTTTTGCTAAAACAAGGGCAATAATATCCAATCCACCTGTAGACGCTCCGTATTTTAACGTAATTCCGACGCCCGCTGCCCCAATTACTCCGCCAAATACCGCATTTAATATGATGTCATGCGATATTTCTTTTACCGGGACAAAATGCAAAAACACGGATATCATAAAGACGCTAAAAAAGCTGTAAATCGTAAATAATTTTCCGACTTTAAACCATCCGAGGATAGCAACCGGAACATTTAATGCAAATAGAATCATTCCTGTAAATGATGTATTATGCAAGAGTGCTGCCGCAAGTTGGGAAACCCCTGTAAATCCTGAAGCATAAACATTTGCCGGTATTAAAAACAAATTTAAAGCAATGGCATTTAAAGCGGCCCCTATGATAATAACGACAATCTTTTTAATTTCGGTCATTCATTTTTTATTCCTTTCTTTTGTACTCAAGAACTTGTTTTATCACGGATCGTACCATCCCGTCAATAGAGCGAAAGTAGGATACCACCTTTATTTTTCCTGAAATAATAACGAATATTTACTGAAGGAATGTTTAATCTAAAATCAGGAGGGGGTAAAAATGGTGAAAAACACAAAAGATGATGATAAAAAAGCAGTCGACAAAAATGCCGCACGCTATTTTGAAAATATAACAAAAGAAGAAAACAGGCAAAAAGGGAAGCACGCTTATTCTAAAAAAACGGATCATCTGTAATGCTGACAAAAGGCTTTCGCGCGATTTGCGCGAAAGCCTTTAATTATGCTCGAACAGATTCTGATTGAGGAGCCGTAATGTCGCTTGCTGGGCCGAAAAATTCGAAATGGATCCGTTCTTCAGAGATCTTCAATTCTTTTAATGCACTATAAACAGCTTTCATAAAAGGCACTGGTCCGCAGAAATAATAGTCTGCTTCTTGTTTAGGCAATACAGATTCCAGCCATTCTTTATCAATGTAGCCTTGCTTATGGTAGCAGTTGTCGTCCTCTGTCGTCGGTTTTTCATAGACGATAAAGCTTTTCATTTGATCGTGTTCATTTGTTAAGTTGGCCACATGATCTTTTAGTGCATGAACCTTGCCGTTAATCGCCGCATGAATAAACGTCACTTCACGTTCCGGCTGCTTTTCGGCGAGTGTATTTAACATGCTGATCATTGGCGTTAAGCCAACTCCTCCGCTGATTAGGACAACCGGGATCGTTTTCGTCATGTCTAAAACGAAATCTCCTGCAGGCGCACTTACTTGAAGGACATCACCTTCATTTACATGATCATGCAAGTAAGAGGAAACAACGCCATCCGGATTGTCGCCACAGCCCGTTTCTTTTTTTACCGTTATACGGTAATACTCTTTCCCGGGCGCGTCCGATAGGCTGTAATGGCGTAGATGGGTATACTTGCTGCCTTCTGGCTGAACTTTAACCGTAATATATTGACCTGGTTCATATGAAGCGATCGCTTTTCCGTCCTCCGGTTTTAAATAAAAGGATGTAATGACATCACTTTCTTTCACCTTTTTCTCCACAATAAAGTTTCTAAAATCTTTCCAACCGCCTGGCTGGCTTTCCGCCGCTTCGTACATTTCTTTCTCGACTCCGATAAAGGCGCTCGCGATCACTCCATAGGCCTCTGCCCATGCTTCAATAATTTCATCTGTCGCAGCTTTGCCTAATACGTCTTTAATGGCCGCAAGCAGCGTTTCGCCAACGATCGGATAATGCTCCGGTTTAATTCCTAATGCCCGATGTTTTTGCCCGATTTGTTTAACGACAGGAATAATGGCTTCTAAGTTGTCAATATGAGCTGCCGCCGCATAGACGGCATTGGCTAATGCGGTTTGCTGGCGTCCCTGTCTCTGGTTCGCATGGTTAAATACATTAAGCAATTCAGGATGATTTTTAAAAAGAAGTTCATAAAAACGTGTCGTGATGGCTGTTCCATGTTGTTCCAAAACAGGAACCGTTGATTTTATAATTTCAATTGTTTTTTGGTTTAGCATGAAAAACACCCTTTCTGATCTACTTTATCGATCTACGCTTTTATTTTAAACAATGCTTTCTTTTTGAAATGTGATTGATATCACATTTCCTTTGACGCTTATGTGAATAAAAAAAAAACAGACTCCAGTCTGTTTTTAGCATGGTTCAAATAAAGGCAGGCAATTCAATTGTAAACGTTGTCCATTTTTCTTCTGTTTGCACATAAATCCGCCCATTATGCTTTTCAACAATTTGTTTGCAGACGGATAGCCCTAGCCCTGTTCCAAGTTCTTTTGTTGAAATAAACGGTTCAAAAATATTATCGATTAAATGGGATGGAATGGGATCGCCATTATTAGAAATATCGATTTTCAGCCATTTATTCTCTTCATATGCCCGGACTTTAATTTCACGCTCACCCGAATGTTTGCAAAGTTCATCAACTGCGTTATATAAAATGTTAAGCAACACTTGCTTGATTTGCGATTTTACCCCTTCAAACGGCAAATCATCTTCTAATTGTGTGTTGACCAATATGTTTGTTTCCAAAAAGCGGGGATATAAAAAGTCAATCATTTCTCGAATTAAAGAAGATAATGAAAACAATTCCATTTGATCTTCGAAGCCTTTCATTTTTGAAAGAAGAAGAAATTGGCTGATTTTTTCCTCCAGGCTTTCCATTTCATCATTAATAATCGAAAAATAATAATCCGTTTTATCCGTTTTCTCTTTTTCGGATTGCAATAAATAGATGAATCCTTTGATGGCGGTTAATGGATTGCGGAATTCATGGGCAAAACTTGAAGCAATCTGGCCGAGAATCGTTAACCGGTCTTGATGCATTTCTTGAATAAACATATTTTTCTTTTCAAGCATCATATCTTTCAAATGAGAATATTCCGTTATTGCTAAATAAAAAAGTTGATTAAAAAATTCGTTAGCTTCTAATACCATTTGCTTCTGGATACATGTGTGAAACGGCGATTCCATAAGATTTTCACTAACGACTCTTCTGCCAATATTGATATAACTGACAAAGGCCCCGATACTCGTATTTGCTTCAATACGTTCTCTGGCGATTTTTTGCGTCAAAGGCTTGATAGAATCGAGTTTTAACGTCATAAAATAATCCCTTAAAGCACCAAGCGTTATATTCATATTTACAATGATCTTTTCAATAAACGGTTCTTCATATGTATCCAGGATCATGCTCTTCCAGCTGTTTACGATGATTTCATGATGACTTTGCAAATATTGAACGACTTTATTCCTCGCCTCAAGCGTCATCTCATTAACATTTGATATCATGAAATCTTGTCCTTTCCTCATTGTTCTTCCTTTATTATGAAGGAATTTGCACTCTATCTCAACAGCAAGTTTACATATCTCTCTTATTTCTGTGGAACGTTAAACGTGATGAGTGACGAAAAGAGGAGCGAGTTTTTATGAATAATGAATATCCTATGGGCGCGGGACAACCTCCACAACATCAAAACCATCAACCTGGCTTTGAAAGTGAGATGATCCCAAAACCGGTCTCAGATGATCCGGGTTATAAAGCTAGCGGGAAGCTATTCAATAAAACGGCGATCATTACAGGTGGCGACAGTGGAATCGGGAAAGCCGTCGCGATCGCTTTTGCAAAAGAAGGCTGTGATGTGGCCATCGTCTATTTAAACGAACATCAAGATGCTGCTGAAACGAAGCAATTGGTCGAAAAAACCGGGCGCAAATGCCTTCTTATTACTGGCGATATTGGGGATGAAACGTTTTGCGGCCAGGTCATTCAGCAAACGATCAGCGAATTCGGCAAGCTTGATATTTTAGTCAACAATGCTGCTGAACAACATCCTCAGCCTGGAATTGAACATATTACATCGGCTCAACTTGAGAAGACGTTTAGAACCAATCTATTTTCAATGTTTTATTTAACAAAAGCGGCACTCCCCTATTTGAACCAGGGAAGTTCAATCATCAATACAGCATCAATAACCGCTTATAAAGGGCATAAAGAATTAATTGATTACTCGGCAACGAAAGGGGCGGTTGTGACATTCACCCGCTCTCTTTCAGAATCGTTGGTCGGCAAAGGAATCAGGGTCAACGGGGTCGCACCTGGCCCCATTTGGACACCTTTAATCCCGTCAACATTTACAGCAGATCAGGTCGCTCAGTTCGGCTTAAAC
Source organism: Fictibacillus sp. Mic-4 (assembly GCF_049843615.1). NCBI lineage: Bacteria > Bacillati > Bacillota > Bacilli > Caryophanales > Fictibacillaceae > Fictibacillus > Fictibacillus sp. Mic-4. Next base: position 54,743 of record NZ_JBBHZM010000001.1, on the reverse strand, counting down.
ACCCCGATGAAACGGGCCGGCCAACCAGAAGAGCTTGCGCCAAGCTATGTTTTTTTAGCAAGTGATGACGCTTCCTATATATCCGGCCAAATGATTCATGTGAATGGCGGAACAATCGTTAATGGTTAAGAAAGTGAAGTGATAACATGCATACAATGTGGAAAGGCTCGATTAGTTTCGGGCTTGTCAATATACCGATCAAACTGTATAGTGCAACCGAAGACAAAGATATTAAAATGCGCTATCTCCATTCCAAATGCAACAACCCGATCAAATATGAAAAAATATGCCCCGTATGTAATGAAAAGGTGGAGCAAGAGCAAATCGTAAAAGGCTATGAATATGAACCTGGAAAGTTTGTCGTCGTAGACAAAGAAGACTTCGAACAGCTTGCCGGAATGAAAAATAAAGCGATTGAAATTGTCGACTTTATTCAATTAGAAGAAATCGACCCATTGTATTACAACCGATCCTATTTTATTGGGCCCGGTGAAAACGGCGGGAAACCGTTCAAGCTATTGAAGCGGGCAATGGAGGAAACCGGGAAGATTGGCCTTGCGAAAATTACGATCCGTTCCAAAGAAAGCATGGCTGCCGTCCGCGTATATGATAAAGGGCTCGTGATGGAAACGATTTACTATCCGGATGAAGTCCGGAATATCGATCACGTTCCTGGAATCGACGAAGATTTTGCGATTAATGATAAGGAACTTGACATGGCAAAACAGTTGATTGAACAGCTAACAACGCCATTTGAACCGGAAAAATATAAAGATGAATATCGTGAAGCGCTTTTAGATCTTATTCATCATAAAATTTCTGGTGATGAAATTAAAGTTGCTGCCGAACGGCCAAAAACAAATGTCGTTGATTTGATGGAAGCGCTTCAGGCAAGCATTGATCAAACAAAAACAGCGTCAGAACCTGCGAAAACGACGACGAAAAAACGGAAAACGACAAAAAAGAAAGAAGCATAATAACGAAACTAAAGGTAAGTCTTGCCTTCCATTAATCATCATCTTCCCATAATTGTAATATGATAAAAGGATTACTATTGGAGGTGAAGAGAGTGGCAGTTGTTCAAGCGACGAAGGCGGACATCAATCTTTTAGCCAGGTTGCTCAGGGCAGAAGCGGAAGGTGAAGGAAAGCAAGGAATGCTTCTTGTCGGGAACGTTGGAATTAACCGGATCAGAGCAAACTGTTCCGACTTTAAAGGGCTTCGCACCATTCGTCAAATGGTTTTTCAACCCCATGCATTTGAGGCTGTGATCCACGGCTATTTTTATCAAGCGCCAAGAGAAAGTGAACGGCGCCTGGCACGTCGGGTAGTTAACGGGGAAAGATTCTGGCCTGCGAAATATAGTTTATGGTATTTCAAGCCGCCGGGAAATTGTCCTCCACAATGGTATAACCAGCCGTTTGTATCTCGATACAAAGGCCACTGTTTTTATCAGCCGACGCCAGAAACGTGCCAAAATATTTATAACACGTTTTAATTGGTATATGAAATCGAAGGAGCCGAGAATTCCAATGATGATGTCATTGGAATTCTCGGTTCGAGGAGGTATAGATGGAACTGAAGCCGATTATTCCATTCGAGCCAGTGAAAACCGACCAAATACCTGAAGGAAAACAATGGGTTTCGCAAGTGAAGTGGGACGGTGTACGAATCCTTACATACAATGATGGGAATAGGGTACGTTTGTTTAATCGGAAATTAAAGGAACGGACTTCACACTATCCGGAGCTGCTAAATATCCAATCCTATTGTCATGCGAAATCCGTCATTTTAGATGGAGAAGTCATTGCTCTTGGAGCCGATGGAAAACCTTCCTTTCATGAAGTGATGCGCCGAGATGGAATTCGCCGGATGGAAAGAGTCGGACAAGTTAGAAAACAAGTCTCCATTGTATATATGATTTTCGATGTTGTTTTTTGCGATGGACAGTGGATCAACGAATTCAAGTTAGCTGACCGAATCGAGATTCTTTCAGACATTATGATTCCGGGTGAAAATATCCAGTTGGTCCCTTCATTCAGTGACGGCAATACGTTATTTGAAGCTGTTAAAAAACAAGGATTAGAAGGAATTGTCCTTAAAGACCTCAATAGTAAATATGCAATCAACGGAAAAGACCACCGCTGGCAGAAGAAGAAAAATTATCGCGACTTGATTGCCGTAGTTGGCGGTGTCACACTACGCCAGGGGATTGTAAATAGCCTGTTACTTGGTTTGTATGATGATGAAGGACATTTTTGTTATATCGGACATGCAGGAACGGGAAAATTAACTGCGTCCGATTGGAGGGAACTAACAGAGAAAATCCAACCTTTAGTAGTGAGTGAGCGGCCATTTATAAATAAACCTCAAAGAATAAATGAGGCGATTTGGTTAAGACCCGTCATTACAATAAAAATTCAGTATATGGAATGGACGGAGGGAAGATCGATAAGGCAACCCAGCATACAGGCATTTGTCGATGTTTCTCCAGAGGAATGTATTTTTGAAACATTATGATGTCAGGAAAGAATTTGATCAATTTCCTTGGGAGGAATAGGTGTGGGAAAGGCTAAAGAGCATGCAGACATTATCGTGAATGGAAAAAGCGTTTCGATTACGAGTCCGGACAAACCGTTATGGCCGGAGAAAAATCTTCTTAAAATTCATTACTTAGAATATTTAACGCAAATCGCCCCGTTCATCCTTCCATTTTTAAAAGACAGGACTTTAACGGTCATCCGCTACCCACATGGGGTTCATTCGGAGCGCTTTTTCCAAAAAAACTGTCCGGATTATGCCCCTGACTTTGTCCAAACGTTTAAAGAAGATGATATTAATTATGTTGTTTGTTCAGACTTGCCGACATTATTATGGCTTGGCAACCAGCTTTCTTTTGAGCTGCATATCCCCTTTCGGACGATTCGTACGTTAAGACCTTCCGAAATCGTGATGGATCTTGATCCCCCATCGAGAGATGAATTTCACCTTTCCATCGAAGCAGCATTAATGATTAAAGAAATCAGCGATAAATTGAAACTGATATCCTTTGTGAAGACGAGCGGAAACAAAGGGATGCAAGTCTATTTCCCTTTGCCTGAACAAAAATATACGTTTGATGATACACGGAAATTCACAAAATTTATCGCGGACTATCTCGTTTCAAAAGAGCCTGGCTGGTTTACGACCGAGCGGCTGAAAAAAAACCGCGGAAAACGATGCTATATCGATTATGTCCAGCATGCGGAAGGAAAAACGATCATCGCTCCGTATTCCGTTCGCGGAAATGAGGAAGCGCTTGTCGCAACCCCGCTGTATTGGCATGAAGTGACCCGCAATTTGCGGCCGGAACACTTTCCGCTTGAGACAATTGTTGATCGGATAAAAAGAAACGGGGATCCCTTTGCCGATTTTTTTAAAACGAAAGCGGTTCAGCCGTTCACCCCGGTACTTAACTGGCTAAAAGGTCAAGGGGTGTAAAAACAGCATGCGCATTAATTTTGCATGCTGTTTTTTACCTTTTGGCATGATTGGCGAAAGACGAGACGGTACGGAATTGTGATTTTCTTCAGTGGCCTCTCCGGTTCTTGAATCATCTCCATCAGACTGTTTGCCGCCTCATATCCGAGATCGAATATATTTATATCGACAGAGGTTAACGGTGGCGTCGAAAATTCGGATAACATGAGATTATTAAAACTTCCGATCGAAATATCTTCAGGTACAGCGATCCCCATATCCGACAACGTGCTTAAAACACCAAAAGCCATTAAATCGTCCATTACAAGAAGCGCTGTCGGCGGGCAGGAAAGCCCCATCAATTCCCTGACCGCTTCTTGCCCGCCTTCTTTCAGAAATTCTTCATGGATAATGTACTGATCGTCATATGCAATTTCATGGCTCTTTAATGCTTTTTTGTACCCGAGCAATCGGTCAATCGTAACGACTAAATCCGGATTTCCTCCGACTAAGCCGATCCGCCGGTGTCCGAGCGAAATTAAATATTCGGTCATTTCCTTTGCCGCTTTGAAATTGTCATTATCGATAAATGAAATTTCCTGTTCATTTTTAAATGGTTTCCCAATGACCGTAAACGGAAAACGCTGCTCCAATAAATAGTCCATTATTTGATCATCGACTTTTGAATAAAGTAAGATGATTCCATCTACCCGTCTTCCCTGCACCATCCGGACGACTCCTTCGAAAATTTCTTCTTCCGTTGATCCTGTCGCCATATATAAGGCGTACTCATGCCGGTGGACATTCGTGCTTATTCCGCGGATCACTTCCGGAAAGAACGGATTTTGGAACGTTTTATCAGCGGCGCCCGGCATAACAAGCCCTATCGCCTGTGTGCTTTTGTTGGCAAGACTTCTTGCATTAAAATTCGGATGGTACCCTAATTGTTCCATCGCCTCTCTTACTTTCCGCTTTGTACGTTCCGATATGCGTGGATTGTTGGCTATTACCCGGGAAACGGTTGATGGTGCTACATTGGCAAACTTTGCGACATCTTTTATGGTGACGGTCATTTAATGTCCCTACTTTTTAGTCCAGCTTTACGGTAATTACAGGCAAACGAGCTTCTCCATTCAACTGAGGGAGCTTTCGATCTTCGTTTATAATAATTTCAACATCTTCCGATACATTATGAAAAACAAATTCATATTCCTTCCAGGTCGGTCTGAACCGGCCAGATGTATTTTCCATGTCTATTTTAATCAAATCTTTATTAAATGAACAACCTATTTTAAGCTCAAAGTACTCTCCTTTTTCGAAAGCGAACGTTTCCCCATCATCTTCATAAAGGCAATATTCGCTTTTTCCATCGGGCGTTCCGTAAATGTGGAAGGTCATTTTCGTTTCCGGATCTGATGTTGACTGTTTTGCCGTGCCATGTGGAAGGATTGCACCTTCTTTTATAAAAATCGGCAACGTTTCTAGTGAAGCTTTATATAATCGATGCCCCCCTCCTTCATAGCGTTCATCCGTCCAATAATCGATCCAATTTCCTTCCGGCAAATAGACAACTCGATGAGATGTTCCCGGTTGAAGTATTGGAGCAATCATGACCGTGCTCCCAAGCATAAACTGGTCCGATAGGTTTAGCACATTTTCATCATCAGCATATTCCATTAAAAGTGGGCGCATTATCGGTAATCCAGTACTCGCCGCCTCCTTAAATAATGTGTAAAGATGCGGCAGCCACCTGTAGCGAAGCTCGATATAGCGCTTTATGATCCGCTCCGCTTCTTCACCAAATGCCCACGGCTCCTGCCTCTTTGATTCAATCGCGCTATGATTCCGGAAAAATGGCGTAAAGGCGCCGACCTGGGTCCAGCGAATCAGAAGCTCCTTTGTCGTATCATGGGCAAATCCGCCGACATCGGGACCGGCAAATGGCACTCCCGATAATCCTAAATTCATGCACATTGGCAGCGACAACGCGAGATGTTCCCAAAAGCTGCGGTTGTCGCCCGTCCAAACGGCAGCGTACCGCTGCACCCCTGCATAGCCGGCTCGCGTAAGCAAAAAGGGCCGCCTCCCATGAAGCAACTCTTTTAATCCAGTGTAAGTCGCTTCGCCCATAAGGAGACCGTATATGTTATGCATTTGCCGGTGTGTTTGCGGATTGCCGTCATTGCCATGCATCACTTTTACATCCATCGTCTTCGTTTCATTAAAAACAGCCGGTTCATTCATATCATTCCAAATGCCGCAAATTCCGAGGTCGGTATAAACTTGATGCTTCTCTCCCCACCATTTGCGCGTTTTCGTATTTGTAAAATCAGGGAAAGCTGAATTTCCCGGCCAAACGTCGCCGTGGTAAATATCGCCATGCAAATATTTGCAGAAATGATCCCCATAAACCCCTTCTTGATAAAGGAAATATTCCGGGTCTTCTTTTACGCCGGGATCGACGATTGGCACGACGCGAATCCCCTTTTCTTTCAATTCGGCAATTAATCTCCCCGGGTCCGGGAAACGTTCGCCATCAAACGTAAAGATGCGGTAGCCGTCCATATAATGAATGTCTAAATGGATCACATCAAGCGGAATTTCTTTTGCACGAAACGTCTCGGCAAGTTCCCTTACTTCTGTTTCCGATTGGTAGCTGTATCGTGACTGGTGGTAGCCTAACGACCATTTTGGCGGAAGCGGCGCTCTGCCGGTTAAATGGGTATATTGCTCGACAACCGCTTTCGGAGACCGTCCGGCCATCACATAATAATCGAGCTGGCCGCTTTCAGCGGCAAATGAATACGTCTCCCCTTCCTCTCTCATATCAAACGTCGTCTTGCCTGTATGATCAAAAAAGATGCCGTGGGCTTTTCCTTCTCGAAGGGTCATGAAAAAAGGAATGGAAACATAAAGCGTATCGGTTTCCGGGTTATGCGGAGCGTACATATCCGTGTTCCACATGACCATTTTCTCCCCGCGCTTATTGAGAAAACCTGTTTTTTCCCCAAAGCCGTAATAGTTATCATCTTTATCCATTTCTTTATAGCAAATCATTTCTTTTTTTTCATTGTATGCCATTCCTAAATCGCCTTCCCGAACGAGCAAATTTCCGGTCTCGTCGTAAAATGAAAGACGAAAAGGTTGTTTTTGTACAATGACAGCAAGGCGTTCAGAGCGAATGTGAAGTTGGTGTTTCTCTTCCTTTACTTGAATGCCTACTTCCTCCGGGACCGCGACAACCGCAAAACTGCTTTCTAATCTCGGTTGCCCGGAAGGATTCATAACGACACGCACAATATCCTTGCGATAAAAAAGAATTACGACACTCCCGCGTTCGCACGCAAATTCAAATCGATCTTCATTTTGCTTAAACGATTTCATATTCCCAATGTCGATGTGCGATGAATGAACCGATTGATTTGTGTTTCCCGGATGAATCGCAAAACTCGTATCTAGCATAATATCCCGTTGCCAAAACCTTATAAAACTCTACAAAGCTTTGTTTGCTTCCCTGTTCATCGTGTCTGATTTTGCCGAAGCTACTCTCATTTGATATGACACTCCGAGGGCTAAATTCGGATACAACGAATCCTACATATTAGTAGTGTCTTGCAGATGACTAGACTACTAATTTTCCATAGTTTGCAAGATTGATGGAAGCATTTACATCCCGATCCATTTCTAAACCACAAGTGCACGTGTAAACTCGATCAGAAAGTTTTAAGTCTTTCTTAATCGACCCACATCTAGAACACATTTTTGATGATGGATACCATTTATCCACTTCGACAAACGTTATTCCATACTTCTCGCACTTGTACTGTAGTTTAACTTTGAAGTCATATAACTTCTGTTTCCCGATCGCTTTTGCTAAATGCTTATTTTTCATCAACCCTTTCACATTCAATGTTTCCACGACTAGTGCGCCTGGTTTGGTTTTCACGATAGCGCATGTCACCTGGTGAATGTGATTATTACGGATGTTTGTAAGCTTTCGTTGCACTAAACGAATTTTCTTTTCGTGTTTTATAATGTTGCTTGTTTTGACGAAACGGTTCCCCTCCTTATTCATTTCATATTTACGAGAAACCCTGCGCTGCAACCGACGAAGGTGTTTCTCTGCCTTTTTCACTGTTCTTGTCTTGTTAATATTCTTAAACACCATTCCATTAGAACATACCGCTAATTCTTTTACTCCAACATCTATCGCCATGCTTATAATTTTCTTCTTGTTTAAAAAGAGCCCAGTTATATACCCATCTGGCTGTTCCAACTGATTTCCATAACTGTTTTTCTTGTTCGAAAGTTGGCTTCAATCTAACCTTTTTCGCAAGTATCAAAAAATTCACCTCCCTATTTTTAATTACGCCTAAACTACTTGTAGTTGCAAGTAATTTGTATTAAAGATATAATTAAAACGAGGTGATTACAATGAAGCCATCAAGAGGATTGAAAACAAGAACCCCTCTTTCAAATGCAATAAAAACGGAATTATATATGGCTTTAAAGGAGCTATCAGAACAAACTAAAGTACCAATATCAAAGCTCCTGGATGAAGCCATTGAAGATTTATTAACTAAGCGGCAAAAACCCTGTTAATTAATAGCAGGGTTTTATAATCTTTTGCAAATTTCCTTTAAACAGTTAACCCCCCCCCGCTTTATCTGTTTTCAGTTTGAAACATTAGCCTTTTGTTCCTCCTGCCGTTAAGCCGGAAACGAAATAACGCTGCAAGGCTATAAATAAAATCGCAATCGGAATGGCAATCAAGACCGAGCCTGCGGCGAACAACGTAAATTGGTTGCCGAATTCGTCCGATACCATGTTAAAAAGACCAACGGCCAGTGTTTGCTTCTCATCCGACCGCAGCAAAATTGAAGCAAGTATAAAGTCGGCAAACGGCGAAATAAAACTGAACAGCGCAATGACTGCCAGTATCGGTTTAGAAAGCGGCAATATAATTTTGAAAAAGATGACAAGATGGCCGGCACCGTCAATTCGGGCCGATTCATCCAATTCTTTCGGGATCGTGTCATAATACCCTTTCGCGAGCCACGTATTCATCGGAATCAACCCGCCGACATAGACAAGGATGAGGGCAAGATGGGTATCAAGGAGCCCGACAAGATTGGCCAAAATATAAATGGCTAAAATCGCGACAAACTGCGGCACCATTTGCAAAATTAAAAAAAGCATCAGCCCGTTCTTCCGTCCGACAAAGCGATAACGAGAAAAGGCGTAGGCGGTCAAGCCGATAAAAATGACGGACAGGCTCATTGTACACACACATATTTTCAATGTATTCCAATACCATGTGACATACTCTGTTTTTGTAAACAATTCTTTATAATGGCTAAACGTTGCGTGTTCCGGTATAATCGTCGAGCTTGTCAGGCTGTTGCCAGGATTAAGCGAAGAACCGACGACCCAGAGGAGCGGGTAAATGACAATAAGGGCGGCAACGCAAAGGATGAGATACGTAAACGACAGGCGAACCCATTTTGCTTGTTTCATTTTCATTTCTTACACCTTCCCTTCATCCTTAAACGCTTTCGTTCTCCTGAAGTTAAAGAGCGCGACCAGAATTACGATGATCGATAACACTACAGTAACCGCAGCCGCTTTCGAATATTGGGCCGACGTCATTGTCATCTGGTAGATCCAGGAAATCAGTATGTCCGTTCCCCCTGCGTTTTGACTGGCGACGGCAGGCCCCCCTGAGTTAAACAGATAAATGACATTAAAGTTGTTAAAGTTAAACGTATATTGCGTAATTAAAATCGGCGCTGTCGAATATAAAACCATTGGAAGCGTAATCGTCCGGAATTTATCCCAGCTCGTTGCCCCATCGATCGTCGCCGCCTCGTACAATTCATTTGGGATGGATTGCAATACGCCTGTCGTCATCGCCATCACAAATGGAAACCCGAGCCATGTTTGAATGAATATAAGAGCGACTTTCGTCCAAAATGGGTCGGTGAGCCACGGAATGTCTTTTACTCCAAAGAAGGCGAGTACGTCATGATTGATGGCCCCGAACGAATCATTGAACATTCCGCTAAAGACGAGAATCGATACGAAGGCTGGAACCGCCCATGGAAGTATAAGAATCGTGCGAAACAGCCCTTTAAGCTTTACATCTTTTTGATTCATCATGACAGCAAGCCCAATACCGACAGCAATCTGAAGCGTTGTCGCCGTAAATGTCCAAATGATTGTCCACGAAAAGACGGAGACAAACGTTTCCCGCCAAATATCAAGCTTGAACATATCAATAAAATTTTGAAAGCCGACCCAATCTACGAGTTTTGCAGGCGGAGAATGGTATAAATCATAGTTGGTAAAGGCAAGAAAGACCATAAATAGAATCGGAAAAATGACAACAAAGATGAGCAGAAAAAAGCCGGGTGTAACAAGCAGATAAGGAAAGCCTTTGTCGATTGTGTGCTGGTACTGCTCTCTTAGCGTGCAGGGCCGCATGCCGGCATCGCGCTTTTTACCAGTTTGATAGGCATCGTATAAATTAAATGCATAAAAGGCGACCCCGATCGTAATAACAATAAGGGCAATAATTCCTTCGACAAGCAAAAAAATCGAATGATCCCGCGGCAGTTCAGTCCCGAGTGTAACGATTCCCCAGAGCCCCATATTTAATAGATTTGAAAATACAGCAACATAAGATGCAGTAAGGGTAAGAAACAAGATCCCTTTAACCCATTGCTTATGATAAAGCTGGCCTAAACCAGGGATGATGGATAAAATAACGGCCGTTTTCCTATGATTGGATTGATAGTGAAAGCTTTTATTTTGTGCGGATTTTATATTCTGCGGCACTGCTTCCATATACGCCTCTCCTTTCCGACGTTGAAATAAGAGAGAAAGCAGCCAGGCACTGCTTTCTCAAACAAAACTATTTTCCGCTATGTTTTGCTTCAATGTTTTCTTTGATTGATTTCACCGCATCATCGAGCGCTTTATTCGAAGACTGCTTTCCTGTTGCCGCAAGCTGCAACGCGTTGGCGACCGGTTTCCAGACTTCGGCCATTTCCGGAATATTCGGCATCGGAATTCCCCGTTCAGATTGAATGGCAACCGCTTTTGCCCCTTCATTATCCGCAATAATCGGATCATTCATTAATGATTTAACTGGCGGAATTTCCTGCGTTTTTTCGAAACGAATTTTCGCGCTTTCTTCATTCGTAATAAATTCAACGAGCTTTGTCGCCCATTTTTTGTTTTTTGAAAAACTGCTCACATTCCACCCTTTTACGCCGATAAATGTTTTCACATATTCCCCGTTTGGCAGTTTCGGCATCGGGGCAATCCCAATATCAACCTTCGCATCTTTATACGGCTGGAATGACCACGGCCCGTTCATTAGAGAAGCCACTTTTCCTTCTGTAAATAAACCGTCGATCGTTTGACCTGCCTTTTCACCGACTACCCCTTTTGGAAAGAGCCCTTCTTTATACCATTTTGTAATAAAATCAAGCCCTTTAACAGCACCTTCGTTATTCAATCCTACATCTTTCGGATCGAGCGTTCCGTTGTTGTCTTTAAAGACATAGCCGCCATACCCAGCTATAATCCCATAAGCGAAATAAAAATCCGTCCAGTTCGCTAAAAATCCGTATTGCGCCCCGCTATTGTTACCTTTCGCCATTTTATACACTTCGTCTAACGTTTCGGGCGCTTTTTTCATAAATTTTTTGTTATAAATGAAAACAGGCGTTTCTGTTGATTTTGGAAGCCCATACAGTTTTCCTTTAAACGTTAATGCCGCAATCGACGAGTCCGTAAACTTACCCGTCACATCACTAGAGATGTCAAGCGGCGCAATTAGCCCTTCCGTTACAAGCGGCCCTACACGGTCATGCGGAGTCGTAATCACATCAGGCCCTTTACCAGCCGGGCCATCAAGACGTAATTTGTCTTGCTGGTCGAGCATCGGCATCTCTTTATATTCCACTTTAATGCCATACTTTTTCTCAAATTTTTCAATGGCCGGTTTCAATCCGGCTCCTTTGTCCTTATCTTCCCAAATCACTAATTTTTCAGGTTTTGTCTCTTTTGAGCCGTTGTTGCCAGTTTCGCCGCTACTTGATTCTTTTGGCCCACATGCGGAAAGAACGCCTAACAACAAGAATAGTGTCATTAAACTCGCTAACCATTTCTTCATTCCAATATCCCCCTTTTATATAATAAATTGCTTTGCAAACGGTTGCACCATTCTGCAAAAATAAAATCCGACATATTTTGCGGAAACGTTTGCACAAACTTATAGTTTTATTATACATGCCTATATCACTATTTCAACTCTTTTTTTGAAAATTTTTAATCCTATTGACGTTACTATTTTAGTAGTTATGGTATAATTAGTGCAAACGATTGCACTCTGGGAAGGAGACGAGAAATGTTACTAGAAGCAATTTTTCATCAACCAACCGATACGTATGCTTATGCCTATCATCAAAAGGCGCTCCATATCCGGTTGCGGGCGAAAAAAGGTGATTTAACAAACGTCTATTTACTTTATGGAGATCCATATGATTGGAACAGCGGCCGTTGGCAATATACGAAAAAGGAAATGCGTCTCTCGGGAAGTGACGAGTATTTTGACTATTATATGATCGAGGTTACACCCCCTTTTCGCAGGCTCCGTTATGGCTTTGACGTATCTGACGAAAAGGAGCGCTATATTTACACCGAAAAAGGATTTTATAAAAAAGCGCCTGAAGATACCGCTTACTACTTTTGCTTTCCTTTTTTACATCAGGCCGATGTTTTCAAGGCGCCTGAATGGTCAAAAGACACGGTCTGGTATCAAATCTTTCCTGAACGATTCGCGAATGGAGATGCGAAAAATGATCCGGAAGGTACGCTCGCCTGGGGAAGCGCAGAACCAACTCCTGCCAATTTCTTCGGTGGCGATTTTCAGGGCGTCATTGATCATATAGATCACCTCGTCCAATTGGGTGTGACAGGGATTTATTTCACCCCCATCTTTAAGGCGAGTTCGAATCACAAGTATGATACGATCGACTATATGGAAATTGATCCCCAATTCGGCGATAAAGCAACCTTTCGCCGAATGGTAGACGTTTGCCATCAAAATGGGATCAAAGTGATGCTGGATGCGGTGTTTAACCATACAGGATTTCATTTCCCGCCATTTCAGGATGTTGTAAAAAACGGCAAAAACTCTCCTTATGCCGGTTGGTTTCATTTATGGGAGGAATCCGTTCAGACGAAACCAAATCCGAATTACGATACATTTGCTTTTGAACCGAGAATGCCAAAGCTCAATACATCCCACCCTGAAGTAAAGAGCTATCTTCTTTCCGTCGCCCGTTACTGGGTGGAGGAATTTGATATTGACGGCTGGCGGCTTGATGTGGCAAATGAGGTCGATCACGCGTTTTGGAGGGACTTTCGAAATGAGGTAAAATCGATTAAACCTGATTTGTATATTTTAGGAGAAATCTGGCATGACGCCCAGCCGTGGCTCCGGGGAGACCAGTTTGACAGCGTCATGAATTACCCGTTTACAGCAGCCGTCACTGATTTTTTCGCTAAGGGGGCGATGCGTGCGGATTCATTCGCTTCTGCAATCACCCGCATTCTTCATTCCTATCCAGAAAACGTGAATGAAGCGCTGTTTAATTTGCTTGGCTCGCATGATACTCCGCGGATTTTGACGCTTTGCGGCGAAAATAAACAGAAAGTGAAACTACTTTATTTGTTCATGCTCTCTTACCCCGGTTCCCCCTGCATTTATTACGGAGATGAGATCGGGATGACAGGCGGCCAGGATCCCGGTTGCCGTGAATGCATGATCTGGGAAAAAGACAAACAGGATCTAGACTTGTTCGAGCATATAAAAAAATTGATTGAACTGCGCAAAACGTATCACGCTTTCGGAACCGGAGGCAAGCTCTCTTTTCTTGAAGCAGATCCGGCGACGAACCTTCTTGTTTATGAAAAAAAGATTTCTGATGAAGCAATTATTATCGCCATGAATCCGTGCGAAAAGAACCAGTCAATTGATCTAACTCAATTTGTGACAAATCATACGGTTACCGACCTCTGGAACAATAGAAGCATTGAATTTGGAAGCAGCTTTCAACTTCATTTGCCGGCCTATGGGTTCGGGATTTACATGATTCATAAACGAACAGACTAAGGCTACTTAGTCTGTTCGTTCTTCTAATCCACAATATTAATCTTGTACTCCGAAAGCCACGTATCGATTTGTGCAAGGTGGGCGATTAATTGCGGACCTGTCATTAATTGGCCGAACCATGGCACTTTAAAAGCTTCCCCGTTCGTATCGATAATCGCCTGGATTTTTTCTTTATTCAAGAGCTCGAGAATCGGCGAGGCGGGATGATTTATAATCGCTTGCAGCCATTCTTTTACGCTTTCAGTATATTTCGGATGGTGGGTTTTTGGATATGGGCTTTTCTTTCGATAAAGCACTTCATCTGGCAGAATTCCTTCCAAAGCTTTGCGCAAAATTCCTTTTTCCCTGCCATTTAACATTTTCATTTCCCACGGGATGTTCCAGACGTATTCAACAATCCGATGGTCGGCAAACGGCACGCGAACTTCAAGGCTTGCTCCCATGCTCATCCGGTCCTTCCGGTCAAGAAGATTTGTCATAAACCAGAGCATATTCAAATAAAAGATTTCCCGCCGCCTCTCTTCTTTTTTATCTTCGCCATCCAATCGCGGCATTTCATCAATCGTTTCTTGATAACGGACTTTTACATAATCGTGCAAATTCAATTTCTCTTTCCAATAAGGGAGCAATAAATCTTCTCTTTCTTTTGTTGAGCTCATCCAGGGGAACGATTCCCGGCTCATTAGTTCTTCTTTATGGAACCACGGATATCCACCGAAAATTTCATCTGCACATTCCCCGGAAAGAGCGACGGTAGAATGCTCTTTAATCCGGCGGCAAAACCATAATAACGACGAATCAACGTCAGCCATCCCCGGTAAATCTTTCACAATGACCGCTTCTTTCAAGTGATTGACAAGAAGTTCCATATCAATGACATGCGAATGGTGCTTTGAGCCAATTGCTTCCACCATTTTCTCTATCCATGGACCATCCGCATTTGGCTGAAAAAGGCTCGACTTGAAATATTTATCATTCTCCTCATAATCGATGCTAAACGTATGAAGGTCCCCTCTTCTCTCTTCTTTAAAATATCTTGCAGCAATCGCGCTGATCGCACTTGAATCAACCCCACCTGAAAGAAACGTACAAACTGGAACATCAGCCACTAATTGCCTTGTGATCGCATCTGTTAACAAAAATCTTACATTTTCAACCGTCTCTTCTAATGTGTGTACATGTCCCTCACTTTTCACATTCCAATACCGCCAAATTTTAAGCCCTTTATGATCGAAGCGCATCGAGTGGCCCGGCCTCAGCTCCTGTATCCCTTTAAAAACGCCATGACCCGGTGTGCGTGAAGGCCCTAACCCGAAAATTTCCTGAAGTCCTTCTCGATCAATTTCAGCTTTCATTTCCGGATGGGCAAGAATCGCTTTAATTTCTGAACCGAATAACAATTGACTTCCCTTTTCGCAATAAAATAACGGTTTAACACCAAGCCGGTCCCTTGATAAGAACAGTTTTTGCTCTTTTTCATCCCATATGGCAAATGCATAAATGCCGTTAAAGTGATTGACGCAATTTTCGCCCCACTCAATGTAAGAGGTTAGCAGCACTTCTGTATCGGAGTGCCCTTTAAATGTGTACCCCCTCTTCAGCAATTCTTTTCGGATGTCTTCGGTGTTGTATAATTCGCCATTGTAACAAAGGGTGTAAAACTGTCCATTTTTCTCTTTCTCCATTGGCTGGGCGCCGCCCGCCGGATCAACGACAACGAGTCTTGCATGGCCAAAGGCTGCATGCCGGTCTGCCCAGACATTCAGTGCATCTGGCCCCCTCTTTGACAGAGTTGCCGCCATTTTAAATACGATGTTTTTCTCTGACGCTACATCTTTATTCCAGTTCACTATTCCCGTTATTCCACACATGATGATCACCCTTTCTAGAAACACCAGTTTTCTCATGCCAATCTTTATGCATAAATGCCCAGTAATCAATTTATGCACCAGGCTTCTAAAAGTGCATCTACAAAACTTCTACGATCATGTATAATAGAAGGAAATTTAAGAAATGCAGGTGACAAAACAGCAATGCCTCAATCCAAACTCTTTCGATTCGGTTATGGTATTCTATTAATCTTTCTTATTATTTGGGTTGGAACTAAAATTGACTTTCTTTTTCAACCCGTCGTCGCTTTAGTACAAACGCTCTTTTTTCCGTTTTTGCTCGGAGGCGTTTTGTACTATTTATTTCGCCCTGTCGTCCACTTTCTTTATGCGAGAAAAGTTCCAAAAACACTTTCTATTCTTCTCATCTATTTAGTTGCAATTGGACTCTTGACATTCGTTATTTATCTCATTGGCCCCATTTTGCAAAAACAGGTAAACAGCTTAATTGAAAACATGCCCGCTCTCATCAATACAATCCGCGAAAAGGTAATTGAATTGCAAAATAGCCACTGGGTAAGCCGTTTTCAAGAAAGCCACCAGTTGAATTTGGAGAAAATCTCAAATAAAATAACAGCCTACTTATCTACCGGCGTATCTATCATTAGTACAAATATCCTAAATTTTATTAGCATTATTACAAATGTCGTTATGATCTTCGTAACAGTTCCGTTCATTTTATATTACATGTTAAAAGAAGGCGAAAAGGCGCCGCAAATGGTGCTTCGCCTCTTGCCTCGTTCCCAGCAAACGAATGGAAAGCAAATTTTAGCCGATTTGGACCGCGCGCTCAGTTCTTATATTCAGGGGCAAATTTTTGTCAGCTTTTGTGTCGGGGTTATGCTTTATATCGGTTATTTAATTATCGGGATTGATTATTCTCTCATCCTTGCAATCGTCGCCATGTTTACGAATGTCATCCCTTTTCTTGGGCCGATCATCGCAATTACACCAGCCATTATCGTTGCAATCATTGATTCGCCGTTCATGATTGTAAAAGTATTAATTGTTATGGTGATCGCGCAACAAATCGAAGGAAATCTCATTTCTCCGCAAGTGATGGGCAAACAGTTGAACATTCATCCACTGACGATCATTTCCATTTTGCTCGTTGCAGGCAGCATTGGCGGGGTGCTTGGGTTAATTCTTGCCGTCCCTGTCTATGCCGTCTTAAAAGTCGTTGTTCTCCATACGTATCGCCTATGGAAGCTGCGAAAAGAGCAAAACATTGAACAAAAAATTATGCATTAAACAATAAACGAGAGGGGGATCCCCTCTCGTTTATTGTTTAACTTCTTCTTTTTCGTAAATCGGCACCCAGCCTTCTTTTGTTTTAAAAATTCGGACGGCAACGACCTTACGATCATCCATTAACGTGAAATAATGCCTGTAGTTTTCGGGTACGGAAATTAAATCTCCCGGTTCAAGCTCAACATCGAAGAAACGCCCGTCTGTTCCTTCTATGGCAAAAATCCCGTGTCCGCTAACGATAAATCGGACTTCATCATCAGAGTGGTGGTGTTCTTGAATAAAGTTTTTCAATAAGTCCTCAAGATTAGGTGTATTTGGAGAAAGCGAGATCACATCCGCTGTTAAATACCCTCTTCTTTCTGAAATGTCAGCAATTTCTTGGCGGAATACTTGAAGAATTTCCTCTTTATCTTCTTCTGTTAAAGCGTAGTTTTCTTGAAGATGTTTTGGCAGTTTTTCAATATCCCATTTTTCATAGATAACGCCATGGCCCTCTAAATATTGAACGACTTCTTCCGCTTTTTCCACTCTTTCATTATTATCATGGAACCGCAATTGTGCCATTATTCATTCCTCCTAAAGGTTAATCAATTTATTTTGATAAGATGGGGCAATTTCCGCTTGAAACAATTGCTTTATTTTTAAATGATACGAGAATAAAAACTCGAAAGCTTCTAAATGTTTTTTCGCTTCAAAGCCGTTTTTCCCCCATACCGTTATCCCATGGTTTCGAATAAGAACCGCTTTTGTTTCAGGTGTAATGCGGTTTGCGACTTCTTTGGCCAGCACGTTTAAATCGGCGTAGTTTTCAACAATCGGTATCGAAATTTCCCCATCTTCTTCCCAAATGCCAAACGCTTTGATCAATTCTTGCCCTTTAAATGTAATCTTTCCAACTTTTGCGTAAAGTTCAGAAATGACGTTATTGTCGATCGTATGAACATGAAGGCAGCATCCTGCATCGGTTAACTTGTATACTTCACAATGAATACCTGTTTCAGCTGAAGCTTTTAAATCGGTAGCTTCTACTGGCTTTCCGTCACCGTCTACAAGCAAGAAGTCATCATCCGTCCGTTTCCGCTTATCTTTCCCGCTTGCCGTCACTAGAAACGTCAATGGATGGTCGCCGACTTTTATCGATAAGTTGCCGCTTGTCCCCGGGAACCAATCGCGGGCCGCCAGCTCGTCTTTAATGTCAGCCAGCTCCAGCCAGCGTTCTTCAAAAATGCTCATAGGTTACCCTCCTTTTGCTTAATTGATCGATAATTTCATAGAACGTTTCAAACGGCGTATAGGAGATGTTATTTTCCTCACATTTTTCAATTAAGAAATCACGGGCAAACACCTCATCTGCCTGTTTCGCCGCCTGTAAATCGGTAATGGAGTCGCCAATCACGATTTTATGGTACTTGCTTGAATCAAACCTTCGAAGAATTGTCGGTTTGCAGCAACCGCAATCATTGCCGCATGCATCGTCACATGCGTGTGGCCAGAGGATCCGGACTGACTCTCCTGTAAAATCGCTGCCATTACAATAAATATGATCTTCAGGTATAACTCCTTGAAGCAGCGGATAAACAAAAAAATCAATGCCTCCGCTGACGATATAAAGCGGGATGCCCTGTTCTTTTGTATAGTCTACAAATGCATGAAAACCGTCTCTTACTTTCGCCTGCGAAAGGACAAATTCGGTAATCTCATCTTTTTTGCTTGATGGCAGGAGGGAAAAAAGCTTTCCGACACCTTCACGAATGGATATTTGTTGCCCGAGAATTTGCTCTTTAATGTTCTCCCATCCTAACGGGGCAAATTGTTTCATAATCGCAATGATGTTATCATTTTCAGTCACTGTGCCGTCAAAATCGCAAAAAATGACTCCGGTCTTCTTCATGCCTTCACTGCCCCTCCCCACAGGTTAAGTGCGGCTCGTAAGGACTCGCTGTTCGCGGCCGTTTCTTCTAAGCTCTCATCCCTTAAGATTCCGTCAATCGCATCCCTGAAGGCTTTTCCTCCTTCTGATGCGCCGCCGGGATGTCCGTGAATCCCACCGCCTGCATTGATCACACTGTCGATTCCAAAGTCTTGAATGAGCTGCGGCGTAAGGCCCGGGTGAATGCCTGCTGATGGAACCGGGAACGAACGCTTCACCTTTATCTCGTCCGTTGTTAATTCCTCCGCAATGCCAAGGGCCTCTTCTTTCTTCAGCGCCACACTGCCATATGGCGAAGGGAAAAGGGAAAAATCAGCACCGACCACCCTCAGGGCTTTCCCAAGAAGGAGCGGGTTTGCGATGCCATACACCTTTGAAGGGGTCATCGCTCCGGAAAATGAGGGATGGGCCATAATTGGGATGGTGATATCCGGATCTTCGGCGAGCGATTGCAATACGTCAAGGCCATATGTAAACACGTTAAACAAAAGCGCGCTTGCCCCGAGCTCTACGGCCCGTTTTGCTTTATCTTTCAATTCATATGTACGGCCTGTCAAGTTCACGGCATACAATGTCTTCTCCCCCGTTATTTCTTCCGTCTCTTTTAAGACTTCAACTGCCGCTTTAATTCGTTCGTCAAAGGAAGTGAGCGGATTGTCAAATAAAATTTCATCATCTTTCACAAGGTCGACGCCGCCCAGCGCCTGCTCTTTTAGTTGCTTTTTGAAAAACGTGAGGTCACGGCCGATCATTCCTTTAAAAATACTCATTAAAAGCGGGCGGCCATGAACCCCTAGCACCTTTCGTATCCCGTCAATTCCATAAGATGGGCCTGGAAATGCGCTTAAAAGCTCTTCAGAAAAATCAAGGTCAACCAATTTTACTTCTCCGTCTAACGATAACTTGCCAAAGACAGTCGTCAAAATGGCCGGCAAGTCGGAAGAAAAATTTGCGGCCGGATAAGCAATTTTGAGGAGCCCTCTCGATCGCTTCTCTCCAAAATAGGCGTTTACTTTCTCATCTTCGGAAAGTTCTGTTACCTCTACAACCCGGCCTTTATGGTTCTTTAGCTGCTCCTTTTCCAATTCCGGCAAATCCGTCCACGTCCCAACCGTTAAACCAAGCGCGATGCTTTCTGCTTTTTTTTCTAAATGGGTTCCTTTATCGTGAACAAGATACGTTGCTGTTACAACACTCATGTACTCCACTCCCTGTATCAATCAGTCTTCAAAGGCTCGTGATCCTTTGGCTGGCTAAATTAAAAATGCCTCTTCCCATAAGGAAGAGGCATTCAATAGACAATCTCACCGCTTCCTCTCATCTCTCAGCTTAACGCTGCAAGAATTAGCACCGTTTTCACCTGGTGGCGTTCAAAAAGCCATTATCGACGTTTGAACACCAACGAAAGTGAGTCGGTTGCCGGGTTTCATCGGGCCAGTCCCTCCACCTGCTCTTGATAAGAGAAATTACAAATTGTTTGAATATTAATTTTACTAGTGATTATGACAGGCAAATCATGATCTGTCAATTATTTTTTTAAAAAAGGTTAAGCTTTGCCATCCGATTGGCCGCTTCAACTAAACGATCTTCGCCGCATAAAAGACCGACGCGGACATATCCTTCTCCACTTTTCCCAAACCCAATTCCCGGTGCGACGACGACATGGGCTTTTTCCAATAGCAAGTCGGCAAAGCTTTCCGAAGTATACCCATCCGGAACAGGCAGCCAGCAAAAGAAGGACCCTTTTGGTGCTTCAACCTTCCAACCGACTTCATTCAAGCGGTGGATAAAAGCGTTTCTGCGGCTTTCATATGTTGCGACGAGCTCCGTGACGCAATCCTGCGGTCCTAACAACGCAGTTGCCGCCGCTTCCTGTACGGCGCCAAACAAGCTGACATAAAAATGGTCTTGAATGAGATTGATGCTCTTAATGACGCTTTCGTTTCCGACCGCAAAACCGACACGCCAGCCCGCCATGTTATACGTTTTACTCAATGTGTAAATTTCGATGCCAACCTCTTTTGCCCCCTGAATTTCGAGGAAGCTGACCGGTTTTTTTCCGTCAAAACCAATTGCCCCATAGGCAAAATCGTGAACGACAAGAATATCATTTTCTTTAGCGAGATGAATCGTTTCCTCGAAAAATTCTTTCGTCGCAACCGCCGCCGTCGGGTTGTTCGGATAGTTTAAAAACATTAATTTTGCTTTGTCTAATACGTCTTTTTCGATTTCGTTGTAATCAGGCAAAAATTGATTTTCTTCTTTTAGAGGCATCATGGCCATTTCCGCTCTTGCCATCGCAATCCCTGACCAATAATCCGGATAGCCCGGATCAGGAACGAGTGCGATGTCCCCTGGATTTAAAAAACATTGAGAAATTTCGACGAGTCCAACTTTTCCGCCAAACAGGATGGCGACTTCTCTTTTCGGATCAATTTCCACTCCATATTCGCGTTTATAAAAGGATGCCACTGCTTCCTTTAAAAAATCATAGCCGGTAAAAGGGGGGTATTTATGATAGGCCGGATTTACCGCCGCTTCTTGCAATGCGGCAACAATATGCGCCGGCGTCGGCTGGTCCGGATTTCCTTGCCCGAGATTAATGACATCATGCCCTTGTTCGATTATTCTCGCAACTTTCTGAACAAGTTTTGCAAAAAATTGATCAGGAAGCTGATTTAATACGTCCGCTTGTTCAAACTGTTTCAACCATGCCACATCCTATCAATAAAAGTCCATAAATTCTAATGAATAATGGTATATCTAAAAATCGAAATTGTCAAAGAAGAAAAACCGAAGTGGATTTCATCCGACTTCGGTTTTCCTATTTCGCTATGGGAAATAACAGTTCCGCTTCCCGACTTGGCACAGGCTTGCTGATCAAGTACCCTTGTGCAAGCTCACAGCCGTATTGCCGCAGAAGGTTCATTTGATCTTCTTTTTCGATTCCTTCTGCAAGCGGAATGACGGATAGGCCTTTGCACATCGTAATGATCGCCTGGACGATTGATGCATCGGATGAATCGAAGCTTGCAGATGATAGATTCCGAATAAACGAGCGATCAATTTTTAATATATCGATCGGGAAATCCTTCAAATAGCTAAGGGAACTATATCCCGTTCCAAAGTCATCAACAGAAAGCTTTACTCCCAACAGCTTTAATTCCTTCATAATCGCCAGGCTGTATTGAACGTTTTCGATCATAATGCTTTCCGTTAATTCAAGATGCAAGTATTGCGGTTCAATCCCTGTTCGCAATATGGCGTCCCTTACTTGATAGACGAATTCCCTGTTTTGAAATTGCCGGCCTGATACATTGACTGAAATAGAAATGTTTGTCACGCCTAATTTATTCCATTTTTTTAATTGGTTACAAGCTGTATATAATACCCATTTTCCGATCGGTTCAATTAAACCCGTTTCTTCCGCAAGCGGGATAAATTGTGCAGGAGATACTAGTCCGAGCTTCGGATGGTTCCAGCGGACGAGCGCTTCAAACGCAATCAGTGATCCGTCATCAAGAAACACTTGCGGCTGGTAGAACAATTCCAATTCATTTTTTGGAATCGCTTTTCGCAAATCACGCTCCATTTCAATTCGTTTAACGATGAAATCATTCATTTCACCTTCATAAAATTCTAATCCGTCTCTTCCACGTTGTTTTGCCCGGTGAAGGGCGATATCGGCATTTTTAATTAACGTTTCTACCGCCGCCCCATCTTCAGGGTACATGCTGATTCCGATCGATGCTGTCATTAAAAACTCTTGCCCGTTAAATAAATAAGGCGTTTTCAACGACTTTGTAAAATTTGTGACAAGTTCGCTAATCTCTTGAATGTCCGAAACATTTTCAACGATAAGAGTGAACTCGTCACCGGTAAAACGGCAAAGAGTCCCCCTTCCGCCAATTCCTTCTAGAAGCCGGTTTGATAAAAATTGTAAAATTTGATCCCCGATTTGATGTCCGAGACTTTCATTAATCCATTTAAATTGATCGATATCGATAAAAATAACAGCGAGCTTTTCTTTGCTTCCCATTGCTTTTTCAATCGCTTTTGAAAGCCTTTTTTCAAACGATATGCGATTGGGCAGGCCCGTCAATGGATCATAGCAAGCCAATTGGGTGATTTTTTTCTCATATTCCCTTTGCCTCGTTATGTTTTTGCTAATAAAATATATGCCTATTACATTTTCATCAATGATGATCGGGATCGTTATTAAACAAAAATCAAATGTTTCCCCGCTTTTGTGAATCATCTTAGCAGGACTCTGCCCGCTTTTGCCATCAAACGTTTCTTTGATCAGCAACTCGACATCATTTTTATATTCGCAAGCAATATAATTTATGATATTTGTATGAATAACTTCATCGATCCCATATCCAAGGGCCTTTGAAAGGGCTTGATTGACACTTGTAATTTGTCCTGAAAAATCGAGCGAAAAAATTAAGTCTGGATGTTGTTCAAATAGTAATTTATACATTTGCTCTCTATTTTTCGTTTCCATCATACACCTCAATTGTAAAAAACATTTTTACCTTTATATCGTCACCAATGCAGAATTTGTTAATAAAAATAGCCGTCTTTTAAAAAGACGGCTTCAATTTAATAAATGATGAAATAACCATAATAAAAGACGAGAAGGATTGAGAGAAAAAATAACACCCAGTATCGAATCTTCGAATCCCTTTTTTGAGTTCGAATGATGATCATTTCCATTAACGAAACGACAATCAGGCCAAGAATCGCTTTCACATAAATTGGACCTGTATTGACAACTCCAGGTGTTGTCACCCACTTCACAATAAGAATCACGCCTGAGGCGATGACCAATATGTAGATTACTCTTAAAATCATATGGGCGATGTTCGAAGCTTTCGGAATCCCTCTTTTATATAAAAAATAGGTGATGACAAAAAGAATGAGGGACAGCGCCCATGTAGCAACATGCAATTGAAGCATTTTTTTCCTCCTGCGTATGTATAAAAATCTCAATTCTACTATATCACGAAATCGCAGCATTTTCGAAAGCTCATTTTTTGTAAAAAATTTCTTTACCTTGGCATACTAATAAAGGTTGAAAAATCTTAAATGGGAGTGTGAAGCATGAAAAAAACGGAAGCCATTATTTCGAAAACGGAAGAATTCGGCGCAAAAAACTATCATCCATTGCCAATCGTTATTTCTACAGGTGAAGGGGTCTGGGTGACGGATCCTGAAGGGAACAGATATATGGATATGTTAAGCGCCTATTCGGCTGTCAACCAGGGGCACCGCCACCCGAAAATCATTGCTGCATTAAAAGAGCAGGCTGATCGGATTACGTTGACGAGCCGCGCCTTTCATAATGACCAGCTCGGAGATTTTTACGAAAAAGTGTGCCAATTAACGAAAAAAGACATGGTTCTTCCAATGAATACTGGAGCCGAAGCGGTTGAGACGGCCTTTAAAGCGGTCAGGCGGTGGGGTTATGAGGTGAAGGGAATCCCCGCAAACCAGGCGGAAGTTATCGTTTTTGAAGGAAACTTTCACGGCCGGACGATGACGGCTGTGTCGATGTCGTCTGACCCTGAGTACCAGCGCGGATTTGGCCCGATGCTCCCTGGAATTAAGCAAGTGCCGTATGGCGATCTGGATGCCTTAAAAAACGCAATGACAGCAAATACGGCAGCTATTATTATTGAACCCATTCAAGGCGAGGCAGGAATCGTTATCCCGCCAACAGGCTTTTTAAAGGCAGCTTATGACTATTGCAAAGAAAACAACGTATTGTTTGTCGCGGACGAAATTCAATCAGGGCTTGCCCGATCAGGTAAAATGTTTGCCTGTGATTGGGAAGAAGTCGTCCCGGATGTCTATATACTTGGCAAGGCGCTCGGCGGCGGAGTAATGCCGATTTCGTGCGTCGCTGCAAATAAAGATATTTTAGGGGTCTTTAATCCTGGTTCGCACGGTTCGACATTTGGCGGAAACCCTTTAGCCTGTGCCGTCTCGGTTGCTTCACTGGATGTGTTGATCGATGAAAAGCTTGCCGATCGCTCTCTTCAATTAGGAGAATACTTCCTTGAAAGACTGAAAGAGATCAATAATCCTGCCATTAAGGAAGTGCGCGGCCGCGGCTTATTTATCGGGGTTGAACTAAACGAGGCAGCCCGTCCATATTGTGAACGTTTAAAGGAAAAAGGCTTGCTTTGTAAGGAAACACACGAAAACGTCATTCGTTTCGCCCCGCCTCTTATTATTTCTGAAGAAGATCTGAACTGGGCAATTGAACGTATTAAGAAAGTTCTATCAGCATAATCGGATTCCATAAGAACAAAAAAACGAAGCGGTATTCGCTTCGTTTTTTAGTGTTAAAAAGCTTTAACCATCCCGCCGTCGATCAAAAAAGCCTGTCCGGTCACATACGTATTGGCCTCGGAGCCTAAGAAAACGATAACACGGGCAAACTCTTCCGGCGTTCCGTAACGGCCAAGCGGGATCGTTTGTTCCAGTTCGTTCTTTACGTCCTCTACACTTATCCCTTTTTTCCCGGCAATCACCTGATCCAATTCCTTAATTCGATCGGTTCCGATTCTGCCAGGACCGATTGTATTAATTAAAATTTGATCTTTCGCCAGCTCCTGGGACAAACTTTTCGCCAATCCCATAATTGCCGTACGAAATGTATTGGATAAAATCAAGCCGTCAATTGGTTGCTTAAATGAAGACGATGCGATGTTGACAATCCGTCCTCCTCCGTTTTTCCGCATATGCGGCAACACTTCCCTCACCGCGCGGATCATGCTTTGCAATGTAAGTTGGAAGGCATATTCCCACTCTTCATCGCCAAAGTCATCGAAAGTCCCTGCCGGCGGTCCGCCCGCATTATTAATTAACACATCGACGTTTCCGAAGGCGTCAACTGTTTTTTGAACAAGGTTTTTGATATCTTCTTTTTTGGTGATGTCACATACTTCATATTCAATGCGGCTTCCGGTTTTTTCTTTGATTTCTTTCGCCGTCGCTTTTAACGTTTCCCCATCCCGGCCTGTAATCATGACCCTGGCGCCTTCTTCGGCAAATTTCATCGCCGTCGCTTTCCCAAGCCCCTTGCTGGATGCAAGGACTAGCACTGCTTTATTTGTTAAGCCTAGGTCCATGTGTATTCCCCTCTCTTAAGTAAAACTCGTTTTAAATGCCGATGCTGACAAATTTCGTTTCGAGGTACGCCTCCATCCCCTCTGTTCCTCCTTCGCGGCCGATTCCGCTTTCTTTCATGCCGCCAAAAGGCCCTTGAGCGGTTGATGGCATTCCGTCATTCCAACCGACAATCCCGTATTCAAGCCCTTCAACAACTCTCGTCCCGCGCGTCAAACTTTCGGTAAACACGTAAGCA
This sequence comes from Fictibacillus sp. Mic-4, assembly GCF_049843615.1. Classification (NCBI taxonomy): domain Bacteria; kingdom Bacillati; phylum Bacillota; class Bacilli; order Caryophanales; family Fictibacillaceae; genus Fictibacillus; species Fictibacillus sp. Mic-4. The sequence continues at coordinate 28,650 of NZ_JBBHZM010000001.1, read as the reverse complement.
GCTAAGCCGAATGGGCTGGAATTCGAAAGCTGGATCCCTTCTTCATCCGATGAGATTTTATGGACGGGGACAACCGGCCCGAACGTTTCCTCATTCATAATGAGCATGTCCTGTGTGACGTCTTTAATGACCGTCGGTTCATAGAAATAGGCGTTTCCTTTTTCAATGCCTTTTCCGCCAAGCACGATTTTCGCTCCGTTCTTTTCAGCATCCTCAACTTGTTTGACAATTTTTTCATAGCCATCTTTATTGATGATCGGACCGATGTCGACCCCATCTTCCATTCCGTTGCCGACTTTTAGCTTGCTTGTTTTTTCAACGAGCATATCGACGAATCGTTCATAAATCTGTTCATGGGCATAAACCCTGTTCACACAAATGCAAGTTTGGCCCGCATTTCGAAATTTCGAAGCAACGATTCCCTCGACTGCTTTTTCAAGATCGGCATCATCGAGAACGATAGCAGGTGCGTGGCCGCCGAGCTCCATCGAAACTTTTTTGACCGTTTTTGCGCTTTGTTCAATTAATAACTTTCCTACGACAGTTGATCCTGTAAACGTCATTTTGCGGACTTTTTCATTTTCCATCAGTTCTCCGGCAATTTCTTTCGGGTCACCTGTCACAAGATTGATGACACCTTTAGGGAATCCCGCCTTTTCACTTAATTCAACGAGCTTGACGGCGGATAACGGCGTATCTTCCGGCGGCTTAACGATGAACGTGCATCCTGCAGCCAGTGCCGGAGCCATCTTTCTTGTAATCATCGCGGCCGGAAAATTCCATGGCGTAATTGCCGCAACAACGCCAACAGGCTGCTTGATGACTTGCAGCCTTTTATTTTGCGCGCTTGCCGGGATTGTCCTGCCATATATCCGTTTTGCTTCTTCGGCATACCATCTAATGAAGGAAGCAGCATAATCGACTTCACCGCGCGACTCTTTCAACGGCTTTCCCATTTCGAGTGTCATGAGTTTGGCGATTTCTTCTTTTTCCTCCATCATTAAATCATAAAGCTTCATCAAATACTCCGCACGATCATAGGCGGTTAATTTTGACCAGGAAGGAAAAGCGCGGTGGGCCGCTTCGATTGCCGCCACCGTTTCTTTCGTGCCTGCCTTTGCCACCGTTCCAATTCGTTCACCAGTTGCAGGGTTATGTACTTCCATCTTGTCAAGCTCGTGGCCTGTCCATTCGCCGTTAATAAAAAGAACTTTATCCATGTGTTAGCCCTCCCTTATGATGTATATCCTTATTTCTCTACCATTTGCCGCTTTTCGGTATTCGAAACATCATTAGTATACTTCATTACGTAGGGTCCCAATTCCTTCAACCGTAATTTCAATCAAATCTCCCGTTTTCAAAAATTTGGGCGGATTGAATCCTTTACCGACTCCTGCCGGGGTTCCGGTTGCGATAATGTCGCCTGGCTCTAATGTCATTCCTTTTGAAATGGTAGAGATGATTTCAGGGATCGAGAAAATGAAATCTTTCGTATTTGCCCGCTGGCGAATTTCACCGTTAACTTTTGTTTCTATAGCGAGTGACTCCGGGTTTTGAATGGCAGATCGATGGACAAGATACGGACCCATAGGACAGCTTGAATCGAGGCTTTTTCCGAGGAAAAATTGTTTATGGCGCGCCTGAAGGTCACGTGCCGTCACATCATTAATGATCGTATAGCCGAACACATAATCATATGCTTCCTCAGCCGGGATTCCAATTCCTCTCTTCCCGATGACGACCGCCAGTTCCCCTTCGTAATCCAACTCACTTGTCACATCAGAATGTGCGAGTATTCGTTCCTGATGGCCGATAACGGTTGTCGGCGCCTTCGTAAACATCATAATATGTTTCGGAATATCGTCTATGCTCCCCATTTCAATCGCATGGTCTTTGTAATTTTTACCAACACATAAAATATTTTTTCTTGGGGAAGGAATCGGTGCAAGAAGACAAAGATCCGGGTGGCTAATATCGTATGTAAAACGATGAGGGTCACCGCTTCTTAACTTTTCCAACAATACGTTCGTAGCATGAAGAAAGTCTTCTCCGCGTTCAATCCCTTCCAGCAAACTTTCCGGATAGCCGATTTTCATTTCACTGGCAGCAAGCGAGAGGTTATACACTTTTTTTACACCTTCGTCCATCATACCGATAAATCTCTCGCCGCCTAAACTAGCCGTTACAAATCTCATCTTCTCCCTCCCACTATACACATTAAAGTTTCTTAAACGCTTCATCATAAAGTTTGGCCATTTTAAAATCCAATTCAGTAAGGCCGCTTACATCCTTCGTCGTCAATTTAATCGTCACACGCTTATAATCAATCGTTATGACGGGATGATGGTTGAATGATTCAGAAAGTTGGCCGATTTCCTCGGCAAATTGAATGCCTTTTAAGTATTCTTCAAAACGATACTCTTTCACAAGCCATTTTCCGCCGGTTAACTTCCAATCTTGATGCTTGTTTAATTGTTTTTCAATGTCTTGACTATTCAATCGTTCCAAAATAAATCACCCTGCCCTTCTCCTTCTTATTCCCATGATACCTTTCGATAAAACGATTCGTCAAAAAATGTACATGCATTTTTATAAAAGGCTCTTGATGTGCTAAAATAATATGTCCACTTTTTTTACTAACATAGATTTGAGGGATCGAAATGAACATTGTAGTGAGCACATTCAATGCGAAATATATTCATACATGTCTTGCACTCCGATATTTAAAAGCCTATAGCGCTCCTGAGTTCGATGTTAAAATGGCGGAATATACGATTAAAGATCCAGCCATTAACATCGTCACCGACCTGTATTCGAAACGCGCGGATGTCATCGGCTTCAGCTGTTACATTTGGAATATTGAAGAAACGATTAAAGTGATTCAAATGTTGAAAAAAATCCAGCCCGAATTAACAATTGTCCTCGGTGGCCCGGAAGTGTCGTATGATGTTGCCTATTGGCTTAAGCGCATACCTGAGGTAGACTTCATAGTTGTGAATGAAGGCGAAATGACCTTTAAGCATTTTTTAACCGAGCATTTTGGCAAGCGGCGTTACGAAGAAGTCAACGGTTTAGCATGGCGCAAAGAAGGGGAGGCGATCATTAATCCCCCGCGCGAAAAGCTCGATTTAAAAACCGTTCCAAGCCCATTCCGCTTCGAAGAAGACGTCAAGCAATTATCGAAGCGAGTGACGTATTTTGAGACGTCCAGAGGCTGTCCCTATTCGTGCGCATTTTGCCTTTCGTCCATCGAAGTCGGCGTTCGTTACTTCGACATTCAAAAAGTGAAGGAAGACCTTATCTTTTTAATGGACAATGGGGCGAAAACGATTAAGTTTGTTGACCGTACGTTTAATATAAGACGAGATTATGCCCTTGAAATGTTTCAATTTTTAATCGAAAACCGCCGCCCCGGCGTTGTTTTTCAATTCGAAATTACGGCTGACATAATGCGCCCGGAAGTCATCGCTTATTTAAATGAGCATGCGCCGAAAGGATTGTTCCGTTTTGAAATTGGTGTACAATCGACCAACGATCATGTGAACGAACTTGTCCAACGCAGGCAAAATTTTAAAAAACTCTCACGAACCGTTTTAACCGTCAAGAAAGGTGGAAAAATCGCCCAGCATTTAGATCTAATTGCCGGACTGCCGGAAGAAGATTATCAATCCTTTAAGAAGACGTTCAATGATGTTTTCGCTTTTGGTGTCGAAGAAGTCCAGCTCGGATTCTTAAAAATGCTGCGCGGAACGGGATTGCGCTTAACTGCCGACCGCCACGATTACGTGTATATGGATCATTCGCCATATGAAATTTTAGGAAATAATGTGTTAAGCTTTGACGATATCATTAAAATTAAACAAGTCGAAGATGTCCTTGAGAAATATTGGAATGACCATCGCATGGATGCCACGATCCAATATTTAATCAAGCATGTATTCGACTCACCTTTTGACTTTTTCCAGGAATTCGGCGCTTTCTGGGAAAGAAATGGATGGTCCCGCATCGGTCATCAACTTGAAGATTTATTTACCCGTTTACGCAAGTTTTTAATCAACCGCGGCATAAGTCAAATGGATATTGTGGAGAATTTGATGAAATATGATTATTTTATCCGGCAAAAACATAAGCCGAATAAATCGTGGTGGAGCGAATCACTTTCAAAAGAAGAAGTTGCAGCCTATCGAAAAGTGCTGGCAGATGCGCCGGAAATTGTATCGGAGGCGTTTAAAGAAAACGGGCTGGCCGAAAAAGATTTAATCAAGCATACGATTATCAACTCTGTTCCTTTTGATCTCGATCACTATGTCAATACAGGCGAATTAGTAAGAACTCCTGTTTTGTCGATTTTTTACTATCATCCGAAAAAGCATGAAGCCTATCATTATTCCGTGCCATTAAAGAAGCTTAATACCAATTTATCCGCTTAAATAAAGGAAACCGCAGCTCACTTATCGGGCTGCGGTTGATTGTTTCGGGCATCTTTTTTCGGCTTTGTTGTTTTCTTCTTGCTTTCATTTTCTTTAACCGGGGTGTTTTCGCGCATATACTTCGTCGGGCTCTCGACGATCTTTTCCCCTACTTTGACACCCGTCTTTAATTCGACGAACTTCCCTTCTTTTAACCCCGTCGTCACATTTCGTTTATCTACATATCCATTATTTAGAGCCAGCACATACGATTTCCCGCCTTCTTTCAAAATCGCTTTTTCAGGCACAACGAGCGCCCCTTCTCTAACCGTCACATCCATTGTCAACTGAAGGCGCTGCCCGTTCTTAATGTCCGCTTTCTTTGTTTGATCTAGCTGGATGTAAAACGGGTAGATCATGCTGGCCTTTTTTTGTTCAGGTGGCAAAATCGATGCAACCGTCCCTTTTTCATTTAAATTGTCGCCAAGTGGTGAAGTGATGATTACTTTTTGGCCATTTTGGACAAACAAAGCCTCTTCCTCGGATAATGCTCCTTTTACTTGATAGGATTCGGAAATGATTTCAACTAGCGGCCTGTCCGAACGGCTGCCGGCCGGGTAATTAACGCGTTTAACGACACCCCCGACCTTGCTTTTCACCGTAAGTTCTTCTTTTTTCTTTTCAAGGAGCGAGATTTGGCTTTCAAGTTGCTCTGATTTTGTCCGCGCCAACTCTTCTTTCATTTCCGCTTCCGTTTTCTTTTGCTTCAAAAGCAGCTCATCTTTCTTATCTTTTTCCTTTTTGTCTCCCGAAATGGATCCATTTTGATCCAAATTAAGATTTGCCTGCATATCTTTATAATATTTTTCTTTCACTTTGCTCTCTTCATTTTGCTCTTTAAGTTTCTCTATTTTCTGTTCGAGATCAGGATTCGTGTAGGCAACGAGGGAGGCTCCGGCAGTAACTTTGTCGCCTGGCTTCACGAGAATTTCCTTCAAAAGCCCCCGCTGCGGTTCATAATAGATCGATTCATTTTCCGCTGGAATGACCCAGCCTGTCGTTTTTATTTCTTTCCTTATCGGTTTTTTCATTACTTGTATCGCTTTTATGCGATTCGCTTCAACGGCTGCGGTCTTGTCTTTTGTTGTCATCCAGAAATTGATCGAGAGTAAAAGAACACAAATGGCTCCAATTCCTATCCATTTCCATTTTCTAGTCATAACGTACCCCCGAGATTAAGAAATTTGCCCATTGGATAGCGCTGCAAAGAGTGAGGAAATGAGCACATACCCACCATAAATTGTAAAAAGAACAGTTAAAACATAACGTTTCGATTTAAAGCTCATCCACCTTAATGCGATATATGTCACATAGATTCCCCATATAAGAAAAATAGTCAATGATCCGAACAATGCATTGATAAACGCATTCTCAGTAAAAAAATGCGAAAGAATACCGAGTCCAAGTGGCGACATGACCTCATTTGTTTTTGTGACCGCCATAAAAGGCAATTTAAAGACATTTGCAACGATAAAAATAGAGTAGACGACTGATTGAATATAAAACAGCTTTTTAAATCCGATTTCTCGAAAAAAGAAAAGAAAGAGAAGTGTTATGGCCGTTATATAGAAAATTGGCAATAAAAAGCCGACAATCGTTCCGCCTAACGCCAGAAATAAATGCAATGCGTCTTTTTGTCCATTTGTTATCTTGACATGCTCCATCATAGGCAACTGTAAAAAAGATTCAAAGCTTATGTAGTACGCGATGCCTGTAACGACTGCATTCACCGCGAGCAATACTGTAAATTGCAATAAAAACCCTTTCACGGCCGTCACTTGCCTGAAAAACTCAAAATAGGTTGATGGTTGAAGGATCCCCTTCATAAATCTGATTTCGCCTGTCATCCCAATCCCTCCACAATGGCGAAAGCTCCGGGAAAGTTTTCTTGAGCTTTATCTTTTTTCTTTTTCTACTAATTCCCCTTCTTTCTTCCATACTATCATAAATGAATAACGGTTTAATATAGAAAAAAGTGATGCATAATGATCGCATCACTTTTTTCTTATAGTACATGTTCAAAAAGGAGGACAAACAGGGCCAAGACGTTCAAGGAAGGGCAGTCTCCGAGCCCCGGAACGACGAGCGATTTTCGACGCTGATTCACTGCGGGTTGCACCGGGGAAGCCTACTTTTAGAGCAATGCTCGTAGACACAGGTGATAGGTCCTTTTAATACATGAGGAACGCAGAAATTCGCCTGCAATGTTTCCCGTACTTTTTGAACAACCTCTTATAGAATCTCAAGCTTGACAGAGCTCCCTGCGCCTGCCAGATCTGCCGGCCGGACGATTAGCCTTCGCGTCAGCCTTGCCTGCAGCTCAGGGACGTGGGAAATGACACCGACGGAGAAGGAGTCAATGCGTAACTTTTCAAGTGCCGTTACAACCGTGTCAAGCAGTTCTTGATCGAGCGTTCCGAATCCTTCGTCCAAAAAGAAAAATTCTAGCGGATATTTTCCACGCAATTGAATTTGGGCCGATAATGATAAGGCAAGGGCGAGTGATGTAAGAAATGTTTCTCCGCCGGAGAGAGAGGATACCGGTCGCCTCACTCCTCCGTTTGCGTCATCGCGAATAATGAATCCATTTGCTGAATCGACTTCGATCGCATACCTGCCGCGCGTTAATTGACCGAGCCGGTTAGAGGCATCTTTGCTGACCTGGATTAACTGTTCTTCAGCGACAAATTCTACGAAGCTATTTCCACGAAAAACCGTTTGTAGCTTTCCAAGATTTTCAGCTAAACGTTCCACTTCTTTTCGTTTTTCTTCAAGCGCCTTATACCTCTGGTGGTTAGCTTTTACAGATTCATAAAACTGTTTGGCTTCTCCCAGTTGCTGGATGAGTCTATTTGCTTCCGCCTTCGCCTGCTCCCGTTCCGCTCGTAGTTGTTCCCATTCAGCGGCCGAAATTAGTTTATCTTTTACGACCGATACTAACTTTTCTTTTTCAATCGTCCATTGGTTCAATTTTTCCTGAAATTCTTCGATTTCCTTTTGCCATTTCAGCTGCACTTCTTCTTTGCTTAAATGGGCCATCATGTCTTCAACTGATGTAAATGGAGATTGCCCGCTTTTCGCTTTCCATAATTGCTCTGCCTTTAAAGAGCGTTTTTTCGTTTCTTCGAGCAAGTCATGTGCGGAGTGGTATTCTTTATCTTTCGCAATAAAGTAAGCCTCGGCTTTCCTTCGGTCTTCTTCCGTTTGCTGAACACGCTTCGTTAATAATGCTAGCTTTTGCCTCGTGCTTGCCAGCAAGTCATCAAGGTCAGACTCGCCTACCATTTCTTTTAACCGAATATCCTGTTCCTTTACATCTCTTAAAACATTGTTGTAGTCCGTTTGTAAACGGATCATTTCACGTTCATTTTTATTTAACTCTTCATTTAAGGAAACGAGTTTTTTTTCCTCTTGCTCGATAAATTGGACGGCGATTTGCAGACTTTTTTCAATTTCTTCACGCCTCTCGTCCATTTTTTTCAAACGTTCCCGCTCTGTTTTGATTGATTCTAGCTGATATTCGGGGTATTTTTCGTTCCATTCATCCCGCTTTTTTTCCCATTCTTCTTCGAGCATATGAAACTTCCTTTTCGCTGTTTCTTTATCAAGTTCTAACGAATCGAGATGGGAAAGTAGAATCGAATATTCATTCTTCACGTTTGCAAAGGTTGTTTGTACTGCTTTTACCTGTTCGGTTAACTGAATGCGGTCTTGATTGTAACCTTTCACCTTTAGATGCAGTCCATTTACACGTTCTTTCAGTTTCTCTAACTCTTTTATTTCCATGACCGGCGCTTGAGAATTTGTGCTTTGGGCCGCTGCGGTTTCAGGCGTAATTTCGATGAGCGTATAAAGATCATCGGATAGTCGTTCTAGATGAATTTTCAGCTGGCTTACTTCATATTTTTGATCGGCTAATTGTTCCTGCAAGCCAGTTGCCTGCTCCATTTCATCGTCTACTTCTCGATGAACCGGCACATTTCCTTGCGGGCCATGATGATCGGTAGAGCCGCAAACCGGGCACGGTTCCCCTTCTCTCAGCTCGTTTGAGAGCGATAGCGCAATTCGCCTCACTTGTTCTTTTTCATGCTCGCGCTTTAGTTCTTCATAATAGTGTTGAAGAGACGTATTGATAAACTCACGCTCTACCTCTGTTTCGCAAACTTCATGATAAAGGGCAAGCGTTTTATTCATTACTTTCTGAATATGTTCTGTCATTTCCAGTTTCGCTGCTTCAAGCGAATCTTTTTTTCTCGAGGCTTCAGCGAACCGTCTTGCTTTTTCTTCATACTCTTTTAGAGCGTCTTCTTTATTGGACCGCAAATTTGTTAAAGCGACCGACTCATCATAGGCGGATGATAGTTTTTCCCTTACAAGAGAAGCTATGGTCACTTTTCCTAATTCGTCTTTTAAAGCGGTTTGTTTCGCTTTCGCTTTTTCCAGGACGCCGGTCGTTTTTTCAAGACGGCTTGAAATCGCCTTCTGTACGTTCTCGCCTTCCTGGATCGATTTATAAAGAAGTTTTGCTTTGTCCTTTTTTACAACAAGCTGATTTGCCAGCTCTTTCGCCTGGTTCAATTGTTCTCTTCTGACAATGAGGTCAGGTTCTTCTTGTTCCTTTTCGCGTCTTGCCCTTGCTTCAGACGTGATGGCCTCATCGAGCTTGCTCTTCGCTAAGCTCGTCTCATCCTTTAACTTGCTTACTTTTTCTTTATAGACAGAAAGCAAGTTTAAAGCGTCGTTCAGTTCATCACCGTACGGTTTCAGCTTATCGGCCATTCGGGCATATTCAAGTTTCCGTCCGATTTCTTCAATCGATTTTCGGTTTTTTTCGAGCATCGCTAACTTCGCTTTTACATTTTCCAATTCAAGCTGGGCTTCGAAAATGATTTTATGTTCCTCATAGGTTTTGTCTAAGTGAAGCAGTTCTTCTTTCTTCTTTTCAACATGGTCTGCGGTTATATCATATGCTTCTTTCGCTCTCTTGAGCGCCTCAAGCGACGCCTCTCCTAATCCCGCCTGTTCAGCGGCTATCGCTTCAAGCTTTCCTTTCGTTTCATCAAGCCGCCGTTTCAGTTTTTTGCCAAGGCTGTCCCCGTATTGTTCGAGCTGAAAAATGCGCTGAAGCATTTGCCTTCGTTCCGCCCCTTTTAAAGACAAAAATTCGGCGAATTTTCCCTGGGGTAAAACAACCGCCCGTGTAAAGTCGTCCAGCGTCAGTCCAAGGATTGATTGAATTTGCTGTGTAACTTCGCGTTCTTTATCCGCATGGACTACAGTTTCGCCATTTGCGATTTCAAGCAGCCGGCATGTGGCAGTACGAATGGTCAGGCTGCCTGTCCGTTTAAAGCTTCGTTCCACCCGGTAGCGAATCTTTTTCGAATCGCTTCCGAGCTCAAATGTAAAAGCGACGGAAAGCTTGTCCTCTCCATGATTCATAATTCCCTGCGTGCCGTTTGCAGCCCTTTCTACTTTTCCGTAAAGAGCGAGAGTGATCGCATCCAAAATGGAAGACTTCCCGCTACCGGTCGGCCCAAAAATCCCGAACACACCGCCTTTTGTTAAGTTTTCAAAATCGATCGTTTGCTCCTTCCGAAAGCTTTGCAAGCCGGAAACTTTTAGCATGATCGGTCTCACATCGCATCACTCCCTTCTTCCTCATTTTCCTCAATGAGTTCAAGAAAAAGAGACAAAAGGGAATCATCCGGGCTTGCCCCGCCCGTTTGCCTTCTGTAAAATTCCTTAAATAACTCATCAATCGGGAGCTTCGATGATGTTGTTGCTCCTTCTTGAATCAACTGTTCTTCAAAGACCGGTTTTATATGGATGATCCCTGAATGCGCTTTGCGAAGACGCTGAATTTCTTCGATCGATAGCGCATCTTTTACATGAATGGAAAGATCGATCCAGGCATTCGAGTACATGCCTTCATCGAGGAGGCGATGGACTTCCTGAAGGCCGCCTTTTGCCGTCCATGTGACAAGCGGCCTGCCGCTTGATAAAGGAATTTCCGTTATAGCCGCTTCCTTCCCTGGTTGTACATCAACCATTGTTACCGATTTCGTCTGGCCAGCTTCTGAGAAACTGTAACAGAGCGGCGAACCTGAATACCGGGCCATTGTCTTTGCCCGCCTTACCTGTTGCGGGCGATGCAAATGGCCGAGCGCCACATATTGGGCAGCGGCGGGCAATGTTTCAGCCGCTACCGTATAAGCGCCTCCGATATGAATCGGACGTTCCGAATCACTTTCTTTACTTCCAGCGACATACAAATGGCTCATCGCCACATTAACATGAGATGGATCAAACTGTTTCGCGATTCTTTCAAAATACGCTCCAACCCATCGATCGTATTCATTTCGCAGCGCCATCTCCTCTTCTGATTCTGACAATAGTTCCTTTAAGCGCGACTCTGATGGATATGGAAGCGCGCAAACATTAAGCATTTCGTCCGTCTGTTCTATTTTGAAGGAATACATTCTGTTTTCCGGCAACCCGACAAGTGTAATCCTTGAGTCATTTGCAAGCGGACTCGATGCGGCTAAGCGATCCGGATGATCGTGATTTCCGCTAATCGCAATGATCGGGCGTTTCCCTTTGTCAGAGAGGCGCGCCATCGTTTCATAAAACAATTGTTCAGCCACGGCCGGCGGATTGACCGTATCATAAACATCCCCTGCCATGAGTATGACATCCGCTTTCTCGCTTTCCGCGATTTGAACGAGCTCGTCCATAAATTGCTGTTGTTCCTCGATTCTGCTCCGCCCTTCCAGCGTCCGCCCTAAATGCCAGTCGGCCGTATGGAGAATACGCATATAGCCCCTCCTTTATCCGTTTACTTCACTTGTAAAATGTGCGAGCCGTCAAAGAAATAGAGATAACTTTCTTTAAGCGGCTGTTTCAAAATCTTTTCAATGGCTTTACCGTATAACTCAAGCTGTAATTGATAACGGTTTAAAAGAATGGTTTTTGCTCCATTAAATCCTTGTTCAAACCGATTCGTAATTTGATCCGTTTTATAATCGATTAAAACGAGTCCGTCCTCTTCCACGAGCAAACAATCAATGACCCCTTGAACGAGCACCGTTTCATCCTCAAGTCCTCCCGTCGTTTTGCCAACCTCGGAAAGAGATAACGCCATGCTAAACGGTAGCTCCCTTCGGACGTTCTTCGCTTTAAGCACCCGTTTTCCAAGCTCACTCTGGAAAAATTGGAGTACGGACCCGACATCAATTCCATCTGCCTGTTCATCCGTCAACAACTCATTATGGACCATTTTCGCCACTTGTTCATTTAGCCGTTCAAGCGTAATTTCTTCTTTCACGTTCACATGTTGCATGACCATATGCATCGCCGTTCCGCGTTCTGTGCTTGTCATTTCTTTTGCCTGCATAAAGCGGGGACGACTGGCAATCGATGAGCGAAAAGGCTTCACAAGCGTATGATCGCTATATTCATCAATTATTTCATATTGCCGTTTAATTTCAGTAACAGATTGCTTCGACATTGTCGCCGTCGCCGGCAAATGAGGATATTTCCAGTCCAATCGTTCATCGATCATCTCTTTTTGATCGGAAGAAATGTCAACAGGTTCATAGCGTTTTAATGCAGCAAGAATTTCCTGCTGTTTCGATTGATTCAGTTCATCCAACTGTTCATAGTTTGACGCATCAAGCACTTCGATCTTCCATTTTGCCTGATCGACAAAAGGTTCTCCTCGCCCATTTTCCGGGCTGCTTAAAAAAGCGCGAAGCTCGCTCCCGTCTTTATGGCGGATCACACACCGCGCAACCCAATCAAGGTAGCTCTTTGCCTGCGCCCGCTCATAATCCGGAAGAAGCCAGTCTTCAACGCTCAATGCACTTCCCCACTGTTCAATCGATTTTTCCGCATCGTTTACCGTTCCAAGCAAATATAATTTTTCTTTCGCCCTTGTCAAAGCCACATATAAAATGCGCATTTCTTCGGCAAGAAGCTCCATTTTCATCCGCTTTTTAATAGCGATCTGAGGAATAGTTTCGTACTTCACCCGATATTCTGGATTGATGTACTCCGTCCCAAGGCCGAGCTCTTTATGAAGCAAGACGCTTTGTTTCAAGTCCATCTGATTGAATTGCTTATTCATCCCTGCGACAAAAACGATCGGGAATTCAAGTCCTTTACTTTTATGGATCGTCATGATGCGTACGACATCTTCCTGTTCGCCAAGCGCCCGGGCGGCCCCGAGATCTTTACCGCGATCTTGCATCCGTTCAATAAAGCGCAAAAAGCGAAACAACCCGCGGAATGAGGTCGATTCATATTGCCTTGCCCGATCATAAAGGGCGCGGAGATTCGCCTGCCGTTGTCTGCCTCCAGGCATACCGGAAACAAAATCGAAGTAGCCGGTTTCCCTGTAAATTTGCCAGATTAATTGAGCAAGCGATCCGCCACGGGCAGCCTCTCTCCATTTTTCAAGTAAGTGATAAAAGCGCTCTAGCCTTTCTTTTAATTGGTTAGAAGGCCCTTTTTCTAAATACGATTTTAACGAATCAAAGTATGTCCCTCTCTTTTGGTTAATAAGGCGGACGCTGGCCATCTCTTCCCCGCTTAAGCCGACGATCGGCGAACGGAGCACGGCAGCAAGCGGAATGTCCTGAAGCGGGTTGTCGATCACCTTTAATAAAGACATCATCACTTTTACTTCGACCGCTTCGAAATAGCCAGTTGAAAGTTCGGCATATGCGGGAATTCCCTGCTGCTTAAATTCTTCTAACATGGCTGGAGCCCATGTGCTCGTTGCCCTGAGCAGTATGACGATGTCTTTATATTTAACCGGCCTTAAGCTACCTGTCGTTTTATCTAAAACGGCGGCCGGTGGCTTACCTTCCGTTCCAACAAGCTGTTTAATTTTTTCGGCTATCACCCGCGCTTCCAATTGGACGGTTTCAAGCTCGGACTTTTCCGACTCGCCGGTTTCCAGTCCTTCTTCATCGACAACGGGAGTGCTTTTATTTATTACTAATAGTTCGGTTTCAAGCCCGTCATTTTCCGGATAATATGTGGCTCCGTGAATGAGGGCGGCATCTTCGTCATACGCAATTTCACCGACTGTTTCACTCATAATTTGCTTAAAGATAAAGTTTGTCGCATCAAGCACTTCGGTCCGGCTGCGGAAATTTTTCGCAAGATCGATTCGCAGGCCCGTTCCATCGCCTTCTTTCGTAAACCGCTTATATTTTGCGAGAAATAATCCTGGTTCTGCTAAACGAAAGCGGTAGATGCTTTGTTTCACATCGCCGACCATAAATAAGTTGTTCCCATTAGAGACGAGTTTCACAATCGACTCCTGCACAAGGTTTGTATCCTGGTATTCATCGACCAGCACTTCGACAAAACGATTGCGGTACTCAGCAGCTGCGTCTGACGGTATAAGCTCGCCCGGTGCAGCGTCAGGATGTTTTAAAATTTGCAGGCAATAATGCTCTAAATCGCCAAAATCCACAAGGCCTCTTTCTTCTTTTTCCTTTTTGAACCTTTTGGCAAATTCCTTTACGAGAAAAACGAGATGTTTCACAATAGGGGCCATTTCTTGCAAATGCATGCAAAACGATTCCGGATTTCGCTCAAATCGTTCTTTTTTCAGTCCTTCTACCTTTTTCTTCACCATATCGCGCATATTTTTTACCTTTTCTTTTAGCAGCGCATCTACATCACCGCCGCGAATCGCTTTTAATTTTGCGAATGCGATATTCTGAAAGGCATCATACAGTTCATTCCAGGAATTTTGCCCTTTTTCAATTAAGCCATTGATCAATAAGGCATCTTCTTCTAGTGTTAGCGCATAGCTCTCGGGACCACCGGGAGTTGTTGCGAGTTCTTTCGCCTGTTCAATGACGGTAAGCAATCCTTTTAATTGCATAATGCAATCGTCGAGCAATTCTTTCGTCCATGGCAGTTCATCGATATTGTCGGTTTGCACATCATATTCTGCCGCCATCTGTTCGAGCCAAACTTCCGGTTCGGGATGGCTTCGCGAAAATTCGTAAAGCTTCAAGATCAAGTCTTGAAGCTTCCGGTCGTCTCTGTCAGAACTGTAAGCATCGACGACTTGATAGAAATAATGGTCTTCCCCCTTGCTGTATTCCTCTTCAAAAAACTCTTCAATCACTTCCTGCGCTAACAGCACAATTTCCGTTTCATCGGCAATTCGAAAGCCCGGATCAAGATCAATTAAATAATAATATTTTCTTAGCACTTCAATACAAAAGGAATGCAATGTCGAAATGGATGCTTTATTTATTAGGCTAAGCTGCCGTCTTAAATAAAGTGAAGACGGATGAAGTGACAATTCCTTATCAATCGCTTCCCCGATCCGTTTTCTCATTTCGCTTGCCGCAGCATTTGTAAACGTGACGATTAACAAACGGTCGACATCCGCAATTTTTTCACGAATCATCGTGATGATCCGTTCAACGAGAACGGCTGTCTTTCCCGACCCTGCAGCAGCGGCGACAAGGATGTCTTCTCCTCTTCTGCATATCGCTTGCCATTGTTCATCCGTCCACTTGCTATCTGCGGGTTTCGGCATCACTTTATTCATTTTGATCGTCTCCTTCCCCGGCCATTTTTGCGATGATCGCTTCTGCATGATCCGCTTTCAATAGGCGAACTTCATTTTCTTCAAGCGATTGGTCAAATTGGCAGACCGATCGATATGAACAGAAGGTGCACGGCATTTTTTTCCCTAATTGGTATGGAGAAATATCTATCTTTCCGTCCGTAATTTCAGTTCCAATTTCTTTCGTTAGCTTGCGGACATAGTTGGTTAACACCCGAAATTGTTCAGCCGTCGCCACTTGCGACCTCGTTTTATGAAATCCTTTGCTTGTCAGTTCAACCGGAATGATGTCCGATTTCTTTTCCATCCGGTTATCCATTAATTGAACGGTTTCCGTATCGGCAAGAACAAGCCCTTTCATTTTAAAATCTTTATAAATTTCATGTTCAAGCTCTTCAAGCGAAAGCAGCTTTTTCGCTCCTATAAACGGATTATGAATATGGAAATAAAGGACTCCGGCCGGAATCGCTTTTTTGCCGAGCCACTTTTCCGAATGGGAAACAACGACATCTAAATACGTCAACATTTGCAAAGCAATTCCGTAATACACTTCCGATAAGTTCAACCCGGTAGTACTCGATTTATAATCGATGATTCGAAGCATTAACCCTGAAGAACTCTCCGCCGCATCCACCCGGTCGATCCTTCCGATGATTTCCATCGTTGTTCCGTTAGGCAATTGGTAAACGAGCGGCGGGAGCGGTTGTCTCTTGCCAAACCCGAGTTCCAGCCCAATGGGCGCAAAGCCGCTTGCTTTTGCATGTTCGCTTAATACGTGGGAAGCCCTGCCGACAACGTCTTTCAACTTGCGTTTCAAATAAAGATGACGGTGGCTGCTCAATAAAATTTCGCTTTGCAATTTCGGTGCGAGACGTTCAACCATATCGCCTGCCATTCGGTAACAGTCTTTTGCTGATAAGTCTTTCCAGGACATGTTTAGGCTTGTTAAATGATCGTTCATTTCCTTTAAAGCGGCATGAAACAATTGACCGATGTCCGGCGCTTCCAGCCGGTACAACTTGCGTTCTTCGAGTTTAAGCCCGTATGAAAGAAACTGCGAAAATGGACACGACCGGAACAATTCCATTCGGGAAATGCTCGCCGTAATTTGTTCCCCATATAATTCTTTCGTTAGGCCAGATGGCAGGCGCCTTTCTTTATTTTGGTAAAACAATCCGCCAATGACCTTTTCTCCGAGCTGCTTCCACTCTTTTCGCTTTGCCGCCCAATTGTAGACATCCCACCAAACGGTAGAGATGGCATACCCTTTTTTCCATTCTCTCAGCTGCCCGTTTAAATAGGAGAGAGACTTGCCAGGGTGCTGAATAAAGGTTAAATCGGCTCCGTAATCCGGCTCATTTTGAATAAACCGTTCTTTTAACGAAGGAAATAGTGCTTTAACCCGCTCAATCACGATGGAAGGGCTCATTGTTTTTCCTTCCTCATCAGCCAGCGGATAAGAAAGATAGAGTTTCTCCTCGGCGTTCGTTAATGACATATAAATTAAAAACTGTTCATCCAGAAGCTGCCTTCGGCTTGAAGGGGCAAGCGTCAGGCCATTTCTTTCCAAAAGCTCCCGTTCTTCTTCTGCCAATATTCCATCCTCTTTCGGTTTTGCCGGCAACAGGCCGTCATTGACCCCGGGAATAAAATGGCATTTAATGTTTGAAAAGCGGGAGAGACCGATTGTTCCAACCAGCACTTGATCAAGGGCTGGGGGCACGAGAGCAAACTTTAAACTTTCAAGCCCGGTATCGAGCACTTTAATCCACAACTCAAGTGGCATCGTCTCGCCCCCGGTAAGCTCGACCATTTCATCTAGCAATCCAATGACAGCATCCCAAACTTGACGATGTTCTCTTGCCGCCTGCAGCTTTCCGGCTTCTTCTGACCGCCTCTGTAGTTGTTCAAGCTTCTCTGGAATATGCAGCTCTTCTAAAAATAAATACAATGCCTCACAATATTCGCGAACAGACTTACCCTTTTTTAAATCGCGTTCAAGTCTGGACAGCGGGGAAACAATCATATAACGCAGCTCATTTAACCGTTCTTGCTTTTTCTTCTCACTGTCACTTTGGACGAACTCATTTTCGGCAAATGCTTGAAAGCGGTGAACTTTCCACGGCTTCCTTTCCGTCCAGCGCTTGCCTTGAATGCCATAAGCGAGCACATAATTTTCAAGCTCGTCCATTTCAAAGCGCAATTGTGCAAGCGGTGTTTCTGATTCCGGATAGAGAAGATCGGTTTTGACCGCACGGAATACCGATTCATAGCGCCAATTTTTTGAAACAATATCGAGTGATGAGCGGATGAACTCAATCAGCGGGTGATGGAGCATTGATTTTTTCTGATCGAGGAATACCGGAATTCCATACTCTTCGAACACGGTTTCAATAATGTCTTGATAGCCAGCCATATTTCGAATCGATATAGCGATATCACGATAACGATACTTTTCTTCGCGTACGAGGTGCAAAATTTCCCTTGCTATTCCTTCTACTTCTGCCCGGGCGTTAACCGCGGCAAGAATAAAAATGCCTTCAGGATTTTCATAAATCACTTCCGGTCTCGTGTCATAATGGCGCTCAATATGGGCGATCGCCGGATTTCGCCTGAACCTTGGCATTTCCCGGAACATTTCAGGAGCTTCGATCATAACTCCTTCTTCTTCCGCCAGCTTTTGCACCTCAAGCAACGTCTTTTTTGTTGTATAAAATAAATCCAATTCATGTGGCTGATAGGCCGCTTCATCATTTGTTGTCAGAGCCATCGTCACTTTCCTTGCATGCCGCAACAGCATGCGCAGCACTTCAAACTCCTGAGGAGTAAAGCTATGGAATCCGTCAATATAGATCTCACAATCTTTTATATAGGCTGAATGTGGAATTTTTTCCGCTAACAGACGCAAATAATCTTCCGAATCGATATATTTCTCAATCAATGTTTCTTCAAGGGCGCCGTAAATCAATCCAAGATCATGGAGCTTGTCTTTCAATACGGCATTGCCGCCATTCTGATCGCTGAACGATAGAAGTGTATCCGCATGAGATTCAAGTTGATCCGCATGAATGCAGTAACGCTTAAATTCGGTGATCATCGTCTCAAGCTGTTCATAGAAGCCGTTCTGTTCTGAAGCTTTTTTATATAGTTTAAGTTCATTTTTTCTCAATTCTATTATCTTCCGGAGCATCATATGAATCCCAATGCTTGAAATATGTATCCGGGTCATTCCGCCTGTTTCTCCGAGCACTCTCCATGCCAGGCGCGAAAAGCTAAATACTTGCGCCCGTATCATCCCGCCTAAGTCCGGCGTTTGGATCAAAGCATATTCCGATTGAAACGTCGCCTGATCCGGCACGAGGTAAACGATCGGGCTGCCATTTGCGTCTTCACGCAAGTTTGCCCGTATTTCCTCAAGGCAGCGGAATGTTTTCCCGCTTCCGGATCGGCCAAGGAAGAGCCGTAAACTCATTCTTTCACCCCTAACTAACAGTTATCAAAAAAACTCTGAAGCTATTATCTCACAAACAACTACTGAAAACTATTAGCACATCATTGAAAAAACCTATCGCAATATGATAGGCCCTCTCTATTTCTTGACTTTCCGCTTATTGATATACATCCGTTCATCCGCTAACTTTAAGTAGTAATCAATATTTTCGATCGCGTCTTCATATAGTTGGATCGCGCCATATGCAAGCGAAACGGAGTCGTTCCATTTCGTCAAATGAGATTCAATACTTCTGGCAAATACGTAAGCCTCTTCTTCAGTTAACTGCGGCATTAAAAAAACAAATTCATCCCCGCCGAAACGAAACCCATGCCGAATATGAAACTTTGAACACATATACGCTAATTGCCTGAGAATCTCATCTCCTGCATGGTGTCCGAGCCTGTCATTGATATGCTTAAAATTATTAATATCCAACATGACTAACGAAATAGGATATTTGTGAAGTACCGCCTTTTTCATTTCTTCTTCAAGAGAGTCGTAGAAATAACGCCGATTATACATGTTCGTCAACGGGTCTCTAATGCTTAATTCCTTTAAATCATAAGCCTGCCTGTCATAATAGCCGTTTAATAGGGCTGTTATAAAAGCATGGCAGAATTCATTCCATCTTAAAAGCAACAGCGATTTTGCAACTGCCTCTTCCCGCTCAAGCAACTGATAGATTTCTTGCAAAACGGCTCTGCACACGTTTTTAGATAAATCATTGATTTCCCTTTCGGACAAAAGACGTTCGCGGGCAAAGGCAATCCCATACTGAAAAATCCCTTCTTCAAATCGCTTCATAAACCCGTTCAATTCCGCTTCTGGATAAAATAAGGCTCTGCACAGTTTTTTTAGCCATTTTTTAAGATGTATTTCGTAAATATGTAGATGATGTTGAACGAACGTTCGAAAACTGTACTGCCTTTTTATATAGTTCAAATGAAGGTTAATGATAGGAGGTATAGTTTGAACATGCCGGGTATATAAACGGTGTTTAAGTTGTTTGACATCCGCTTCTCCCATTCTACATTTCCTTTCAACTTGTTTTATTTCACTAAGGAAAATTCTGTTTAATTAAATTATTCCTATTATATCCTACTTTTTACCTAAAATCCAGATAAAGTTGTAGGACATTAGACCTATACAAATAAAATGGCTGCGCAATGTGGTTCGGAGGTAAGCGTAACATCTTTTGTTTAGCTAAAAAGAAAGTGGTTCATGAACTCCTCGGTATGGTAATCCAGATGAACGTTTGAAATTTGCATATCTTCGCGTTACTCTCTTATTCTCAGGGGAAAGCACGGATGGATTTGTCTAAAAACACGATTGACGGAAAAGAATCTCATTTTCAAAAATGTCGTGACAAAGGGGTTGGCAAAATGTATAGTTTAATTGTCAACTACTAATGAATTAAGGTGGAACAATGCTCGAAGAACGTTCTCAGTTACTTTCCCAGCTAGAAAAAAGTTTTCGCAATGTGTTTCGTACATTTCGAAAGGATATTAATGAATTATTTTCTGAATATATGCCGGGCAATGAATTTTCCGTATTGCAGCAATTGAACATGAAAAGTCCGCAAATGGCCTCTGAACTCGCCCGGGAAATGAAAGTCTCATCCAGCCATATTACGGCTGTCACGGATCGATTAATCAAAAAGGAAATGGTGACCCGCAAACGGGATGAAGTTGACCGTCGAATTGTCCGGCTCGAGATTACCGAAAAAGGGAAAGAAACGGCCAAACATATGGAAGAGTTGAGAAGCCAATACTATATTAAAAAATTTGAACATCTGTCAAATCATGAGATTAAAACAATGCTTGAATTGTTCAATCGTTTAATCTAGAAATAAAAAAATCACCTGAAGCGGTGATTTTTCTTATTTCATAAGATGTGCCATGAACATTGAGGCGGTACCGAAATAAACGGATAATGAGAATATATCATTCAGCGTTGTAATTAAAGGGCCCGATGCGACTGCCGGATCAACTTTAAAGCGATAAAGCAAAAGCGGGATAATCGTGCCTGACAGCGTTCCGATAATTAATGTCAAAAACAACGAACTTCCGACGACGAGTCCGAGCACGAGGCTCCCTTTCCAGAAAAAAGCGACTAATGCGATTAATATTCCGCATGCCGTGCCGATCATGAGACCGACTCCAAATTCCCTGGCAATGAGTTTACCGATCGTTTTTTTATCAATATCATTCGAAACAAGCCCTCTTACGACTACAGCGAGCGACTGCGTGCCAGTATTTCCGGTCATGCCGGCAATCATTGGCATAAAATACGTCAGTGCGACGACTTTTTGAATCGTCCCTTCAAAAAAGCTAATGATACTGCCTGAAATAATACCAATAAATAAAAGCAAAATGAGCCATGGGAGCCTCCGGTAAGCAGCGACAAATGCGCTCGTACGAAAATCGATCGATTTCCCGGTAGCCGATAGCTTTTCAATATCTTCATTCGCTTCTTCAATAACGACATCGATAACATCATCGACTGTGACAATGCCGAGCAGCTTCCCTTCTTCACCGACAACCGGGACGGCGATAAAGTCATACCTTTCGATCATCCGGGCGACTTCCTCCTGGTCCATTTCAGCAGGAACGGAAATAACACGGGTATACATAATGTCTTCAATCTTATCTTGAATATCGGCAAGAAGCAGGTCGCGATACGAAACAACGCCAACCAGTCTTTTCTGTTCATCAATGACATACAAATAATAGATGTTTTCGGCAAAACCCGCGAAAGTCTTTAATTTATCAACCGCATCACGAACCGTAAATACTTTCGGAATCCAGACGAAGCGATTGGTCATAATCCCACCGGCTGTGTCAGGCGGATACTGCATGAGCGATTGGACCGTTCTGGATTCATCGGCTTTCATGGAACTGAGGAAATCCTGGATTTCTTCAACGGATAAATTGCTCAACAAATCGGCTAAATCATCATTTTCCATCAAGTTCATAATGTGACTGGAACGTTCAATCCCCAACTTATGTAAAATTTCAATTTGCACTTCGCTATCCAATTCCTGGATCAGTTCGGCAATTTGTTTCGTCGTTAAAAACATAAGAAATTTCAAGCGATGCTTTTCTGGCAGTGTCACATATAAATTGGCAATATCGTATGGATGCAATTCGTCAATTAGCGCCTGAAAGTCCTTTTTCCGAAGCTCTTTTAAGCTTTTAATGACATAAAGAAGCATTTGATTTTCCGTCATTTGTTGAAACACGTTCAGCCACCTCCCTTGACTTCATGCTCCATATTATATAATAACCGGGAAAATAAAAAAACAGCTGTCCGATAAGTCGTAACAGCTATTTTCGCAAATTTTTATTCTTGAGCCGTTAAAATACGCGGTCCTTCCTTTGTAATGGCAATCGTATGTTCATATTGTGCCGATAGTGACCCGTCAAATGTTCTGGCTGTCCATCCATCTTCGTCAATTTTCACATAATGGCTACCAGTGTTTAGCATCGGCTCGATTGTAATAACCATTCCTTCTTTTAATAAAGGCCCCTTGCCTGCTTCTCCGAAATGCGGCACTTGCGGATCTTCATGCATCTCTCTGCCAATTCCGTGACCGATAAATTCTCGGACGACAGACAGCCCTTCGCTTTCTGCATATTCTTGAATTGCATGGGAAATGTCACCGATCCGATTGCCGATGACAGCCTTCTCAATCGCAAGGTAAAGAGATTTATGAGTGACCTCCAGCAAATGACGCGCTTCTTCTGAAATTGCTCCGACCGCATACGACCAGGCCGAGTCCGCAAGCCACCCATCCAAATTAACGACCATATCAATCGTAACGATATCCCCTTGTTTTAGCTTTGTTTTGTTAGGGAAGCCGTGGCAAATGACGTCATTAACGGACGCACAAGTGGCGAACGGATACCCATGATACCCTTTTTGCTCGGGAGTGGCTCCATGTTTTCTCAAATACGTTTCAACAAAAGCATCAATCTCAAGTGTAGTAACCCCGGGTTTAATCCGTTTGGCAATTTCCCTGTGGCAGCTCGCTAAAAGATCGCCTGCTCTGTCCATTGCATCAATTTCGCGTTTTGACTTCAATATAATCATCGTAAAAAATCCTTTCTATCCGCTTTTCACTCTTATGTATTGTACTATATTCTCAAGCCTATTGTTTGTTTCGCGCTTCAAACTGGCTACAAATGTTTTCATGGCAATGAAAAAGCGTGAAACCATCTACCTGGAATCACGCTTGATGTTCACTTTGCTTTAACTTTGATTCGACCAGCTTTCCTCCAACCCATAGCACAAATATGCCAAGTGCCATAATGGCGAGTTTAAGCGGATTTTTGATGACGTCTAGGAAATCGTAGCCAATAAATGAAATGATCGCGATCATCACCAGTTTTCCAAGGGTAAGGGCAAGTAGAAACGTTCTCGAATTAATTTGTGATAGACCGGCAACAACATTAATTAGTGCTGAAGGCGTGAAAGGAAAACAAAAAATTAAAAATAGCGTTCCAAACCCGTGCCGCTCCATCCATTTTAACGCCTTTTCAATTTTGCGGTGCTTCGTAATAAAATGGAGAAACCTTTTCTGCCCAAGCTTCCTTACAATAAAAAATACGATAACCGAACCTAAAACAGCGCCTATCCATGAGTAAAATGAACCTAAAAAAAATCCATAAGCTGCTGCATTTCCGGCAACAAAAATAACGAGTGGCAATACAGGGATGAGCGATTCCAACATCGGAAGGAGCACGCCAGGCAAAAAGCCAAGGTTTCGATATTGTGTTAAAAAATGTTGGATGTTTTCTTCCGTCAACAATTCCTTCCAATGATTAATGTCCATTTCCCGCACTCCCTTTTATAAACTACTAACATACTTTCCTTTTTTCGTCTTTTTTAACCGTTAATAAAAAGGATATTATTCGTCAACTTTCGCCAAACTTTTTTATTAGTTTATCACACAAAAGGAGATTCATCATTATTTTTTCTATCGAAAAAGACTACCCTATCAAGGCAGTCTTCGTTTACTTCATCAATGCTTCATATACTTGTTCATCAAGTTCTTTTGCTTTTTTAAGATTGTATGTTTTTTCGTAGACGGGTTCCTGTGTAATCTTTGCTCCCCAGAACATGCTCTCAAATACTTGATCAATGTCGACTTCGATTTTTGATAATTTTAAAGAAACCCCTTCCATCGTTTCCTCTAAGATCTTTGCCTTGCCGTTGATCGAATAAACCGTCTCAAGACCGATAACCGTCATAACAACATCCGGATTTGCTTTAATGTTTGCCACAATCCGAGAGTTATTCGTTACAGTAAAGCGAATTTTCTTTTCATTATAGCTTTTTACCCATGATATGGCAGAGACGTTTGGCCCTTTCGTAGCAGCATCCATCGTTGCCAGAAGAACGAGTTTTTCCCCTTGCAGAAACTCATAAAGCTCAGGAGTCAACTCCGTCGGAATAGGTTGTTTCGCCATCGTTATCTCCTTTCCCTTACCGATGTATATGTATAATAGTCATTGTACTATTATCTCATTATTCCATCAATTATTACCATTGATTAATTTTTCTGAAATATTGACTTGCCTACCTATAACATGATGTGATATATTGATTTCAACCATTTAGACTTTGATTACATGTCTTTTCTGTAAGAAAATGTTTGAAAGGTTTTATGGTAATACAAAGCACAAACCGTACATAGTTTTTAGGAGGCAAATTAATGCAGACAGGAAAAGTAAAATGGTTCAATGCAGAGAAAGGTTATGGCTTTATTGAAGTTGATGGCGGTGACGATGTATTCGTCCATTTCTCTGCAATTCAATCTGAAGGTTTTAAAACATTAGAAGAAGGCCAGGAAGTGGAATTTGAAATCGTTGATGGCGCTCGCGGACCTCAAGCCGCAAATGTTGTGAAAAAATAATCCTATAAACTACAAAACCGGCATATTGCCGGTTTTTTTTGTCTGTCAACCATCACGAAAAGTATAAATGCTCAAAATCAATAAAACAAGCCCACACAATAAACTTCCAACTAAATCAAGCCAATGAGAATACGGTGTGAAAAAGTAAAAAATAAATCCTACAAGAATGAAAATGGATAAAACAAGCTGCACCATCCAAATTTTCATTGTTGTTCCCCCCGCCTATTTTCTCACTATATATTCAACTCCCTGGCGAATTGTGCATGTCCATCACAATAAGAAAAAAAACAAAAAAGCCCCTATTGACGAGAGGGCTGTTTCGCTCTAACTTTGTACGATTCAATTTTTTCAAGAATTTCCATTCGGTCATCGTCTGAAAACAAACCTAGTTTATGAAGGATTTTCGTGTAGTGTTCAAGTTTTAAAAATGTACTTTCCTTGCTCCATTTCATGTTTATCGCCTTCTTTCCCTAAGGAAACTTTTTTCTTTTTATGAAATATTATATGCTACACGCTACTTCTTTGACTACCGTCTTGTTTGGAAATTCCGCTTAAATTTATTTTAAACTGTAACCTTTTTATTCTCAGTTCGTCTAATAGTATGTACCCCCCTTTTTAATATAAGAAAAAAAGCCCCTAGCCAGGGCTTTTTTTCGTTTTCAGGAAGTCTATCTGTCACAAAATCAAGATGGTTATCAAAAAAATTAGATCATCCGTTATTTTCCCCTCCCAACTGTTATAATAAGAACAACCCTATACCCCCCTTTTTAAATAAAGCATAAAAAAAGCCCTATCCGGGGCTTTTTTTGTGCGTTTTTTTTTTGCCATGTCACAAAAAAGAGACTCTTATCAAAAAAATCACATATTCAAATCGTTGTCCTTGAAATTTGCTATATTATAGACATCCCTATCAACCCCCTTTTTCATCGTAGATGAAAGAAAAAAAGCTTCAAAGGCTACTTTAGCCTTTGAAGCTTTTTTTGTATTGAAAAAGGAGCGAAAATGTTCATCATTTCCGCTCCATTGATTAATGGCATTGATCCCCTTCACAAAACTCCATCTTTGACTCGCGGATCGCACAACGAATCGCTTTTTCGATCGTTTCTTTCGGATGGAGCCCGCGCAGGATTCTGTCCCCAATGACAATTGTAGGAACGACCGTAATATTCGCTTCTTCTTTTGCATGTTGAAGTAATTTTCTATGTTCATCTTTATATTTACGGAGTTGGAGTGCCTCCCTAAATGTTTCTTCATGTAAACCCAGTTGGCCGGCTATTTTTGTCAATATCTCGATATTGCCTATATCCAGCCCTTTTTGGAACAATCCAGTAAAAACAGAGTGGGAATATTCCTCTCCCTTTCCATGTTCTTTCGCAAATAAATGCCCTTCATGAGCAAGGTGTGTATAGGGCAGAGGAGAGAATTGCGGCAGCTGAATCGAAATTCCGAGTTTTTCGGCGCGTGGCTTTACAGATTCCTTCCAGTCGTTTTGAATGTATTCTCCTTCCGGTCGCAAAGGTTCAGCCGGGTACGGATATAGTTCAAACGGCATCCATTCCATTTCTGCATCCTTTCCTCCTATTGCTTCCTTAAGCGGCGTCTCCGCCATAAAACAATAAGGGCAGACGAAATCGGAATAGACTTTTACTTGTATCGTCACGAAAAAAAGCCTCCTTTGTCTACGACTAGTTCAAGCATACCATTGTTTTTTTTGTTAGAAAAACAAAAAGCCTAATCAAGAACGATTAAGCTTTTTAATCAAGAATACCCATTGATTCGATATGTTCTCTCGTTTCGGGCTGGCCTAGATCGTGAATCATTTTATATATTTTCTTCATTGCTTCATCATATTCATCATTCGATTGGTCATTATGATATTCAAGAAAAGGGACGTGGGCCCGCCAAAACGTTTTTGTAGCTGATCTGTCACATTCGTCAAACAGCTTTTTTAGCTCAATGACATCACGATCCGTCGCTTCAATTTCAAATTCAAAGCCTGAAGCCGTTTTATCCGGGTGTATTTCACCAGATTCAACATTCACATAATACCGTTTCCTATCCAATACGTTCATCTCCCTTTGTAACTTCTTACTTATTACTCTTTGTCGTTTAAGAAAAAAGTATGCTTCATAAAAAAAGATGCTGCGCGATAGCAACATCTTAGTAACCCCGATACACATATTGATCTTTTGGCGGTGAGGTTCTTTGCCATTGATCCACTTGAACGTACGGAATGTCCATCTTAAATGGGGCATAATACATTTCAGACAACTTTCCTTTTATGATTACCCATTCATCATTTTTTAACTTCGTCCCTTCAGGCATGTCCGCAAGCATTCCAAAAACGCCTGAATCGGCGACACAATGGATGATGCCAAAGCGGAAAACGAATATTTGGCTTTTTTTCGTGCTTGGATCATTATAGACAAACCCTTTAAATTGAATCGTCTTATCGTCAAATTCTCCAGGAAAATTGTAAATTGTTTCCATGCCTTTTAAATAGTTTTTATCATTAAGCACGATTGTATTTTTATCAATATATGCTTTTTTCTCTTTATTCATCAAATCGGCATAGGCCTCTTTTCCAAAATAGCCGCTCGTATCCGGACGTAAAAATTGCGGCTTGGCGTAAGGGTCTCCTTTTCCTTCGTTATACGTCGGAAAATGGAAGCCTTTCGCTTTGACGATATTCGAATTAAGTGTCGCAATCGGGAAAAAGATTCCTGAAACAATAGGATAAATCATAATCGCATAGACGAAGAGCTTCTTATACCATGTATCTTCCTTTGAATGATGATGGCCACAATCATGGTGGCTGCATCCATGTCCATGCTGCCCGCCTTCTTTGTCTTCTTTTGCAACAATAATAAATTGAACGACCGTTAAGGCCCCTGCAGCGACCATCGCGCTCAGACTTAAATAAGAGTACTTCATATTAATATATTTACTTATATTTCCCGACGTATGGAGATGCATAAGAAAAAAGGTAAATCCCATTAAAATATATGCGCGTATCAATTTGGCCACCTCCTATATTAACAGCGAGAATAAAAATACGACGAGAGTAACGGAACCGACAACCAATAGAACAAAACGCGTTTTAAACGTACCGAGCATCATTAGCAAGTTTTTAATATCGACCATTGGCCCGAACACGAGAAACGCTAAAATGGAACTTGTCGAAAATATACTCCGGAACGAGGAGCCGATAAAGGCGTCCGCTTCCGAACAAAGTGACAATATAAAAGCAAGTACCATCATGACAAGAGTGGAGGAAACTTTCCCATTTCCGATCGACAATAATGTCGATGTTTTTACATAGGTTTGGACACATGCCGCTATAAGCGCGCCAATGACTAAATATTTCCCCATTGAGAAAAATTCATCAACAGCATGCTTTAATGTCTCCCATATTTTCTCTTTTATCGAAAGGCTTTCATGAGAATGGCGATGCCCGGCATCAAAGGCTTTTAACCCGTCTCCTTTATAGAAAAAGGCAATGATAAGCCCGACGAACACCGAAACAACAATCGCTCCAAGCGCCCGGTAAAGCGGCATTTCCCATGTGCTTCCAAAGGCGACGTATGTTGAAAACAAGACGACTGGGTTGATGATCGGCCCAGTTAACATGAAAGCGATACCGGCATGCAGCGGCACCCCTTTTGCCGCTAATTTCCTGACAATCGGAACAATCCCGCATTCACAGGAGGGGAAGAAAATCCCGACAAATGAAGCGAATAAAACCGACAGCACTTTATTTTTCGGCATGATTCTGGCCACCATGTCTTCAGTTATAAACATTTGAATAAATCCTGCAATAAACACGCCAATTAATACAAATGGCAGTGCCTCGATCAAAATAGAAACAAAAATGGTATTCATTTGCAAAAACGATTGCGGCAATGCAAAAAACAACACTCCTATTGCCTCCTCTTCTATCAAACTACCTAAGTAACTATACGAAAAAATGCATAGTTCGTCCAATAAAATCAATTGGAAATTAAAGGGCTCACTTCTCGAATTTTAACCTTGAGATGTCCTCTCTTGGACAATTTTGAAGCTTGCCTCTTTTTTTTGTCCTTGAGAACCCCTCTCTTGGACATACTCAGGCATCATCTCTTGTTTTTTGTCCTTGAGAACTCCTCTCTTGGACATACTCGGGCATTCTCTC